>NZ_JBPPGJ010000030.1:0-37856 GCF_051594765.1 Oryzibacillus soli
AAGTCGGTGCCATCAGTTAACACCGTATCTACGCGTCGGGACCTGGAGGTCCCTTGGTCTGCATGTGGCATTTCGAGGGAGCGGATTCAGCAGACAACCCAGCACCACCTAACCGCGTCGCGGCCGGTCGGGACCCAGCTGCGCAGATGGATCTGGGCTTCCTTAAGGTGGTGTGGGTTCGTAGATACAACAACGTTATGCGTAATACCTGGGAAAATTAATAATAGAAAGAGCGAAACTTAATGAACATACTTTCTGTCATTATGCAGGCAAGTAAATATGTCAATGTAGAACATCCAGTAATATCAATTGATGGAAGTCCACTTGATTTATATCTCCATAATTTATATCCAGATAATTTATTTTTAGGTTTAATTCCAACAATTACTGGTTGGATTGGACTGAAGGAAGAAGCAGAGTTAGTATTAAGTCGTTTTTATTCAGAGGAAAAGATTGTTATTTTGCCATTATTAATGTGCCCGGATGATTGCGATTTAACGTGTACACTAGTGGTTGCTGAAGTATTTATAACAGATAACCAAGTGATTTGGAGACGGGTTGGAGTGGATTCTAGTAATTTAGGAATACCATATAATTATGAATTAATCGGGAATGAAGTTACCTGGCTAAATTTAGTGCCCGTAATGAAATTTAGCAAGGACAATTATTTAGAAAATCTGAAAACGATTTATAAACAAATAGAATGAATTAATAATTTGATAGTATCTCGGAGAAGTCAGGTACTACGCATAACACCGTATTCACGCTGCGGGCCTGACGGCCCTTGGTCTGCAAGAGGCTTTTCGAGGAAGTGGAGTCAGCAGACAACCCTGCACTGGCTAAGTCCGTCGGACCCGGGGCTTACGCCCCTTAAGCCAGTGAGGGTTCGTGAATACAACAACGTTATCTGCAATTGTCCAGAACCTAAAGAAGAAAGCCCATCAGGAATCAAGATCTTGACCCCCAAGAGAATCAAGAACCCGACTGGAGATGGACTGCGAGCAATCATCTCGTTCGACGGAACCTTGATTCTTAAGATCGATGGGGGTTCAAGATCAAGGGATTCCTGAACGAAATCGTCTTAAGGTCTTTACCCATCAAGAATTTCAATACTTATCTAAAGGCAATAAAGGGATTCATCCGACAAAGACATTAGAAAGGCGAGAAGGACTGGAAAGCCGATTGGTGGAAGAGACCTTCCCTTGATCCCATCGGCTACCCCCCAGCCATCCCGCCACCCTGGTGAACCCCTTCGTGGAAATCGGATGAACCCTTAAAGCCCTGTAAAAGAAGTATTGAAAACCTTGAAGGATGGGTAAAGACATGGAAAGACGATTTCTTGGGCCGATTCGAGGAAGTGGACAACTACAGATAACACCGTATTCCCGCGTCGGGGGACAAGCCCCCTCGGTCGCCGGAGGCATTTC
This sequence comes from Oryzibacillus soli, assembly GCF_051594765.1. NCBI lineage: Bacteria > Bacillati > Bacillota > Bacilli > Caryophanales > Paenibacillaceae > Oryzibacillus > Oryzibacillus soli. The sequence continues at coordinate 1,428 of NZ_JBPPGJ010000030.1, forward strand.
GAGGAAGTGGATTCAGGCGACACACCCGCACCACCTAACCGCGTCGCGGCCAGTCGGGAGCCGGCTTCGCCTTTGGCTCCATGCTACCTTTAAGGTGGTGGGGCGTCGGGAATACAACAACGTTATCTGCAATTGTCCAGAACCTAAAGAAGAAAGCCCATCAGGAATCAAGATCTTGACCCCCAAGAGAACCAAGAACCCGACTGGAGATGGACTGCGAGCAATCATCTCGTTCGACGGAACCTTGATTCTTAAGATCGATGGGGTTCAAGATCAAGGGATTACTGAACGAAATCGTCTTAAGGTCTTTATCCATCAAGATTTTCAATACCTATATAAGGGCAATAAAAGGATTCATCCGATAAAGACATTGGAAAGGCGAGAAGGACTGGAAAGCCGATTGGTGGAAGAGACCTTCCCTTGAACCCATCGGCAAAACCCCAGCCATCCCGCCTCCCTGGTGAACCCCTTCGAGGAAATCGGATGAACCCTTAAAGCCCTTATAAAAGAAGTATTGAAAACCTTGAAGGATGGGTAAAGACATAAAATGACGATTTCTTGGGCCGATTCGAGGAAGTGGACAACAGCAGATAACACCGTATTCCCGCGTCGGGGGACAAGCCCCCTCGGTCGCCAAGAGGCATTTCGAGGAAGTGGATTCAGGCGACACACCCGCACCACCTAACCGCGTCGCGGCCAGTCGGGAACCGGCTTTGCCTTTGGCTCCATGCTACCTTTAAGGTGGTGGGGCGTCGGGAATACAACAACGTTATCCGAAACTGCTTGAAGTAATAATATAAAACCAATTAAAAAGAGGTAAACCAATGAAAGATATTAATGAAATATTAGATCTAGTCGAAAAAATTATTAATGAAAAAGATTATACAAGATTGAATCAAATAGAATATGAAGACAGAGATATATTGATCATTAATTACGTTAAAACGACCAAACCGAGGAAAAAGATATCAGTAGCATGGGACTTTAAGAACGAGTATTTTATGATTCAACAATCTTATAGAAGACATATAAACGATAAACAATTTTTAATACGGTACAATGAAATAAAGTATGAAGAAGAAATAATTGATGACATGGAAGGAATATTTGAAGAATGGGATGACTTAATACATTCCAGTAGGGTTTAAATGACTTGTAAGTTAATCGAAGAAGAAGCAGCATCGGATAACACCGTATTCACGCTGCGGGCCTTGCGGCCCTTGGTCTGCAGGGGGCATTTCGGGGATGTGGAATCAGCAGACAACCCTGCACTCGCTAAGTCCGTCGGACCCGGCGCTGGCGCGCCTTAAGCCAGTGAGGGTTCGTGAATACAACAACGTTAGCCGAAACTCTCGAAACATTGAAAAAAAAGTATTTAGAATTATTGTTTTTTCCTAGAGGTGACGAGAAATTAAGCAGACGATGATAAAACTTATTTTAAAGATTCTGTATCACTTATTATTATTAGGCGCGATAGGTTTTGCTATGTTTTTATATTCGGACGATTATGAAATATTTATCTGGGCTAAACAAGAAGAAGCACTTAAATATTTACATCTTATCTTTACAATACCGATCCCATTAGCTATTGCTTTTGTTGTGAATTATTTTATCAGTCGAGAAAGCCAAGGCATTATAGTGTCAATAATTAAGTATTTTCCAATAATATGCTTTTTGGTGATTTCTTGTTTTTTTATTCTAATTAGTTCATTAAACTCAATAATGTTGCTTATTGGATTTGGAGTCTCAATAGCAATGTTTTTAATAGAACTTTATTTAATGATTTATGATTTTGATATAAAGTAGATGATTTTTAGGAATTGACTTGTTTAAAGGACTAGTTGGAGATTATTCATAGAAGTCGAGAGCATCGCCTAACACCGTATTCACGCTGCGGGCCTTTCGGCCCTTGGTCTGCAAGAGGCATTTCGAGGAAGCGGAATCAGCAGACAACCCTGCACTGGCTAAGTCCGTCGGACCCGGGACTGACGCCCCTTAAGCCAGTGTGGGCTCGTGAATACAACAACGTAATATGAAATCAGCGCAATGCATATAAAAACAAAGGATAATGACTATTATGAATCTTCCTAAACGTGAAGTATGGTTGTATGGTTTAGAACAACTAGCATTAATAATTAAAATGAAATCCTCAGTTACTTATTTTAATCAGGCGGGTGGTCATTCATGTTTGCAACCATCGGTGGAAGGAATACTTACTATATTAGACGATGAGACTAAAACAATTATAAATGGATTAAGCGATATAACAATAAACAAAACAAATTTAACCATTCATGATGCTGACAAGATCGATTTATTATTTAGAACTAACAGAATTGATTATATGTTTGTAGATAGAAAGAGACTTGAAGACTCAATGGAGGCTTGGATACACATATTGATAGACCAATCTCGAATGGATAAATATATATTTAAGGGATTTAATGAAAGCGAAGGGGTAATAACCTGGAACAATAGTGACTAATAATTTTGATAATCGAAGAAGGCGCTGACATCCTATAACACCGTATTCACGCTGCGGGCCTGACGGCCCTTGGTCTGCAAGAGGGTTTTCGAGGAAGTGGAATCAGCAGACAACCCTGCACTTGCTAAGTCCGTCGGACCCGGGGCTGGCGCCCCTTAAGCCAGTGAGGGTTCGTGAATACAAGAACGTTATAAGAAATTGGCGCAAACCGTTATTTATTTTAGCAATCCCCGTTAGATCGGAGGGGAAGATTATTCTAAAGAAAATTATCAACGGACTATTAGTAATTGTAATCATCATTCAAATATACAACTTATCCAGAGTTTTTCTGAATGCACCAGAAGATGTGAATCAACGAGCAGAGTTAAGTATACAGACAAATAAAGTTTATGCAATATTAGCCATATTAACGTTCATCAGACTCAGAATGAAAAAGTAAATACCGAATAATTGAATTAGTGAATATGAGAATTTAATCAAGGATTATGAAGGATATTGTTATTTGATGATAAAGATGATAAAGACGTTAAAGATGATAAAGTTGAATAAAAATTATTGGAAAGATCTTTGAGTAAACTAATGAAGGCGCCAACATCTTATAACACCGTATTCACGCGGCGGGCCTTTCGGCACTTGGTCGCCGCGAGGATTTTCGAGGAAGCGGATTCAGGTGACAACCCTGCACTGGCTAAGTCCGCCGGATCTGGCAACTAGCGCTGCCTTAAGCCAGTGAGGGATCGTGAATACAACAACGTTATCCAAAAGACATGCAGTGTTTTATTTTAGGGGGATTCTCAATGATGATAAGAAATCTAGAAAAAATAAAACCCATTATTAATGAATTTACAATTCATAATATTGAGTGGCTTTCAAATTTTCATCTTCACGTTATTCAAGACAAGTATTTTGATAATATTTCTATACTAGATATAACCTTCTTAATTAAAGAAAACTCGAAAACATATGAACTAGTTATAAGATTTTCATGTATTGAGGATTTAAGATTTAAGACTGGAGGAGTACTAACTCAGATTAGTGGATTTAATATTAGAGATCTAAAAGAAAACGGTTATCATCCAATGAAATATCTAATTGAGGATTACGAGAACGGAATAATTAACTTCTATTGTAATGACATTGAATTTATAAGTCTCTCTGAAAGCATTTACATATCTATTTAGAATACATAATGAATTATTGAATGTCGTTCGGAGCAGGCATGTCCTTCATATAACACCGCATTCACGCTGCGGGCTTGACGGCCCTTGGTCTGCAAGAGGTTTTTCAAGGAAGTGGAATCAGCAGACAACCATGCACTGGCTAAGTCCGTCGGACCCGGGGCTGTTGCCCCTTAAGCCAGTGAGGGATCGTGAATACAACAACGTTATCCGAATTCCTCTTAATTCATTTATAAAGGACAAACAATATGAAAACCAAATCCGATTTAATTTTTGAAGACAGTACATGGTTAATGATTCAGGATTGGATTAAGAAATCTAAAGTCGATGTAACTGTATTAAACAATGAAAGAGCCAAAGGGGAAGAAGTTCTTTTTCAATTACAGATAACAAATAAGTCAACTCTGGGGTCGATTGCTTTGGAGACTGGTGGGATACTTGCTGATAATGGCTGGTTGCGAATTCTTGGTTCAGGGAACCCACAGATCTTTGGTACTCTTAATGTAAAGAATGCGGAGTTTCCTTACAGCGATGGATTTATTGTTGCATATGATGTAGTTGGCGGGGTCTTTGCAATAAATTCGGGGCTATTTGATAACAAGACAAGAAACGTTTATTATTTTGCACCTGATACCTTGGAATGGGAAGATACTGGTAAGGGGTATACGGATTTTATCTACTGGGTGTTCCATGGAGAATTGGACAGGTTCTATGAATCGTATAGATGGAAAGATTGGATTAGTAATACTCAGAACTTAAGAGGGGACCAAGGATTATCAATATACCCATATTTATGGTCTGAACAAGGAAGAGACGTTAACTCATGCCACAAAGGAGCCATACCTATTAAAGAAATATGGGACATACAAAACGAATTTAAGAACCAATTAAAGACCAATTATAGAAAGAGAAGATGACTTAGTAATATAGAGAGATTTTAAAGTAGAACCAGATAATAAATTACTAGATATCGGCCCTTTTATTTTAGGTGGGAAGATTATAAAAGAGCGATAATTAATATATATGGTACTGCAGGAATTCAACAAATAAATGTTCAGCAATTCGAAGAAGGCAGGGACTTTCACCTAACACCGTATTCACGCAGCGGGACCTGACGGTCCCTTGGTCTGCAGAGGATTTTCGAGGTAGTGGATTCAGCAGACAACCCTGCGACGCTTAGAGGCGGAGCCACCCGGCCCTTACGGGTCTTAAGCCTCTCGGGTTCGTGAAAAACAACAACGTTAGGCGAAACTCTCGAATTAAATTATCAAAGGAGTATATTCAATGATGGAAGATATTTATAAAGTATTTTCTGAAATAGAAGAACAAGCTATAAATATATTAAGAAAAGAACAATTCGATGTGGGGTTTGCAAGGTTGTTTCAAATAATTGTACTCACTTCATTTAGCGAGAATATAAGTTATGAATTCTTTAAATCAGTAAATGATGAATCGGAATATTCAATTATAATCTCTGTATGGAATAAAGAAGAGGACTTACAAATTCTAGAGAAACCCCTTGAGTTGTTGAAATATAGAAATAAGAAATCTCAACTACCCCAAATAAAAACATATAAATTTACTTTTAAAGCTAATATCATTAATAATTTCTTAGGATTTCTTCGTACGGAGAGAATTTGTATATTTCCTAATGTCGGTATGATTGGAGTCGATGGAACTCAGTACGAATTAATAATTGGATCAGGTCTCAATCAGATAACAGTGGCATGGTGGGAAGAAGGGCCATTAGAATGGAATGAACTAATACAACAGGTAAATGCGATAATTGAGTTTGCAGAAGAGAAAAGATCGGAACACTAAATGATTTATGAGTGTAATTCGAAGAAGTCGAAAACCTCGCCTAACACCGTATTCACGCTGCGAGCCTTACGGCCCTTGGTCTGCCAGAAGATAAGTCTAGGAAGTGAAATCAGGCAGACAAATCTGCGAGGCTAAGTGGCGTAGCCACCCGGCGCACGCGCGCCTTAAGCCTCTCGGGTTCGTGAATACAACAACGTTAGGCGAAACTCTCGAAAGACTATAAAACACTTAAAATTCAATTCATGAAAAGTTTTTTGAAGGAGTATCCGATGATGAAGAGCTATATTTTAGAATGTTCAAAGCAGATGCCCTTGCATACTGATATGCGTAGAGTATTTGAAGCAATAAAGGATCGACAAACCGACTACAACTGGTTAATTACGGATATTGATCATTATGAAGATGTTAGAAGAAGTGCTGCTAATGAGTCTTTTGATGATTCGGAGTTTAGGGACGACTTAACTTATTACTCATTGGATGCATTAGATAAAGATACAGTCTGGATTGATGGGGAAGAATTAACAAAGATTATTAATGGTAATGATATTCAATTTGTTTGGGCAGTTTTCTCTGGGTTTAGAAAGAACATTAATATAGATCCTGAAGACCTTATAGTAGAGCCATACGCAGATGGAAATCCCAATTTTTGGATAGAATACCCTAAAATCCAGCATCCTCTTGCGGAGATCGAAATAGTTTGTTGGGATAGTACGTCAACCTTATTTTTCTGCATTGATGAAGAACTAGGAAACATGTTTAAAGAACACTTTTTGGATTCAATAGACTTAGCAACTTATAACAAGAAATATTTATAAGTAGATTTCAGTATTTCGATGAAGTCGAGAGCATCGCCTAACACCGTATTCACGCTGTGGGCCTGGCGTCCCTTGGTCTGCAGAGGCAACTCGAGGAAGCGGAATCAGCAGACAACCCTGCACTGGCTAAGTCCGTCGGACCCGGCGCTGGCGCGCCTAAAGCCTCTCGGGCTCGTGAATACAACAACGTTAACTGAAATCGGCTAATGACTGTTATGATAGTGGTTCGATGAAGAGTGTTGAAAGCCAATGAAAACCAAATGGCACACGAGATCATGCGAGCAATTCTGTAAGCCCCTTCGATTCACGCGTAACCATTATTTTAGTTAATTAGAAACATGAAGATAGAGAACAACTCACGCGAGAACATCCGAATAATCCTGTGACCCCCTTCGAGCCGCGAGATAATGATAAATATTGGAAATATGATAAATGACATAGAAGAACCAGGAGAAATGGGATAAATATGAAGAATAAGGTCTAGATTTGCATGAGGAATCGAAGAAGAGCCAACTTCAGTTAACACCGTATTTACGCTGCGGGCCAGCAAGGGAGAGGATTCGATGAAGTAGACCTTTGGTCTGCAAGAGGTATTTCGAGGAAGTGGAGTCAGCAGACAACCCTGCGCTGGCTAAATCCGTCGGACCCGGGCTTACGCCCCTTAAGCCAGTAAGGGTTCGTGAATACAAGAACGTTACATGGAAAATGAGCTAAAAGAACATAAAACAATATACAAAAGGAACTGATTACTTGCCAAAGTTGTACTGTCCATGCGGTAATTTTATACATAACTTAAGTAATATTCCTGACGATGGTTTTCTGACTGTAAGAGATAGAGACTATGAAGAATTATTGGAAACAGAAAAAAATCGGACTAAATTATGTGAATCACAACCAAAAAGTGAAACAAAAGAATGGGAAGAATTAATTATTTCTGATGCAAGAATTATTAAATTAACTGAAAGAATTTATGAATGCCCTGAATGTAATAGACTTATGTGGATGAAGAAGAATGGAATGGTCAATATATATGAACAAACCAATATAATAAAGTATTGAATAAGAAATAAATGACTGATAGAGTTTCATTGAAGAGCCCACGTCATATAACACCGTATTCACGCGTCGTGCCTGACGGCCCTTGGTCTGCAAGGGGATTTTCGAAGAAGCGGAATCAGTAGACAACCCTGCGAGGCTAAGTGGCGGAGCCACCAGGCGCTAGCGCGCCTTAAGCCTCTCGGGTTCGTGAAAACAACAACGTTATGTGAAAGCACCGATAGATCTAGAGACATGAAGATCTAGGGACATTAAAGGTCAAGGGAATGAATGTAGCTCTAGAAGTCGGTGCCATAACACAACACCGTATCTACGCGTTGGGACCTGGAGGTCCCTTGGTCTGCATAAGGCAGTTCGGGAAAGCCAACTCAACAGATAACCCAGCACCACCTAACCGCATCGCGGCCGTTTGGGACCCAGCTGCGCTGGTGGATCCTTGCTTCCTTAAGGTGGTATGGGTTCGTGAATACAAGAACGTTATTTGTAATTGGGGCAACTTATACAGGAATTAGGGTGAATGTGATGAAGATTAGATTAATATATGTACTGATAATTTTAGTTAATTTATTAGGGTGTGATGCAACAACTAAATTAGTTCCATCTAAGGAACATGAAATATTAACAACTTCAACTACACAATCAATTGACAAACCATCAAAACAAACGAATATTACAACAGAAAAAATAATTGAACAACCTAATGATATAAATAAAGAAGTAATGACTTTACCAAAGAGGTTAACACCTAAAGAGTTCTCTGTTTCATTTTCGGTATATAAGAACTTCGATAGAGAATTGACAAAGAAAGAGGTAAATGACTTTGTAATAAATGACTGCAGTTGTGAAGGTGATTTATTCAAAGTTAATTTCGAGGGCAAGGATGAAGAAGGGATATTTATTTTTTCTATAAGAAGACGAAGTGATACTGTAGCCAAAGGATGGTATTATATTGATCCTAGGACAGGTAATGGAATTAAAGATCCAGGGTAATGTAAGGGATTATACCTCTATTTCGATGGAGGCCCCAACTACATATAACACCGTATCCGTATTCACGCGTCGTGCCTGACGGCACTCGGCGGTGGATGCGGGTCAACGTGGCCCTGAACCGGCTGCGCGCACAACCCTGTGAGGCTAAGTGGCGGAGCCACCCGGCGCTAGCCCGCCTTAAGCCTCTCGGGTTCGTGAATACAACTACGTTAGGAGAAGTGCCGGAATTATCAGGGGGAGGCCTCAAAGTGATTGGGCCAATAATTCTAAGAGGCGAATTAATTACTAGCTTTAGAGAACATCTCTTAAATACTGAATACCATTATGTAATACATAACGGTGAAACTAAACTTAACAGTATAGCCAGGAGACTTGATATTGAACAAGCGAACTATCTGCTTAATAATTTTATTAACTCAAGATATCCTTTAGTGTGCAAGGCTGGAAGCAAAAGTGTGATTCCATTCTTTGATTACCACGTTGCAGTAAACAGTTATAATAGCGAAGATAAAGAACTTCTTATAACTGAACTGATAGTTCGAGAGCCAAAGGGCAGTAACATGATTAATGGAGTTCTAATGGCGTTCTATATGTTGATCAATGATAGGTATAAGCATGAAAGATTATTAATTCCTTTTAAGTTGCCTGAGATTAAAGGATATGACGATATTGAAATTAACTCTACAGATAATGTGACTTTTTTATGTAAAAAAATTCGATGAAGTCGACACCTTCGTCTAACACCGCATTCACGCTTCGGGCCGCCTAGGGTTCATGAATACAACAACGTTATATAAAAGGAATGCAAATAATTTATCGAACCTCAAACACATAACGGGGGTAATTCATTGAAGTATCCATTTGAATGTATAACGGACTTAGTATTTGTTAACAAAGACCAACTAGAAATATCAGATATTATATTGGTCCCAGGCGGGAGTCATCCTCAGCTTATAGAGAGAGCAGTTGAGTTATATCATTTGGGACTTGCCCCATATATTCTTCCTTCAGGTGGATACAATGCTAAAATTAATCAAACAGAATGGGAATTTATGAATGAAATCGCAATAAAAATGGGAGTACCTCAAGAAGCTATTATCAAAGAAAATGAAGCAAAGAATACATTTGATAATGCGAGAAATTCATGGAATCTTATTATTGAACGAAATATTAAAGTCAGTCAAGTGATAATGGTTTGCAAAGCGCAACATAGTCGAAGGGCATTAATGACTTATCAAACTGTTTTTCCCTTGAATGTTCGATTCTTGATGGAACCCATTCAGGATAAGAACAATATTACACGGGATAACTGGTTCTTAGATGAGAAAAAGATTAACGCAGTAATGGGCGAGGTAGAGAAGATATCAAAGTATTTTGTACATCACATTCCAAATTGGATAAAGAAGGATATTGGTTCGTAAATACCAGAATGTTATATGAAATTTATGCAAATAAAACAAGTTGAAGGAAGTGTTCTCAATGGAGCCTAACATTCAAGAACAACAAAATGACTATCGACCTCTGGGGAGATCTGGGCTTGGGGGATGGTTGATTTTAGTACAAATTGGGCTTTATTTTTCGATGTTTTTATTAGCAATACAATTACTACAACATTCGTTACCAGCATTTGCTACCCAGACATGGGAAGTATTAACTTCAAAACAATCTGAATACTACCACCCTCTATGGGGGCCAACTATAATTTTTGAGGCTGTTTTTAATGCCGCATCATTCATTTTCTGTGTATACCTATTAATCAATCTCTACAAAAAGAAAACAATATTTCCTCGACTAATGATTATTTTCTATAGTGTAAGTTTAGCAGTGGGTATAATGGATTATTTATTAATACTTCAAATACCTTTAACGAGAGAGCTTGATGATGGAAGCTTATTGAGGGATTTAATGAAGTCTGGTGTTAGATGCGCGATATGGATTCCTTATTTTCTTAAATCAGAACGAGTGCATAATACCTTTGTCAAGTAAAACTCGATGAAGGCATAATCTTCGTATAACACCGTTTTTAAGTTGGAAATCTTATAGAAGATAAGAGAGGTTGTACACATGGGAGTAGCCTGTACATTAAGTTGCACACAATGCTCTTACAAACAAAATGTTTTTTTGGGAATTGGCTTTAGATATATTGATTTGAATACCATTTTGGAATGGTATGAGCAAGAAGAAGGGCGACAACGAATCAAAGAGTTTATGAACAAGGACGACACACATTTTGAATGTTATGATGGGCTTTACGTTTGTCAACAATGCAGTTGCTTGTTAAATAATGTTTTTCTATATATAAAGACGAACGACGATTCTTATACTAATAGTTATGTTTGTCCGCGCTGCAATATACGAATGCCAACAAAGCCACTGCTTAATGACGTCAAGAGCGGGGTGTTAGATTGTCCAGACTGTAGGAAAGAAAAATTAGAAGTGAATTTTTATATGGATTGGGATTAGAATATTAAAAGGTAGGAACAACGATGTCTTTTGTGAAACATTTCTCAAAATCGCACTGCATAGAATGTGCGATCTTTATTTTCAAAAATAATTGAAAGTGACGCTTTCTGGACTATCCCAGAATCGTCTAGCACCGTATTCATCCGCAGACAATCCTGCATTGGCGTTAAACCAGTGCGGATTCGCGAATGCAACAACGTTATAACCAACTGCTGCAAATCATCCATTAATTATGGGAGTAGAATCTATGAAGCAAATTAAGATGAAAGACATAAAGTTCTTTTCTTATTGTAAGCTTAATGCAATCATTTGGGGATCAATTGGTTTAGTGCTAGGATTACTATTTTTTGCTATAAGTTTGTTTGGTGGCAATGCCAGGGCATATTGGGGAACTTATGAAATAACTGGAGTAGCGGCTGGCGCTATTTCATTAATTATGGCTCCACTAATAACTATAGTTATGGCATTCTTTTTATCTCTTATTTCTTACGTACCCTTTTCCATTATAACTTCCATACTCAAAGGGATTCGTATCGCAGGAAAATTCGAAAATGTAGAACACGATAATCATCCGGATTTATCACAAGAAACAATACCTGAAATAACAAAACAAGAAGATGAAAATGATTGAATAGATGATTTGAAAGATTCTTCAAGGAAAGCATTCACAGCGTATAACACCGCATCTACGCCTTGGGCCTACTTGGTCTGCAGAGGCATTTCGAGGAGGAATTTATGTACGAACTTCATGACGAAGAAATTGAAATACGAAGCTCCATACTCGACGAAGAGCGGGAACCGTTTGTAATTAGGTTTTATTTTAACAACAAATCCTCCATATGCGGCTTTGTTGCAAGAGGTGAAACGGGGTTCACCCAGTTTGGACTTGATATTATCGCCGCCGGAGTTTCGGCACTAATCATCAATACCATACATAGCATCAGACACCTAACAAAAGATACGGTAGAATCGGATATTCAAAGGAATTATGCAAAATGCATATTGCCAGACTTACAAAGTAAAAATCGGGGAAGTAGGGAGGCGGTAGCATTATTGAATTCATTGGAGATCGGAATTCATAGCATTCAAAACACATATGGGGAAAAATATATCACCATTGAAAAAATATATGAAAGAAAAGAACAGAGGATATTTAATATATTTAAATGATAGTGGAATCAGGTAGATGACCCTGCATCGCAAATGCCTTAAGTTCAGGAGATTACATATTAAAATGAACACGGGAGGATAACCAATATGAATCTTGAAATCAAACCTCTCACTCCGGCTCTTGCCGAAGATTTCTTTGATTTTTTCGACAATCGCGCATTTACGGACGATTCTCCCATGCAGCCGTGCTTCTGCTGCCGCCCACAAATGACTGCGGAGCAGGAGAGGACGGAACTATTCAGCTTAATTGCGGCAAACCCTGGAGTCATGCCCCGCGACATACCCAGCTTCAAGTCGACGCTCCGCAAAATGGCGGAGCAGCAAATTTTGGCCGGTGATTTACAGGGATACTTGGCGTTTGATAGTGGCGTATCTATCGGTTGGTGCAACGCTAATAATAAGGAAAACTATTCGACGCTAGGGATCGGCGAAGAGATCAGAAATGCGTATAAGGCTAGTCCCAACGAAAGGATTAAGTCGGTGTTATGCTTTGAGATTGCTCCGAATTATCGCGGTAAAGGGATTGCTACCGCTCTGCTTACTCATGTGTGCGAGGATGCGAAGGCCAAAGGCTATGATGCGATTGAAGGGTATCCTCACCTGCGCCTCCAACGGGAAACGTTCGATTTTATCGGTCCGGCCCGGTTGTTTGAAAAAGTCGGGTTCATGAAAGTGGCGGAGCAAGGCAACGTTGCTATTATGAGAAAGAAGATTGGATGCGAAGAAGCGTGCCAGTGAATTGCTCTCCGAGGATGAGATAAGAAGGGTAACACTCAGGAAATCGAACGAAATGTTTATGGAATAAATGTGGCCGCCGCGGATCCCCCGCGGCGGTTTTTTTGCAAGTTGCGGCGGGTTCATGAAAATGATTCGTCTTGATGCGTTTTGGGAAAAGTATACATTGCATTGCGAACATATATTCGGTATATAATAAGAACAGGAGTTCTTATTTCTGGGGGCGGTTCATGGTGAAACAGCGTACCATATTTTTGGTTGACGGCCAGTCCTTCTATGCTTCCGTGGAGAAGGCGGCCCGGCCGGACCTGAAAGATAAACCGGTCGCCGTAGGGGACCCGTCCCGCAGGTCCGGCATCATCCTCGCCGCGTGCCCGATCGCCAAGGCCCGGGGCGTGACGACAGCCTCACGGGTCGGCGAAGCCCTGGCCCTGTGCCCCGACCTGGTGGTGGTTCGCCCCAGGATGCGCACCTACATCTCCGTTTCCCTGCTGATTTCCGAGATCTTCGAAGCCTTCACGGACCAAGTGGAGCCCTACAGCATCGACGAGCAGTTCCTGGACGTTACCGGGTCCATCCCGTACTTCGGCTCGCCGGAGGAGATGGCCCGGCAGATCCAGTCCCGGGTGCTCCTCTCCACAGGGGTGTGGTCCCGGGTGGGGATCGGCCCCACCAAGGTGCTGGCCAAGATGGCTACCGACAACTTCGCCAAGAAGCGGGAGGAAGGCGTCTTCCGGCTGGGCTTCGACAATATGGAGCGGGACCTATGGCCGCTCTACACGCACCAGATGTTCATGGTCGGCAACCGGATGGCGCGGCATTTCCTGAGGATGGGCCTCGTGACCATCGGCGACATCGCGCGCCTCGAGCTGGGGGAGTTCAAGACGCGCATGCGCCACCGGATGGGCAAGCAGAGCGACATTCAGGCGGAATATTACTGGCAGACCGCCCGCGGCATCGACCCGAGCCCCGTGGTGGCCCAGATCCGCAACCCGCTGAAGTCCGTCGGCCACGGCAAGACGCTCCGGAGCAGCCTCTATACGAAGCTGGAGGACATCGAGGTGGTGCTGCTGGAGCTGGTCATTGAGGTGTGCCGCCGCTGCCGGAGGCACGGGTTCATGGGGTATACGATCACGGTCGGGGCGATGGAAGCGGACGGAGAGCGCGGCCGTTCCTTCAGCCGGCAGATTACCCTGGAGCAGCCCACGTCCCTTACGCACGAGGTGGCGACCGTGGCGCGGCGGATCTTCGAGCAATACTGGAACGGTCTGCCGGTCAGCCATCTGAACGTCTCGTTATCCCAGCTCGTCACGGATGACGTGATCCAGCTGACCCTGTTCAATGACCGCAACCGGGCGTATTGCCTGGAGAAGGCGACGGATGCGATCAAGGACCGGTACGGCAGCGCGGCGATCGTGCGCGCCTCCTCCTTGCTGGAGGCCGGGGTGGCCTGGGAGCGGGCGGCACAGGTGGGAGGTCATTGGGCGTGAGCAAACTGGACGGCAACGAGAGGTGGAAGACGAAGATGCTGCTTACCGAGCACCAAGAGGATTACGACAACACCCGCGGAATCAAGCGGAGCTCCGGTCCGACCAGCGAGGAACTAACCCTGATCCGGGACAGCATCCTGCTGCCGCATCTGCAGACCATGGTGGAGCGGAGCCTGGAGGATATTGAGCATTCGCCCGGGATCCTGAAGCGGCTTCATCTCATGACGGCCCGGATTCTGCTGACCCGGATCACCGACGATCTGTATGCGATCAAGCGGGAGCTTAGACGGCGCAATATCAAGATCCTGAACGACGAGCAGTCCGAGAATGTGCTGTACTACCATTTTGTCTGCCGGGGCTACACCGACCGCTTCGGCATCGTCCGGGACGTGGCCCGATCCGAGCTCAGCGTCCGCCTGGCCAAGTACATCAAGGACCTTATGGCCCTGCTGGCGCAGAAGCCCGCCCCGCCGGCCGTCCAGGCCGAAGGGGAGAAGGGATGAGGGAAAGGGGCTTGCATGGCGCTCCCCCAATATGGTATCGTAATCCTAATTGAGTCATAAGGAGGTGAGGTAGGAATGAATTGCAATGGAATGGTCACCCGTCTGAACCAGCTGCCGATCGTCATGGCTGGTCTTGTGCATGCTTATGCCGCTGACGCTACCCGTCTGCCCATTTGCACCCATACGGCTGTACCCATTGCGAATCGCTTCCTACCTTGAACTCGGACGGAGCTTTATCCCGGAGTCGTAGGGACTTTTCCCTACGGCTCTTTTTTTGTTTCGTTCCCTGTGCCCGAGCGGCGGCACAGTCGGTATGGGAGCCTAAGCCTAATCCATAGGAGGATCCTAACCATGACCATCTTAGCAAGCATGCAGCATATTCAGAAATACCACGGCGCCCAGCTGGTGCTTGGCGACATTACAATCGAAGTCAGACAAGGCGAGCGCATCGGCTTAATCGGCTCGAACGGGAGCGGCAAGTCCACCCTGCTGCGGGTGCTGGCCGGGCTGACTCCGCCGGACAGCGGAACGCTGGCGATCGCCAAAGGAACCCGAATCGGCTATCTGGCGCAGGTACCGGAGGTGGAAGACCGGTACACGGTGGGAGACCTGCTCGCGCGCGGTTTCCGCGAGGCACGGGAGTGCCGGGAGGAGATGTCCCGGCTCGAGCAGGAGATGGCCGAAGCGGACGGCGAACGGCTAAACGGCATCCTGCAGCGGTATGCGGCGCTCCAGGAACGGTTCGAACGCCTCGGCGGCTACGAGATGGAATCCCGGATCGAACAGGTGGCCCACGGGCTGGGGATCCCCCGGTCCGATTATGAACGGCCCTATGCCACCTTATCCGGCGGGGAGAAGACCAAGGCGGGACTCGCCTCGCTGCTCATCGAGCAGCCGACACTCCTGCTGCTGGATGAGCCGACGAACCACTTGGACACGCAGGGCATCGAATGGCTGGAGTCGTTCCTGCGGACCTATGCGGGAACCTGCATCCTCGTGTCCCACGACCGGTACTTCCTGGACCAAGTCGTCACCGGGATCGTCGAGCTGGAGGATGGGGAAGCCTTCCCGTACCGCACGAGCTATTCCGGTTACGTGAAGGAGAAGGAGGAACGGCTGCTGCAGGAATTCGCCGCCTACCAGGAGCAGCAGAAGGTGATCCGGAAGATGAAGGAGACGATCAAGCAGCTGCAGGAGTGGGGGAAGCTCGGCGGGAACGAGAAGTTCTTCCGGAGGGCGGCCTCGATGCAGAAGGCGCTGGACCGGATGGAGAAGATGAAACGCCCGGTGCTGCAGCGCCGAACGGCGGACTTCGAGCTCCAGGCCGCGGAGCGGTCCGGCAAGCAGGTCGTCCTCTTGGAGGGAGTCCGGAAGCGGTATGGGGAGCGCCCCATCCTGCAGGGGGCGGACGGTCGGCTCCTCTATGGGGACCGGACGGTGCTCGTAGGGGGGAACGGAGCGGGGAAGTCTACGCTCATGAAGCTGCTGCTGGGAGAAGCAGCGCCGGATGGCGGCAAGGTGGAGCTGGGTGCCCGGGTCGAGGCCGGATACCTCGCCCAGCAGGACGCTCCCGACAGCAAGCGGACGGTCCTTGAGCATTACTGCCGCGAGGCGGAGGCGGAGGAGGGCGAGGCCCGGCGGGAGCTGGCGGGGTACCTGTTCTACGGCGCCGCGGTGTTCAAATCCTTGGCCTCTCTGTCGGGCGGCGAGTGGACGCGGCTGCGTCTCGCCATCCTCATGCGGCGGAAGCCGAACCTGCTCCTGCTCGATGAGCCGACGAACCACTTGGACATCGCCTCCCGCGAGGCGCTTGAGGAAGCACTCGAGGATTACGAGGGCACCGTACTCGCCATCTCGCACGACCGGTACTTCACCAACCGGATCGCCCGGAGTGTGTGGGAGCTCAGGGAAGGCATCATCACCCCGTACCTCGGCGGATATGATGATTACAAGGCGAAGAGCTCGGAGCTGCGCGAACGCCGGGCGGAGAAGGCGGCCTCTCGGGAACAGCCCAAGCCGGCGGCTGCTCCCGCTCCACGGCCGGAGCAGCGCCGGGGCGGGGTGCGCCGCGAGCAGCTGGAGAGCCGAATCGAGGAGCTGGAAATGAGCATCCGCGAATGTTCGGCCGAGCTGGAACAGCCGGAGCTGGCTTCGGATCCCGCCGGATTGGCGAAGCGCTGGCAGGAGCGGGAGGCGCTGCAGGCCCAGTTGAACGAGCTGCTGGAGCAGTGGGTGGAGCTGACGGAATAAGGGAAGCCGGCAGAGCTATAGTGGGACGGTCCAAACAGGGCCGTCCCTGTTTTTTTGTATCGAAAATGTTCCATTCTATCAAAAAGGGCGCATCCAAAGTAGCGAGGATTCCCACACGGAACGATGGATATTGAAATGGTAGTGGAGGCGGGGGCGGCGATATAATTCATGGGAAGAGGCCCGGACATACGGGGAAGACAAGGGGAGGATGCAAATGAAGCTGCAGGTGCAAGTATACGATGAACGGAACCGGTTGACCTATTGCAAGATCCGGCTATCCCTGCCGCAGGAGCCGCTAACCGTCTACTGCAAGGGGGAATATGAGTTCGAGCTGTCCCCCGGGGAGTACCGCGTGGAGGTATATAAGGGCAAATTGTTCACGCCTGCTGTAGTAACGGTGATGATCGGGGAGAAGAATGTCGTACTCCAGATCAACTTGAAGGAAATTGTGAACACCCTGCGCCTGGGCCTCTATTCCTTCGATGCCCATTCCCATGTATCCCGGAATCCGCATTCGGACACGGGTACCTTGGAATACGCCTCCACCATAATGCGGGGGGAGGACTTCAACTTCTTCTTCGCCGGCTCCCCCTACGACCGGGAGACCCATCTGCGGGATGCGGATCCGTCTGGAGGGGGGACGATACCGTACAGGCAGAAGTACGCCGCTCAATTGGGCGAGATCAACACCACCTCCCGGTTTATGCTCGACATCGGCAACGAAATCGTCAAATGCCGGTACGGGCACATGTTCCTGATGAATTACGACCAGATGCCCCCGTACAGCCAATATTACGACCGGTCCTGGGATCCGTGGCTGTTCACCAAGATCGGGGAGGAGCCGGATTATCTCATCGCCTACCCCTATGAAGCGCTGCGGAAGGAGAGGGGGCCTCATTCGGTGGCGGTGGCCGCCCATCCTACCAGCTGGTGGCCCCACAACGGGGAATTCATCTCCAACATTGCCGCAACCTTAGGCTTCGAGCTATTGGCCGGCTCCATCGATGCCATGGTCATCATGGGCTATGACCGCGATCATCGCTATTACCAGGAATTATGGTACGAGGCCTTGAACCAGGGCTACTTCCTGCCCGGGGTGGCCGAGACGGACCATACCTTCGATTCGGCGGCCAGGGAGCACCTGCAGTTCAAGACCTATACGTATGCCGACGCATTCAGCCTGGATGCGCTGTGCGAGGGAGTCAAGGCGGGCAGGAATCTCGTGTCCTCCGGCCCCATCCTCCTGTTGACGGTGGACGGCCAGCAGCCCGGTGCGGTGCTGAAGCCCAAGGAGAGCGAGCCCTTCGCCATCCGGATGGAGGCCTTCCGCTGCTGCCAGGCGCCGATCAGCAGGATCCAGCTTATTCTGAACGGACAGGTGCACAAGGAGCTCCTTCTGGACCAGGATCATTGCGAATGGAACGAAATCCTGGAGATATCCGCAGACAGCTACCTCCTGGCCAAATGCTATGATTCCGCCGGGAATGTGGCCATCACAAACCCGGTCTACATACGGAATACCCCCTTCGTCAACCGCCAGTTCCGTTCGGAGCTGACCGTCCAGGTCACGAAGAGGGGCCAGCCGGCAGAGGGATGGTACTGGATCGATGAGGAACCGGTGAAGACGCCGTTCAGCGGGGAGCTCCGCTGCCGGATCCCGGTCACGTCGGAGGTTACGATCGAGGTGGACGGGGAGACCCAGATCGTGAAGCTGTTCGAGATGGATGAATTGCAGCGGATATTCAAAAATTTATATTTCGGCGCGTTCAACCGGGACGGCCGGTATACCGCAGGACAAGTGCCCGCCGAGTGTTACGAGCTGGCCCGCATTCGGAGTCTCTTAAGCAGCCCGGAGCTTCTGGTTCGCTTCTAGCAGCTTCCCAACCTTGTTATCTCTATGATAAAATTCTTCTATATCCGATCCCAAGAAAAGGTATGGAGCCTATGGTCAAACTGCTTATCGTGGAAGACAACGATTTCGAAAGAAACGCGCTGCTGAATTATATCAATTGGGATATTCTCGGAATTCGGCAGGTGGAAGCGGCCTTCAACGGCTTGGACGGCCTCCAGAAGGCGAGAGAGCTCCAGCCCGACATCGTCATCAGCGACGTGAAGATGCCCGGATTAAGCGGCATGGAGATGGCCAAGGGCATTGCGGGGTTCTGCCCCCAAGCCAAGTTCATCTTCTCCAGCGGCCACGAAGAGGTCGGTCTGCTCCAGGAAGCCATGGAGGTCCGGGCGTACAGCTACCTGGTCAAGCCTCTGAAGCAGGAGGAGCTGATCGCCGTCATCAAGCGGATCACGTCGATCCTGGTGGATGAGAAGCTGGCGAACCACGAGACCGCACGCATGATCGAGCAGTTCAAGCAGCACCTGCCGTACCTCCAATCCCGGTTCTTAGAAGAGCTGATCGTGTCGGACGCCGGGTCTCGGGATGACCGTTCCTTGGTGGTTCAAGCCAACGATCTGAAGCTCCGCATGATCGGGATGTATAAGCTGGCCTGGATCGAATTCGACTTCGGGCCGGATTCGGACCTGTTCCACCAGTCGAATGTGATCCAAGTGATGCTGTACAAGCTCGAGAACCGTTTCGCGAACCAGCAGGTCGTGTTCATTAAGAAGTCCAGCAGGGGGATCCTGGCCCTGCTTCATACCTTGATACAAGGACAGGGAGAAGGGGCCGGGATCATAACCGGGATTCAGCAGGAGCTGGAGGCCATATCCCGGGAAAACCCCTGCAGCTATTTCATCAGCGTCAGCGAGCTCTTCGCCAATCTGAACGAGCTCCACCTGGCATTCCGGCAGACCAGCAGGGCGGCCGCCAGGAAGATCCGGATGGGGTACGGACAGATCGCCTATTACACGCAGGACCCGGAACCGCAATCGTCCTCGTGGGATTCCGAGCCCAAGGACACCCCGGTCTCCCTCGCTTCTATCATCGACAGGGTCTGCGAGGGGGATTACGGGGACGAGGACTTGAGCCGGCTGGTGCAATGGATCCTGGCGGATCCCGACCCTGCGATGGAGAGCATACAGAGCCGGTTCATCCTTCTGTTCTCCACCCTGTCCATGCAGCTTGCCAACCGGGGAGAACGGCTGGATAAGATCGCTGAAGAAGAAGGAAAGATCTACCAGACGGTCATCAAATCCAAGACCATCCCGGACCTGATCCAATACACCGGCAAGAACTTGAAGTCCGTGTCCTCCTACATGGCGAGGAAGAAGCTGAACAAGGACGATTACGTCATCAAGGAAATCCTGCATATTCTCAACCATGAATACCGCAAGCCCATCACCTTGTCTTATCTGTCGGAGAGGGTCTACTTGAGCCCCAACTATCTGCGCATTCTCTTCAAGGAGAAGATGAAGATCAGCATCCAGGAATATCTGACGAATCTGCGCATGTGCAAGGCCAAGGAGCTTCTCAAAGAGACGCGGCATAAAGTCCACGAAATCGGGGAGATGGTCGGGTATGAGAACAGCACCTACTTCAATATTGTGTTCAAGAATTACATCCAAATGACGCCCGGAGAGTACCGGAACAAGTATGCCTCCATCGAACCGGGAGAAGCCTGATGACGCGGCCCAAGAGCAGAGACTTCAAGTTCTTCCACATCATCCTGGTGTTCATGATCCTGACCACCCTCCTATACGCCGTGACCATCAGCTCGATCCTGTACGGCCGGCTTAACCTGACGCTGAACCGCCAGAATAAGGAGTTCATGCAATATGCCACGTCCCAGGCCCTGAACGGCATCGAGAACATGATGAAGAACTGCGAGGTGACCGCCAGGAGCCTCTATTCCGACGGAACCATCTCGAGCCTGTTCCTCGGCAAGTATTCGGGCAACGTCGATTACACGCTTTTTAACCAATTCATGAGCATCAACAGCATGTTCGAGAACTATACGGCAACGAACAACGATATCAAGAGCATCTCCATCTATAAGCTGGACCCTGAACTCATCACGGACGGGAAGAATATCCGGAGCATCGAGAGCTTCAAGAGGCAGGATCTGATGCAAAAAGCGCTGGACGCCCGCGGGAAGGACGTCTGGGTGACGACCGAGGAGGAAGGCGGGGAAACCCGCATCCTCTTGTTGAAGTACATCAACATCAACCTCCCGGGCGGCGTGCTGGCCATCGAGCTGAACCAGGAGAGGCTCAACAGCTTGTACCGGACGGGAGAGAACGGCAACTATCTGTTCTATCTCTGGAGTGAAGGGAGAATCGCCTTCAGCTCCCAACCCAACGTGCGGATCGGCGAGGATACGATGGACTACATCGAGAGGAATGCATATACCGGACAAGGATTTTCCAAGCTGAAGAAGGATAGCCAGTCTTATTACTCCTATTTCAGCAAGGTGAACCAAGCCCTGACGGTGGTCATCCTCTATAACGCCTACGAGCTGGAGAGGGAAAAACGGGCCATGTCCAAGTATGTCATCCTGTGCACATGCTTTTTTGTATTGGCGGGGGTGATGCTGGCGGTTCTGTTCTCGAAGAGCTTCGCCCTTCAAATGGAAAAATTGATGAAAAAAATCCGGGGCATCGAAAAGGGCCGCATGCGGATGGTTCCGGTCCGAACCCGCATCCGCGAAATCTCCGCCCTGGATGAAACTTTATGCAATATGGCCCTGACGATTGACGATCTGAGTGTGGATATCGCCAGGACGGAACGCCAGAAGGTGGAGAGTGAGATCAAGTACCTTCAGATGCAGATGAATCCGCACTTCCTCTACAATTCGCTCTCCGCGGTGAAGTGGATCGCGTACCACAAGAAGGAAGGGCAGATTGTCCGGATCGTCGATCTCTTAAGCGACTTCTATAAGATCGTGCTGAGCCAGGGCAAGGACATCATCCCCATCCCCTCCGAGATCCAGCTCATCGAATATTATGTCGCCCTGCAGAATCTCAGCCACAGCGACCAGATCCAGCTGACCGTCCGGATGGATCCGGAGTGCGCGGACCTGCGGATCGGCAAGATGACCCTGCAGCCCTTCGTGGAGAACAGCATCATCCATGGGAAGATCCACGGGAAGCTTCTGCGCATCCAGGTGGAGATCCGCAGAAGGGGAGATGGGGTGGCCGTTGTCATTACGGATGACGGGATGGGGGTTAAGGAGGAATTCATCCGCTATATGGAGGCTCTGAACCGGGGGGAGACCTCGGATTACAAGGTGGGGTACGGGGTCACGAACACGTTCATGCGCTTGAAGCTGTTCGACCGCAACGCCCGGATGCAGGTGTCTCGGGGCAACCCGGGAACCCGTGTCGAATTCACTTATAGCGTCTAGCTTCTTTGGACCCGCAGGATCCCGGTGTTTGGCACCAGGATCCTGTTTTTTGTGTGCGGGGCTATGAAATCTATCGATAATGTTGGGATGTATCGATTTCGGTTGTCCCAAGTGATGCGGTTCGTGATACGGTTCGACAGATCCTTCAATTGAACCGGATCCCCGGTTTGTTCATAATTGGAGATGTAAGGCGCCCTTACGATGCGAATGGGGGAGGAATCCGTTGAGTGTCCTGACCAAGATCAGACGACAGAAAGTACATTTACTTCTGCTGGTCCCTTTTTTCCTGTATGTAATCGTGCTGAAATACGTGCCGATGTACGGCTCCCTGCTGGCCTTCCGGGAATTCTCCTTCCGGACGCCCTTCGGCGGGAAATGGATCGGACTGGACTACTTCCAAGCCTTCTTCCAAAGTCCCGATTTCTCTCTGGTCATGCGCAATACGCTGGTGATCAGCTCGTTGAATCTGATCGCCTCCACCGTAGCGGCCATCGTGTTCGCTATCCTGATCTGCGAGGTCCGGAACGGCGTGTACAAGAAGGTGATCCAGACCGTATCCTATCTGCCCCACTTCATCTCCTGGGTGGTGGTGGCGGGAATGGCCATGACGATCTTCTCCATCGACGAGCTGGCTCCCGTCAATTCCGTCCTGCTCCATCTCCATCTGATCGATCAGCCGATCAATTTCCTGGGGGAGGCGGATCACTTCTGGCCGTTCGTGACAGGGCTTAACGTATGGAAGAACGTTGGGTGGAACTCCATCATCTACATCGCCGCCATTGCCTCCATCGACAAGCAGATGTACGAATCCGCCATGATGGACGGCGCCGGCAAGCTCAGGCAGATCACAAGCATCACGCTGCCGGCCATCCTGCCTACCATCATCCTGCTCTTCACCTTCGGTGTCGGCTATATCCTGAATGCCGGCCTGGACCAGCAGCTGTTCCTTCAGAACCCCATGAACATGAAGCACTCCGAGGTATTGGACACCTATGTGCTGAAGTACGGCCTGCAGCAGGCTGCGTACTCTTACGGGGCGGCGGTGGGGCTATTCAAGAGCGTCGTCGGAATTCTCCTGATCCTGCTCTGCAATTACGCCTGCAGGAGATTCCTGAAGATGGGCATATTCTAGACAACAAGGTTTAAGAAGCCGCAGTGGGGGAAGGTCGATGAAGAAATCAGCGGGTGAACGGGTATTTGATGGCATTAATTATGTGTTTCTGCTGGTCCTCGGTTTTGTAACAGCGTTCCCGTTCTGGAACATCTTCGTGAATTCCTTCAATGACGGAAGGGACGCCATGAGGGGCAGCATCTACTTCTGGCCCAGGAAATTCTCCGTGGAAGCGTACCGGGCCATCTTCAACGAAAGCAGCTTAATGCACGCGACCAACGTCAGCATCGCCCGGACTGTGCTGGGGACGCTGCTCGGCTTGCTGTGCACGGCCATTCTAGCTTATCTGTTATCCAACCGGGAGCTGGTGTTCCGCCGGGGGATCCTGTTCTTCTTCGTCTTCACCATGTACTTCTCAGGCGGATTGATTCCGGACTTTATGCTTCTGAAGAAGCTGCACTTGTACAACAGCTTCTTGGTGTACATCGTGCCGACAGCGATCAGCGTCTGGAACGTGATGGTCATGCGCCAGTTCTTCGAGGAGCTCCCGCCGTCCTTGGCCGAATCCGCCAGAATCGACGGAGCCTCGGAGCTGCGAACATTGCGAAGCATCATCCTTCCGATGTCGACGCCCGTCCTGGCCACCATCGCCCTCATGATCGGCGTCCAGCAGTGGACCACCTGGTTCGATACGTACATGTATACCTCCGGGTCCAAGGAGCTGGCCACGCTCCAGGGGGTTCTGGTCAAGATTCTGATGGAAACCCAGATTCAGTCGATGGACCCGCAGCAGGCGTCCCGACTGGAGCAATCCGGCACCATCCTGACTCCCGAGGTTATCAAGATGGCGACGATCACCATTACGACCGTTCCGATCATGATGGTATATCCGTTCTTGCAAAAGTATTTCGTCGGCGGCCTGACGGTAGGCGCCGTCAAAGGATGACCGGGTTAGGCTTGGCGGAGCGTCCAAGCAGAAGGTTTTGCATAAAAAACAAAGGATGGGACGGATCGTATGAACCGGTATGTTAGAACCCAAAGTTTACTTGCAGTTGCCGTAGCAGGGGTCGCCCTGCTCAGCGGCTGCGGCAGTGAATCCACAAGCTCCAGCCCGGCTCCGTCGGCCTCTGCGGGCACCCCGACCGCTGCGGCGAAGGAAGCGCCGGTTACGCTGTCCATCGTGAATTCCGCCGGCGGCACCCCTAACTTCCCCACCGGGGACCCGTTCTGGGAAACCAACCCCGTCGCCAAGGAGCTTGAAGCCAAGCTGAACATCAAGCTGAAGTGGGATGTCTATTCGGGAGTAGGCAAGGACAAGCTGAACGTGGTTCTCGCCAGCGGGGACTATCCTGATATTATCATGCTGTCGGATCCCGCCCGGGTCATCGCGGATAAGATCGCCATTCCGTTGAACGACCTGATCGACAAGTACGGCCCGGATCTGAAGAAGAAGTACGGCTCGGCCCTGAATATGCTGAAGCAGAGCGACGGGAAGATCTACCATCTGACGAGCGGATATTTGCCGGAGGGGGCGACTCCCCCCGGGTACGGGTACAGCCTGCAGGTGCGGACCGATATCTACGAGGCGCTGGGATCCCCGAAGCTGGAAACGTCCGATGACGTGTACAACTATCTGAAGAGCGTCAAGGAGAAGTATCCCAAGACGGCGGACGGCCAAACGATGTATCCGCTCAGCGGCTTCAACCGCAACTGGGGCTCGCCCTATTACGGGATGATCGCCATGGCGGGTTCGCCGGCGGATTCCAAGCTGTATGTCGGAGCGGACGATACGCTGAAGTATTGGCCCAAGGCCCCTTGGGCCCAGGATGTGCTGAAGTTCTACAACAAGCTGTACCGGGAAGGCCTGATCGATCCGGAAGCGTTCACACAGGACTATGCGACCTGGCAGAAGTCGAAGCTGGGCACGGCCCGGGTGGCCGCCCATATCGGCGGGTGGAACCAGACCTACGACATCCTGAAAACCTACACCGACGCCAAGCTGCCCAATGCGGAGAAGATGTACTTCCAGAACTTCGTCTTCAAGTTCCCGGGCGGCGATAAGCCCGCCATCTACTCCGTCAGCAAGAAGGGCACCGGGGCGTTGATCATTACCGACAAGTGCAAGAACCCGGAAGCGGCCATGAAGCTGCTGAACTACCTGACCACGGAGGAAGGCAACTTCCTGGCCATGAACGGGCCCAAGGGCATTCAGTGGGATATGGTCAACGGGAAGCCGACGCTGCTCCAAGCCTATCTGGACCGCTGGCTGGCCGGGGAGAAGCAGGTGAATATCGAGAAGGAAACCGGAATGGGCCATTACTCCCGGCTCGTAGGCTCGGATCTGGGCAAGACCAGCTGGGGCACGTATTGGATCCTGAAGGATGATCCGATCGCCACGAACAACACCCGGACGCAGCAGCGGGACAAAGCGTTAGGCCCGTACTGGTACGACTCCACCACCTTGGGGGATCTGATGCTCGGGGCGGATACGGAGACTCTGTCGAAGCAGCAGGCCGTTGACAAGAGGCTGTACGATAACGCCTTCTCCGTGATTCTGTCCAAGTCGGAGGCGGAGTTCGCTTCGGAATTCACGAAGTTCGTGAAGGATCTCGATGCGGCGGGCGCTCCCCAAGTGGAGGAATACATGACCAAGATGCATAAGCAGTACATCAAGCAGCTGACAGGCAAGTAAACGGCTATGGCAGGGACGAAGGCAATGGGTGGAGGCAGGTGACTTCATTCATTGCCTTTGTTATGAGGCGGAACAGAAGAACTAAAGGAGCGCATCGATATGAAAATAACCTTCATCCGGCATGGACAGATGGCCGGAGATCCCTTCGTATGCCCGGAGCGACCAGTCCGGGGGTGCCTGTCGGAGGCCTACGGAGTTCTGCAGGCGAAGGCTACAGCGGAGGCCTTGAAGCACAAGATCTATACCCATGCCTTCTCCTCCCCCTACGGGAGGGCGCTGCAAACGGCGGAGATCGTCCTGGCCGGCAGGGACACGGATCTCCGGGTTCTGCCGTTCCTCTACGAGTGGATGCCGAACCGGGAGCTGGAGAAGCTGCCCAGCACCGTCCATGAGGAGATGGAGCGGCAGGCTGGGGATGCGTATGCGGAGGAGACCTGGAAGACCGAGCTGGGCGAGGGCTACTACGACATGTGCGCCCGGATCATCCCCCCCTTCCTGAAGGAGCTGGGCGGGCTAGGGGTGCACGGCCGTATGGGAGGCTTCGTCCTAGAGGAACGGGCCCGGGAGCTGTCCCTGGCCGTATTCGCACACGGAGGCACGCTCGGCGTGCTGTTGGGCTTCCTCCTGGGAGTGAGGCCCTTCCCGGTATCCAGCTTCTCCTTCGAACTGACCGGCGTCGCGGAATTGGATTTCACGGAGCGGAAGGGCATTGCGTACCCCAGGCTGATCATCCCGGCCCTTCACTCCATACAACCGAATTAAAGGAGGACTCACGATGAATCTAGTGGAGGACGCATACCTTCGGGCGATTGAAGTGGTGGAGCGGTGCATGCACGAGCTGGGGGCCAAAGCCTCCGCGCTGTCGGAAGGATATAATCAGGTCTATGCCAGGGACAGCATGATTACCTTGATGGGGGCCTCCCTGGTTGACCGGGAGAGCATTCGGGAATGCTACCGGATCACGCTGGACACCCTCGGACAGTACCAGTCGAAGCTGGGCCTCGTTCCGTTACTGGTGGATGTGGACCGGCCGAAGCTGGAACCGAACCAAGGGGCCGTCGACAGCAACCCCTGGTATGTGATCGGGCAGAGCCTCTATTACAGGCGGTACCGGGATCTGGAATATCTCCGTCAGAAAATAGACTCCATCAAGAAGGCCATGCTGTGGCTCGAGTACCAGGACAGCAACCAGTGCGGGCTGCTGGAGGTCCAAGAGGCCGCGGATTGGGCGGATCTGTACGCCAACCGGGGCAACATCCTTTATGACAACGTCTTATATTATAAGGCCCTATTGGAATATGCCGAGATGCTGGAGCTGTGCGGGGAGAGCGGGGAGGAGAGCCGTTCTCGGGCGGAGGAGGTCAAGGAGAAGCTGAACCTGCTGCTCTGGCCCGGTGAGGCGGAGGAGAAGACCCGGCGGGTTGCCGAGCAAGGGTACTCCCCGGAATGGGCCAAGATCATCCGGATGAGCAGCGAGCTGCTGTGGTTCGGTAAGTATTATCTGCCGTACGCTTCATTCCGGGACTTCGGCACCCATTGTGACGCCTTGGGGAACAGTCTGGCTATCCTGTACGGCCTTGCCGACGAGTCGCAGACCCAGTCCATCCTGGACCACTTCCTTCAGACGGGGATGAACAAGCCGTATCCCATCATGGCCAATTACCCGCCCATCCATCCTGGGGATAAGGATTGGCGCGAATATTACCGGAACGCGCATCTGAATCTGCCTTACCAATACCATAACGGGGGAATCTGGCCTTTTGTCGGGGGATTCTATGTGGCGGCCTTGGTGAAGGCGGGAAGGATGGAGCTGGCCCGGGAGGAGCTGGAAGGGCTGGCGCGGGCCAACCGGATCGGGAAGCGGCAGGACTGGGAATTCAACGAATGGCTGAACGGGAGAAGCGGGATGCCCTCGGGTATGGGATACCAGGCCTGGTCCGCAGGCATGTACATCCTAGCTTATAAGAGTGTGACGGAGAGGGATACGCTGCCATGGATCCTCTAATGACGCGGGAAGGGACCGGGGTGCCGGCAAGGCTGCGCTGCGAATATTGCACGAACCCGTTGGGGGTCGACCAACCGGACCCGAGGCTGAGCTGGGAGATGGAGGGGACTGAGGACGGGTATGTCCAATCCGCTTACCGGATTCTTGTAACCCTGGGACCGGACACGGTGTGGGACAGCGGGAAGGTGGCTTCCAGCCGGCAGAATGCCGTGCCCTACAGCGGAGCCAAGCTTCAGTCCAAGAGCCGGTACGTATGGAAGGTGAAGACGTGGGATCGGCACGATGGCGAATCGCCTTGGAGCGAAGGGGCTTTCTTCGAAACCGGCCTGTTCCGCGCCGAAGATTGGGGCTGCCGGTGGTTCAACTGCGAGTACCCCAACAGCCCAACCGCCGTCTACTACGAGCGAAGGGAATTCTTCGTCAGAGGCGATGTCCCCCTCGCAGCGGCCAGGGTCTATATCGGGGCGACCGGCAGCAAGTCCAACGCCTACGTGCTCCGGGTCAACGGCGCCCAAGCGGGCGATGACCGGATTAGCCCCGGGCAAACCCACTTCAAGCGCGGACTATACCGGACGTACGATGTGACCGGCAGCCTGCGCCCCGGAAGTAACGCCGTGGGGATTCTCCATACCCGCAAGGTGATCTTCCGCCTCGAGCTCCGGTATGAGGACGGGTCAACCGACGCCATCGTCAGCGATGCTTCCTGGAAGCGGCTCAAGAAAGGTCCCTACCTCGCCTTGCGTTATCCCGGCGGCAGCATCTCCGAAGGCAAGGGGGAAACCTATGACGCCCGGTTGGAGCCGGAGGGCTGGGATCTGTCGGGTTATGACGATTCTTCATGGGGCCGGCCCATCACAGACCAAGGCCCCCTGATGCTGACGGGCCAGCTCCAGCCGATCCGGTGCATCGAGGGACGAAGTCCGGTATCCATCACCCGTCCCTTGCCGAATACCTATGTGGTGGACTTCGGCCAAAATCTGTTCGGAGCCGTGAGGCTGACCGTTACGGGGCAGGCGGGGACCCGCATCACCCTCCGGTATGCCGAGATCCTCGGTCCCGAAGGAAGGATCGATCCCGGCACGACGGAAGCCGGCTGGCTGGCGGAGCCGCAGCCCCAGTACGACGAATACATTCTGCGCGGCCGGGAGGAAGAGGTCTACGAGCCCCGGTTCTCCTTCCACGGGTTCCGCTATGCGGAGGTAACCGGGTATCCGGGAGAGCTGGACGCCGGCCGGATTACGGCCCAGGTCATCCATAACGACATTCTGAACGGCTCCGCCTTCGCCTGCTCCCATGCGCTCTTGAACCGGCTGCAGCATGCGGCGGTATGGTCCTTCCGGACGAATCTGGTCTCGGTTCCCATGGACTGCCCCTCCCGGGAGCGGCAGGGCTGGCTGGGGGATGCCCACTGTCATTCGGAGGCGGATCTTCTCAACTTCGATATGGGGGCCTTCTATGACAAGTGGTTCGACGACATCTCCGACAGCCAGCTGGAGAACGGCATGGTTCCGCTGATCTGTCCCAGTGAAGGTCACGAGTATTCCCTGGATATGCCGTGGGCAGCCGCCGTGGTCCTGATTCCATGGGATTATTATATGGCTTACGGCGACAAGGCCTTTCTCCGGAAGCACTACCCTCTCATGAAGCGCTGCCTCGGTTCATTCGAGCCCCACCTGGACCGGAATGATCTGCTTCAGAACAGCTTGCTGTTCGGCGACTGGTTCGGAAGCGCCAAGGACATCTCTCCGGTCTTCCTGGCGACGGCCTATTATTACCGCTGCCTCGTCTTAATGGGCCGGATGGGGGAGGTATTGGGATATCCCGATGATACGGCCCTCTATTCCCGGCTTGCCTTCAAGGTGCAAGCGGGGATCAACGCGGCATACCTGAAGGAAGGGCAATATTACGACACCAACTCCCAGACGGCCAATGCCCTTGCGCTGTACCTAGGTTTCGTACCGGAAGGGTGCATACCCGCCGTGCTCAACAGCTTGGTAGAGGATATTCTTGCCCGGGAGACGCTGACGGTAGGCTGTCTCGGTGCGGAGGCCATCCTGGCCGCTCTGGCGGAGAACGGCAGGAATGACATCGCTTACTACCTGGCTGCGAATACGAACCCCGGGTGCTGGGGGTACTGGATCCGGGAATACGGAGCGACGACCGCCTTGGAAAGCTTCCACGACAACCGGTCCTCCAACAACCATGCGTTCTTGATCGGAGGGCTCAGCGCCTGGTTCTATAAGCACTTGGCCGGCATCTCCCCCTTGTCGCCGGGATATGAGAGGATCCGGATCCGGCCCTATATCCCGGAGGACATGAACAGCGCTTACGCGCGGATCCATACCGTTAGGGGAACGGTCCAATCCAGCTGGCACAGAATCGGTTCGAAGCTGGTCCTGCAGGTCACCATCCCGCCGAATGCCGCTGCAGAGGTCCATTTGCCTTCCGGGGGGAAGGAGAGGCAACCCGTTCTCTATACCGTGGGCTCCGGTCAACACGAATTTGCCGTGGAGGTGACCCCGTAGAAGAAAACTGAAGGCGATGGAGGGGGAGGAGGTGATTCCATTCATAGCTTGAACGGGCAAGGAACCGTCAACCGTCGGACTGGCTGGGAAGCTTAGGAATTAGAACAACCTTAACAGGAGGGACGTTCGTAATGGGGAAGCTTGAGCTTGCGAGAAGGACATGGACGTTATGGCTGGCGACGATGGTGTTCGCCTGCGCTTTTTTACTGACTGACGGCACTCGTGCATTCGCATTGAAGGAACGTGCGCCTGTCGCACCCGATCCCGCCGGATCGTATGCAAGCGTCATCGATTCCCGCTGGATGGAACTCTGTTTGGTGGACCAACCTTATTCCGACACCCAAGTCACCAACACCGACTACTACATCATCACAAGCACGGATGATCCCGACTTCTCCGGCGGGGTCACCCCGATCTTGGTCCATTACCGGTATTTCCCCGAGCAGGCGCCTTACAATTCGTCCTTCTCAGGCGATATCGGGAAGATTCAAGTGTTCTACCGTGCCTATCTGAAGCTTCCTTCCTCGGTGCAGTTCAAGGAGGGACATACGTATTCCCTGGCCGTGAACCCTGCGGTCGCGAATGTCGGACCGTTCTCGTTCTCATTCGATCTCAGTCAGCCCAATCTTGTCATTCACTCCAATCAGGTCGGGTACTTGCCGGAAGCGGCGAAGGTGGCGTACCTCTCTCATTGGACGGGACAGGGCAGCGTGGATTTCAGCGGCTATAAGCATTTCTACGTGGTCGAGGAGGAGACGGGACAATCCGTATTTACGGGGGACATCCAGCTGCATCTGGCGAACGACCGATGGACGAAGAGTGATATCTACGCCATGGACTTCAGCGCGATGAGGTCGGAGGGGCGGTATCACCTCTATATCCCGGGGATCGGCGTATCCTATCCCTTCCGGATCAGCAGTCTGATCTACCGGGATGAGATCGGGTATACCATTACGCGCGCCATGTTCATGCAGCGGGACGGCAACCACGGGCTCCAGAACCCCGCCTATACCCACTGGAACCGGCCGCCCGCGCATCTGGATGACGGCATCGACCAAGCCCGTTACCTGGATAACGGCAAAAATCTGGAAGCGGCAAGGGTGAATCTCACCGGAGGTCATATGGATGCGGGGGACCGGGGGAAGTATCCCTACAATTCCGCTTATGTCGGCCTTGACATGCTGCTTGGAGCCAAGTACTTCCCGGAGCAGGTGGAGGCGCTGGGGGAATCGCTCGATATCCCCGAATCGAACAATGGCATCCCCGACTACCTGGATGAGATGGTCTACGAGCTGGATTGGCTGCATAAGGCGATCATGAACACCTCCACGGACGGGACCTTGGCCAACTACCTCCGGCCGCAGTCCAACGACCCTGAAACCGGTACGTACGAAACCGGCCAGCCTCTGGAGGGGGCGAAGAACCGGATGTTCTACAACCGGACCCAAGGGCCGAATAAGGCGGAGACCCTGTTCGCAGCGGGGGTCATGGCTGAGGCGTATAACTCGCCGATCATGAAGAAGTATTATTCGGCGGCGAAGCTTCAAGGATATCTGGATGCTGCCTTGCGGGCCTACAACGGCTTCAAGCTCCACTATCAAGATCCCAAATACCTGAAGGAGAATACGTACTACGATGCGAGCAAGGTCGGGACTCCCCATACCTGGTCCAACGAAATGCTTCTGGCTGCCAGCGCGCTTATGGTCGCCACAGGGAACGTCCATGAATATATGCCGTGGATCCAAAGCGAGATGGCCACAGACTTAACCAAGTACAACTCCATCAAGCGGTATAATTGGGTCTTGGATCCGGCCTGGACGGGGGTTTTCGTTTCCCTGTACGAGAATCCGTATCTCTCCGACACGATCCGGCAGTGGGCCTACGGAGGGATTCTCAATTATGCCGAATCGGAAATGAACCACGAAACCCCGTTCGGGGCTTCGGCGCAGGATGAGGGATATCCGAATCTGATCGGCTGGAGATTCACCAGTTCCACCCTCATGCCGATTGTGGTCGGCTACGGTGTAACGAAGAATCCTCTCTATCTGGAGCGGCTTCAGAAGACCTGGGATTACACGCTGGGCAGCAATGCCGTCAGCCGGTCCTTCATTACGGGATTGGGAGACCCGCAGCGGGAGCCCCGGTGGTTCGTCCATGAGATCAACCAATATCAATGGATTCAGCATGCCCAAGGCAAGGGCGGTTGGGTGGAGCCGCCACCCGGGCTGCCGAACTCCGATATCCAGAGCGCCCCTTATCCTTATTGGTTCGACGACACCGAGAATACGGCGGCTAAATCCAAGGTGTTCCCCAGCTACAATGACCATGCGGTTATGTACCGGTATGCGGACTCTTGGAATACCCAGAACGAATTCTCTATGAACATCCTGTCGGCCAACGCCGTCTCCATGCTTCCCTTGATCCCGGTGAAGACGTATCAGCTCACGGTAGCTTCTGCTGACGGTGAGGTGCTTCCGGCAGGCGGTACCTATAGCCAGGGCACGCCGCTTACTCTGACGGCGAAAGGCAAGGTAGGCTTCAAGTTCGACCACTGGAGCGGAGATGCAACGGGTACGGCAAGCTCCATCCCGATCACGATGGATACGAACAAATCCATTCAAGCCCATTACGTTCCCGCTAACGTCTATACGCTCACCGTTGCAGCACAGAACGGCAGCGTCCAGCAGGCCCACTCGGACGGGGCTTATACGGAAGGGGACGTGGTGTCCTTGACTGCAGTCCCGGCGTACGGGTATAAGTTTGCCGGCTGGAGCGGGGATGCGACCGGCTCGGATCCTATCCTGCAGGTACAGATGACGGGCAATAAGCACATAACGGCCCAGTTCGTTCCGCTCTCCCGCTATACCTTGTCGGTCGCTGCTCAGAACGGCTCCGTCAAGGTCAATCCGGTGAAGGCGGAGTACCTCGAAGGAGAAGAAGTGATCCTGACCGCTAACAAATATTATGGGTTCCGCTTCATCGGGTGGAGCGGGGACTATACTGAAACTGCCAATCCCGCTCTGTTGAGGATGAACGGGAACAAGACGATCACTGCCGGCTTCGCGGCCATCCCCACCTATCCGCTGACGGCACAAGCCACGGAAGGCGGCAGCGTGACCCTTACTCCGGACCATCCCGGTGATGTGAACCAAGGCTTGTACGAGGAGGGCAGCATGGTGACGCTGACAGCGGTCCCCCAGCCCGGATTCTTGTTCACCGGTTGGAGCGGCGACGTTCCGAGCAATGCCAATCCCCTTCGGTACAAGGTCGACGGAAGCAAGACCTTCACGGCCCAGTTCAAGCCGACCTACGGGCTGATCAGCGTCGATGTGTCGCCTGGTGCGGTTCCGGGGCACACGGAGACGCAGGATGGTGTCTATACCCTGACCAGCAGCGGAACCAAGTTCGGCGTCGCGCCGGACAGCTTCCGGTATCACTTGCGCGCGGGATTGAAGGGCGAGGCGGTCTTCACGGCGAAGCTGGATTCCTTCACCGGAGGCAATCCGACCGATGCCGTAGCGGGTCTCCAGATCCGAACGAACCTGGCGGAGGATTCCACTTATGCCGCGATCATGGTGAAGAATGGCAAGCTGGTGGTACAGACCCGCAAAGGCGGAATCTATTACGATGCATATCCCCAGACGCCGATTCCCGCCTCCGTGCCGATATGGCTTCAGATCAAGCGGGATGCCAACAACCGGGACATCACCTTGTCGTGGTCGGAGGATGGAACGACGTGGAACAGCTATAACAGCAGTGTGTTCTGGGGATGGAACGATCCCAAACTGGAGCTGACCGTCGGACTCTTCACTTCCGCGGGTCCAGGGGGATCTCCTGCAACCGCCCAATTCAGCCAGGTGCAATGGCCGGGGATGCAGACCTTAACCGTTCTTCCCGGCAGTGGGGGGAGCATCACTCCCGAGTCGGGACTCTACACGGCCGGCTCGGCGGTGAAGGTCAAGGCCGTACCGGCAGCGGGGTATGCCTTCGCAGGCTGGGGGCTGGGACTACAAGGCAAAGCCAACCCCAACTATATCACGATGAACGGGGATCAGACGGTATCCGCTCAGTTCAGTCTCATGCCGGACATCTGCATCTTGACCGTTGAGCCGAACATTACCGGCGGCCATCTGGTGCTGGATCCTCCCGGGGGACGGTATGCCCCCAATACCGTGGTCCGGGTCACCGCCGTGCCCGATCCCGGCTACAGCCTGGCGTATTGGGACGGGGATCTGATCGGCTCATCGGGTACGATGGAACTGCTCATGGACGGCCACAAGACGATATCGGCGAAATTCGTGTCGTATCAGAGCAAGGACTTGTTGACGACTTATGCCGGGAGTACCGTGGAGGACCCGAACGCAGTCACGATGACCGCTTCCGGTAGCATCCTGTGGGGGGAGAGTGACAGCTACCGGTACACGTATCAGGACAGCCTGAACGGGGATGCTGTGATCATCGCCAAGGTGACCGAATTCAACGGAACAGCCGGGAATGCCAGGGCCGGCATCATGGTGCGGCAGGGCACCTCCGAGAAGAATGATTATCAGGGCATCTTCGTCACCGCAGACCGCAAGATCCGCAGCCAGTTCCGGAATACAAAATGGACGGTCGCCGAGTATACGGGAACCGAATCCATCACCCTGCCCGTATGGCTGAAGGTGGAGAAGACCGGAACACGATTGACCAGCTATTCCTCCCCGGACGGCGTAACTTGGACCCAGCACGGGTCTCAGACGCTTGCGGCCTTGGCGGATCCTTATACGGCAGGATTGGCCGTAACCGCAGGCCAGGACGGGAAGTTCGTAACCGCCCGGTTCGGCAGCATCCAGTGGCCGGCGCCTTCCACTTATCATTCACTCATGGTGGATACGTCCCATGGAACCGTGACGGGTGTGCCTTCCGGCTCCCGCTTCCCGGCTGGCACTTCGGTGACGCTGTCAGCGGTACCCGAGCCGGGCTACGTCTTCCAAGGGTGGAGCGGGGATCTGAGCGGATCCGCGAATCCCGCAGCTCTTATCATGGATACCCCGAAGCAGATAACGGCCACCTTCGTTCCGGAGAATGTTCCACCTATCGCCTTCAGCACCACGGTGGTCGGCACCGTATACGGAGGGGCCGCTACCCAAGTGGGGTCTGCCATCAAGATAACAGGGTCCGGCTCCAATGTCTGGGGGCAATCCGACGGTTTCCAGTATGCGTACCGGGATCAGCTGAGCGGAAATGTTACCCTTATCGCCCGAATCCATGGGATCACGATGTCCGGCGCTTCCGCCAACTCCAATACGAAGGCGGGGATTATGATCCGCCAGAACACGGACGCCAACAGCGTCCAACAAGGTATATTCATTGATGGTACGGCCAAGATCAAGAGCATCTACCGGGATTCCACCAACGGGTGGTCCGGGAGAAACTATGACGGCACGGTTGTGGAGACCCTGCCGATCTGGCTGAAGGTGGAGAAGATCGGAAATACCGTCAAAACCTATTCTTCTCCGGACGGGGTTACTTGGACGGAGCGAAGCTCCCGGACACTCACGTGGACCGGACCGTTCACGGCAGGACTAGTAGTCTCCGCCGGATCGGATGGCAAGTTTGCTGAAGTCACCTTCACCCAAGTAAGCTGGACGGCGGGACCCTGAACCCGTAAGAGAAGCAGTTGAAGAGAGCAGACGCAGCGGCGTCTGCTTTTTTGTATAAGAAAGGGGCTGTCCCAAAAGTCATGAAAAACATGGCTTAGGGATGGCCCCTTCTATTTTTGCTTTTTTTGTAAAACAAAAAGAAACCTGTCCTAGGTAAAATGGATGTGTCGAGCAACCATTTATTCCAAAAGGAGAGGTTTC
>NZ_JBPPGJ010000031.1:0-30676 GCF_051594765.1 Oryzibacillus soli
GGCGTACATTAGTTATTACAATTCCGAACGATATCAGTGGACATTAAAAAAGATGACCCCTGACGAATTCAGAGGTCATCTACTAGCCTGCTAAGTTCAAGGCCTTTGTTATTAATTGTCCACAAACCGGGTCACAGTTCAGACGGGGGTGGACTTATTTCGGCTGCCGCATTACGGCGCCGTCTCGAGGAACTTCGCGGTCGGGTTCTTCTCGATGGACGTGCGGAGCGCATATTCGTTCTCGAACAGGCCCACGTAGTTGTCGGCCTTGTCCTTCACCAGCTGGGAATTGATGCGGAACTTGGCATGGTCCACCTTCTCGTCTACGATCCAGCGGGCGAACTGGAACGGCATGCGCTGCAGGATCACATCCACGCCATACTCGTTCTTCATCCGGTATTCGAACACCTCGAACTGCAGCTGGCCGACTACGCCCAGGATCAGATCCTCGAAGCCGATGGTCTTGAACACCTGGATGGTGCCCTCCTCCGTCAGCTGGTCGATGCCCTTCAGGAACTGCTTCTGCTTCAGGGCGTTCTTGATCGTCACCTTGGCGAAGATCTCCGGTGAGAACACCGGAAGCTCGTCGAAGACCAATTGGCCGGACTGGCACAACGAATCGCCGATCCGGAAGATACCGGGATCGAACAAGCCGATGATGTCTCCGGGGTACGCCGTATCCACGATGTCGCGGTCCTGGGCCAGGAACTGCTGCGGCTGGGCCAGCTTGATGTCCTTGCCCGCCCGCACGTGACGGACGGTCATGCCCCGCTCGAACTTGCCGGACACGATGCGCAGGAATGCGATGCGGTCCCGGTGGGCCGGGTTCATGTTCGCCTGGATCTTGAAGACGTAGCCGCTGAACTTCTCCTCCGTGGGCGGCACCTCGCCGTCGCTGCTGGACCGGGTCTGCGGCTTGGGAGCCAGCTGCAGGAAGTTCTCCAGGAAGGTCTGCACGCCGAAGTTATTGATGGCGGAGCCGAAGAAGACGGGCGTCAGCTCGCCGGAACGGACCTTATCGTAGTCGAACGGATCGCCGGCCACCTCCAGAAGAGCCAGCTGCTCCTGCAGCTGCTCGTAGAGGTAATCGGCGCCGGCCACTTCCTTCACGAGGGGATCGTCGTAGCCGCTGACATCCTTGACGCTGATGTTGTGATGCTCGTAATCGTCGCCCTGGAACAGCTCCAGCCGGGTCTTCTCCCGGTCGTAGACACCGCGGAACTGCTTGCCGGAGCCGATGGGCCAATTCATGGGATAGGAGCGGATACCGAGCAGGTTCTCAATCTCCTCCAGGAGCTCGAAGGGATCGCGGCCTTCGCGGTCCAGCTTGTTGATGAAGGTGAAGATGGGGATTCCCCGTTTGCGGCAGACCTGGAACAGCTTCTTCGTCTGGGCCTCGACGCCCTTGGCGGAGTCAATCAGCATGACGGCGCTGTCCGCTGCGGTCAGGGTCCGGTAAGTGTCTTCGCTGAAGTCCTGGTGGCCGGGAGTGTCCAGAATGTTGATCCGGTGTCCGTTATAGTCGAACTGCATGACGGAGGAGGTGACGGAGATCCCCCGCTGCTTCTCGATCTCCATCCAGTCCGAGGTGGCGTGGCGGCTGGCCTTGCGGCCCTTGACGGTACCGGCCAGGCGGATGGCGCCTCCGAAGAGCAGCAGCTTCTCGGTCAGCGTCGTTTTCCCCGCGTCGGGGTGGGAGATGATGGCGAACGTGCGCCGCTTCTCGACTTCCTCTTGGAGCTCTTGCTTAAGTTGGCTCATGCTTTACTTGATTCCCTTCTGCAATCGATTCTCTTCTATGGGTCCTTGCTATAGTCAGTGTCCGACGGAGAGGCGGCCCAACGGCCGCGGATACGCCCGATACGGGCAGATGTCGTTCACAACGGGTTCTCGCCTCGCTTCATGGACTAAGCCTCATTATACTTTAGCAGATTGGAGCTTGACGGTCCACTCTGCCTCCGGCAGCCACTGGCCCGTGCTGAACTCCCGTCCCCGAAGCACCACCCGGTCCCCGTAGACCTCCACGTACAACCCCTGCGCCGCATTCTGCTTCTCATGCTGGTACTTGGCGTTCAGCACCCGGCCCACCGAGGAGTTGTGGAACCAATGGAACGTTTCCTTCACATAATGCTGGGTCCCATTCTGGAAGTCCTGATGGTTGTGCCCCGAGAAGACGAATACGTTCGGATACGGCTTCAGAATCTCCCGGAACTTCTTGGCGGGAATCAGCCGGTGAGAGCCTCCGTCCTGACCGGCGGCGGGCAGCGGCTGGTGGATCAGGATGAAGACGGGCTTGCCGTCCTTGTTCTCGGCCAGTCTGCCCTTCAGCCATTCCAGCTGCTCGTCGGAATACCAGGCCCCCTCGCCCACATCGGTGCGGGTCTGCTGGTAGATCTCCTGGGATAGAAGTATGATATGATATCCCTTCACCCGGGTGTCATGATAAGGCTTATCCAATCCGAAGAAATCGCAGAACGCCTTCTTCGACTGCTCATCCGTCTTCCCGTTCGGGAAGGTTTCCTTGCTCCAGTTCCCGTTCTTATCGATCCAGACGTTATAGTAATCGTGGTTGCCCATATTCGCATGCACGGGCGGAAGCTTATATTTGGACAGGACGGAGCGGAGCTCCTTGTAATCCTTGTCCGTACCCGACTCGGTCACGTCACCGCCGAAGAGCAACGTGTCCACCTTGCCGGAGAAGGTCTGCGTCACCTCGGTCAGCGCCTTCTTCAGATGCTCTGAGGGATAATCAATCCCCGAGTTTACGTGCAGATCGCTGAGCAGGAAAAAAGCCATCAACGGCCCACCGGCCGCCGTTGTTGATTCGGGCTGCTTCGAAGCGTCCGCCGGCGTAGCAGAAGGCGTGAGTCCGCCAGTCGTCTGCTGGGGGCCTTCCCCCGCATTCCGCCACAGACGGGACCCGAAGCCGGTGAATGCCGCTGCACCTATAACCGCCGCTCCGGCCAGCCATTTGAGAAATCCTCGCCGGTCCATCTTGGGTCCAGCCCCTTTCTAATAAGCCGCCTGAAACGCTTCCACGAAGACGGCGGCTCCGGTTATCGTAACCTCCATTATACCTTCTTTCCGGACCGCCTGCACCTCTACTTTGCCGTCCTTGCCCAGCTCCAGTCCCTGTTCCACCGTGAAGAGAACCCGGTCCGACTCCGGCTCCAGATAGGTGAGGGCGTATGCCCCCATGACTCCGGAGGCGGTACCTGTCACCGGGTCCTCTACGGTGCCCGAGAAGGGGGAGGAGAAGTGGCGGGCATGCATGCGGCAGGCGGGATCCACGGTTTGCAGCGTGAAGGGATGGAGCGAGGCCCGGGGCTGCTCCGTCAATAGGCCGGGAAACCGGGCGTTGTCCGGGCTCATGCGGGCGAAGGGACTTAATCCCCGGATGGGCACAAGCAGCGTCCAGATCCCTGTGCTGCCGTAGACGAGGGGAAGCTCCGGGTCCAGATCCTCCGCCGTTAGGCCCATGGAGGCGGCCAACGCCTCCCGGTCTCCACCGAACGGGAGAAAGCGCGGAGCCGCTTGGCGCATAGTGACCCTGCCTCCGGACTCCAGGGTCACCGGCAGCAGACCAGCCCGGGTCTCGATCCGCAGCGTCCCCGCCGGAGGAACCAGTCCCCGCTCCGCAAGAGCCGTGCAGGTCGCTACGGTGGCATGGCCGCACAGGTCCATCTCATGACCCGGCGTAAAATACCGGAGCCGAACATCTCCCGTCTCCGAGCGCTGGACGAAGGTGGTTTCATTATAGCCCACCGCCGCCGCGATCCGGAGCATCTCCTCTTCGCTGTAGTCGTCACCGTTTAGTACCAGGCCCGCCGGATTTCCCTTCCCCGGAATTCCGGTAAACGCGTCATAGCGCAGCACATCCGCATATCGTGGCATCGTATACGCATCCTCCTTCGAATATAAAAATAACCTAGCGATTGGCTAGGTTGGTACTTGCTGGTATAATAGATTTGTACATCCAGCTTGCGGGGTGCCCCTCCGGAAAGGAGGCGGTGCGTATGGATACCTTCCAAACGATCATGTCTTTCTTGGCGTTCGGGACCTTTCTCTTGACGCTCTTGACATTCATCGAGAAAAGGAAGTAACCAGCCCCACAGGTTGAAGGCCTAAGGCTGGTTACGCTCTGGCACTTATTTTGGAGGGTGTACCATCCAAGTTGCTTGTACGGAAGCCGGGACTGGCCCTCTCGGCTTCTTCTTATTTTCATCATACCACGCACCGGAATATACACGCAATGCTATTGCCTGAAGATTCTTCCAGCTGTTACTCCTGCCCCTTCACCCACAGAACGCCGCTTTCCTCCTGCCCGTTGATCGGCCACCAGTGGAAGCCGTCCTCCGCCATCAGACGGTCCATGGCTTCCGGTCCCCAAGAGCCGGCCGGGTAGAACTGCAGGTCCTTGTCCCCCTCGCTCCAGGCTCCGACGATCCGGTCCACGAACCGCCAAGCCAACGCCACCTCGTCCCAGCGTGTGAAATAAGTGGAATCGCCGCGGGCCGCATCATACAGGAGCCGCTCGTACGCCTCCGGCGTGTTCAGCCCCACCTGGCAGCTCTGACAGAAGTCCATGGCCACCGGGATGACCATCCATTCGGAGCCCGGCTGCTTGGCGTTGATCTTGATGTAGATGCCCTCCAGCGGATTCACCCGGAAGACCAGGAGGTTGGGCTGGAGCTTCGTTTTTTGGGCCAAGTAGACGTTGTCCGGCATGTTCTTGAATTCCACCACCACCTCGGTGGTCTTCACCGGCATGCGCTTGCCCGTCCGGATGTAGAACGGCACTCCCGCCCAGCGGAAGTTGTCTACGTACACCCGGGCGCCGAAGTACGTCTCGGTCTTCGACTCCGGATTCACCGAGTCCTCGGAGCGGTACGCCTTCAACGGCTTGCCTCTCAGGACGCCGTCCGTGTATTGGCCGCGGACCACGTTCTTGCGCACCTCGTCCGGCGAGCCGTAAACCCGGAGAGAGCGGAGCACCTTCACCTTCTCATCCCGGATGTCCTCCGGATGCATGCGGGACGGGGGCTCCATGGCCATCATGGTGACCATCTGGAGCATGTGGTTCTGTCCCATATCGCGGATGGCGCCGGAGTGGTCGTAATAGCCGCCGCGCTCCTCCACGCCTACCGTTTCGCTCAAGGTAATCTGGACGTTGGCTATGTATTTGTTGTTCCACAAGGGCTCGAAGAACGCGTTAGCGAACCGGATTACCTCGATGTTCTGCACCATTTCCTTGCCCAGGTAATGGTCGATCCGGTACACCTCCTCCTCCTTGAACACCTCGCAGATCTGCTTGTTCAGCTTCTCCGCCGAAGGCAGATCGTACCCGAACGGCTTCTCGATGACCAGGCGGTTCCAGCCCGCTCCGTCCAACAGCCCCCCTTGGCGGAGATTCTGGGCCACGCTGCCGAAGAGCTCCGGCGCCAAGGCCAGATAGAACAGCCGGTTGCCCCCGATGTCGAACTTCAGCTCCAGACGTTCGGATAAACCCCGCAGCTCCTTGAAGCCCTCGACGTCGTTGATATCGAGCGACATATATTCGAAGTGCTCCGAGAATTTCTGCCACTCCTCGTCCCCGTCCTTCACCTTGTACCGGGCAAATTCCGCAATCGATTGGAGCAGATCCGCCTGGAACTGGTCCCTCGTCTTGGGGCGCCGGGCGAGGCCGATGACGGCGAACCGTTCGGGCAGCTTGCCTTCCTTGTACAAAGCATAGAATGCCGGGTACAGCTTCCGCTTGGCCAGATCTCCGGTGGCTCCGAAGATGAAGAAGACCGCCCCCGTTTCCTTCAGCACATCCTGACGCATATCGTTTATCGACATAAGCTCGTCTTCCCTCTTTATCCGTATGGTGTGATGGGCATGGGCCATCGTTTACGATAAGTGTAGCATAAGTTTCGTGAAATTCCCAAAAACACGGAATGAAAAAAACCATGAATCCCGCAGGATCATGGCCCGGTTCTTCACAGCTTCTTCGAGAGGATATACAGCCGGTGCTCCGGCAGGTACACTTCCACCCCATACCCTTTCCGTTCATAAAACCGCTGCGCGTGAGTGTTCGGCTCATCCACCGCCAACTGGGACAGCAGCGCCCCCTGGCGCTTGCCGTACTTCTCCGCCGCACCGATCAGCGCGCTTCCGAAGCCTTGCCCCTCCACCCGCCGGTCCACGGCCAGCATGTCGATGGTGAGCACCCCGCCGGCCACCTTGCAGCTGACGAAGCCCACGGGGATGTGATTCTTGACGGCTACCTTCACTCTGCAATCCCGCCACCGCCGAATGATCTCTCGCCGGTTTATCGTGGTCTCAGGGCGGGCCTTCCGTGCAAACGGCATCAGCCGGGTAATGACCAAACGCAGCAGACGGGGGTCGTCCTTTACCGGATTCCGCAACCGAATCATATCCATCTCCCCTTCAGTCCAGCCTGCTACATCATACGCGGGCGGGGGCGGGAAGACACGGTTCAGGAGCATAATTGGGCAGGGCGTGTACCCGGATATCACTTATATTTCTTAAACATTTGCCACATGAAGGCGGCACCCAGCAGGACGATGATTATGATGACCACGGTCATTCGCGATTCACTCCCAAGTCTTTCATACCCTTATTGTACCACATGGTATAATAGAGGTAACCAACATCACTGCGAGGAGGGGAACCGCCATGCTGCCGATCCGTCCGGTTCGAGGACTCAAGCGGTACGAGGAGCACCTGGACTTCTACAAATTCAGTATGGAGCGCCGCCGGGCCGTCCGGGAGCAGGAAGCCTCCGGCCGGCAGCCGCACCGCAGGCCGTCTGCCTTCCCCTACGCCAAGGAGGCGGAGCTTCATGCCGCGGAGGACTTCGCCAAGACAGCCGCTGCCCTGTGGGGGGCGGCCTCCGCTCTGCAGGGCATCCTGGAGGAGCTGGATGCAAGCCGGAGCACTTCGGTCCTTCACAAGCGGATCGCCGTCTCCTCAGAACCCGTGGCTTTGACGGCCGTAGCGGAGCCCGGGAACCCGCTCCGCACCGAGCGGGTGATGGTCCGCCGGCTGGCCGCCCGTCAAGTGAACCGGTCCGCCTTGTTCGTCCCGGACGCGCCTACCGTCTGGGAGCCGGGGGCCAATCGGCTGGAGCTCCGCACCTCCGCAGGTACCTTCGAATGCAGCGTCTTCGTCCAGCCGGACGATACCCACCGGAAGGTGCTCGCCCGGCTAAGAGATCAGATCCAGCTGCTTCGCAGCATTGTGAAGGCGGCGCTGGAGACGGACCCGTCCTCGGGAAGAATCCGGCTGACGCTGCAGAGTGCAGAGCCTGGCGCGGACAACGGCTTCTTCCTGAAGGACCTGGCCGGCAATGCCGCCAAGTCCTCCGGCCTCTTGGTCATGGACCAGCGGGCCGGGAATGCGGAGCTTCGCTTGGATGGAGAGGACTGGATGTCACATCCGTCCAACCGGATCCCGATGCCCGGCAAGGCGCTCCTTCTCCAGCTTCACCGCCAGCCGGAGAGCGCCGTCTCCTTGGAGATCCTCCCGGATGCACGAAGTCTGGACCGCAAGCTGCGAAGCCTGCTCCATGCTATCAACAGCCTGGCTCGTGCGATGGGCGAGGCGGGGGACCTGCTGAATCCCGCACTAAGCCGCTATCTGACGCAAGCCGCAGACAATCCTACGGCACGAGAAACCGGCTTCAGCCGGAGCGAGGACGGAGCCTGGATATGGGACGCCGGATATTGGGACATTGCCCTTCAGGAGCATTACGCCAAGGCCGTCCGTCCCTTGACCGGCCCCGACAGCTTCCTGAACACGCTCCGCAGACTGGCCGCCGCCATGGGAAGCGGCCCCTCCGAATCCCTGCTTAACCGCGCTCATCCGCGCTATATGCGATATGCGAACTACCTGGCCACCCTGGAATGGTATTCCCAGCTACCTTCCAAAGGCCTGCTGTTGAATCAGGATTACTAGGCATGATCCAAAAAAAGCCTTCGTTCCGCGTCCGCGGAATGAAAGGCTTCTGTTCGTTTAGATGAGTCTCTTCGATGCTTATTCGGCCAGCCCATGCTTGTGCGCATAGATGGCTGCTTGGGTCCGGTCCTCGACGCCCAGCTTGGCGAGAATGTTCGTCACGTGGAACTTCACCGTCTTGATGCCGATGAAGAGCTCGTCCGCCACCTCTTGGTTGGACTTGCCCCCGGCAATCAAACGGAGCACTTCCATCTCCCGCTCCGTCAGCTCCTCGTGGGGGGCATGGGCGGGCTTCGGCTGCCGGAACCGGTTCATGATCTTCGAAGCCACCTGGGACTCGAGAATGGACTGTCCCTTGGCGGCTGCCCGGATGGCAGAGGCGATCTCGCTGGCGCGGGAGGTCTTCAGCAGATAGCTGAAAGCTCCGGCCTCGATGACGGGGTACATCTTCTCGTCGTCGAGGAAGCTGGTCAGCACGATGACCTTGCAGTCCGGATACAGCTGGAGCAGCTTCCGCG
Source organism: Oryzibacillus soli (assembly GCF_051594765.1). Lineage (NCBI taxonomy): Bacteria > Bacillati > Bacillota > Bacilli > Caryophanales > Paenibacillaceae > Oryzibacillus > Oryzibacillus soli. The sequence continues at coordinate 8,481 of NZ_JBPPGJ010000031.1, forward strand.
TCGTTTCGATGCCGTCCATCCCCTCCATGACCAGATCCATCAGCACCACGTCCGGCTTGTATTCCTGTGCCAGCCGGATGCCGTCCATCCCGTTGCTCGCCTCACCCACCACCTCGATGCCGTCCTCCGTGCCCAGCACGGCGGCCAGCCCGATGCGCACCATCTCGTGATCATCCACGAGCAGCACTTTGATCGTATCGCCCATCGGTTCCCGTCTCCCCTTCCTCTTCCGTCAGCACCGGCACGCGGATCTCAATCCGGGTTCCCTTGCCTGGTGCCGTGATGACATTCAACGATCCTCCGATCTCATTGACCCGCTCCTTCATGGAGAGCAGCCCGTAGGAAGCATGCTTCTGCTCATCCAGGAGAAACCCGATCCCGTTGTCCTTCACCGACAGCCGGATAAGCTCGGAAGGCCGGTGCAGCTTGATCTCCATCTTCGTCGCCTTGGAGTGGCGCAGGGTGTTCGACAGCGCCTCCTGGACGATCCGGAACAGATGGTCTTCGATGCCCTTAGGCAGCTGGATGTCCTCGTCCATATCGTACTGGATCTCGATGGGCACCTTGGCCTGCAGCTCCACCAAGAGCTCCCTTAAGCCCTGGGACAGCCGCTTGCCCTCCAGATGAACGGGTCGAAGATGCAGGAGCAGCGCCCTCATCTCCGACTGCGCCACGGAGGACATCTCCTCAATCAGATGAATCTGCCGCTTCGCCTTGTCGAAATCCTTGTCCAGCGTCCGCCCCACGGCCGTCGCCGTCATCGAGATGGCGAACAGCTGCTGGCTGACCGCATCGTGCAGATCCCGGGCCAGCCGCTGGCGTTCCTCCACCACTGCGGAGAACCGGGCCTTCTCGGCCAGCTCCGCATTGTTGTTGGAGAGCCGCTGCAGGGAGGTAAGCTGATCCTCCCACTTCTTAGATATCCGGTTCAGCTGCTCGCCGAGCCGTCCGATCTCGTCGAAGCCCAGAGGAGGAACCGTACGGGTCAGGTTCCCCTTCTCCAGCATCATCATGACGTCCCGGAGCTGCTCCAGCCGGGCGGAGGTCCGCCGGCTCGACCAGTAGCCGTAGGAAGCTCCGATAGCTGTAACGGCGAAGATCAGACCGAGACTGATCTGAACCCCCTCCTGCCAGCTGCCGAAGCTTTTGAGATAGCCATATATGAATAACACATAGGTGACGATTCCGAAGAGGGCCAGACTGAGCAGGATGGCTTCTCCCATGCTCCGCCACACCATATTCGTCAGACGTTTCTCCATGGGCCGCTCACATCCTTTCCGCTACAGCACTTTAATATCAATATCTCCTACGATGTATGATACCAGAAGTTTCACCCGCTGTTCCGCGGCATGGTAGTTCGGAGACTGCCAGTAGATCTTGTTCATCATGCCCGACTCACGCTCCGTTCCCGCATCCAGTTGGCCGAATACGAGGGAGCTCTGAACCGTCAAGCCCATATCCTCCGGGATGATGATATCGATGTCGCCGATGATGCCCTGGAGCACCAGAACCGTCTCCTTCTCCTCCGGGATGGCCAGGGAGAAATCCAGCCGCAGCTCGCAGATGGCATACCAGAGGCTCATGCTGCGGAGAATCCAGGGCTCCTTGTCGCGCTTCAAGCTCTCGATCAGCTTGGTCTTCTGCAGCACGCTGCCTTCCCCGTGCACCTGTCTGGACTTCAAGTAGAAGAAGCCCATGGACATCAGCACCAGGGCGACGATGACCATGAAGTGGCTGCCCACCAGGATGAAGGCGCCGATGGCGATCAGGACATAGCCCTTCTTCTGGGAGCCGTTCCGGACGCTGTAGAATCCCAGGAGAACCATGAAGATAGCAATCACCGTGCCCGGATTGGCGACAATCTTGGTCAGGAGCACGAACACCCCGGCGGCAATAAAGATCATATACGTGTTGCGGTTTCGGTTATGCTGCTTCCCGTTCATGTCGCACCTCCTTCTCCCGGTCTTGCCTCATGCTGTATGCCCGTCCGGTTGCGGACCGACGTCCATAGAATATCACATTTCGCCCCGGTCTAGAAGGAAGATTTTAAGCCCGGAGGGCCGGACGGTCATGTCCTGTTCCCCCCGGGCTTACCGGTGCTTATTCTTGGACTTCGGCAGCCGTCTCTTCCGGCGTGCCCAGCTTCGACTTCAGCAGACGAAGCTGCTCATCCACCTTCTCCTGCTTCGCCAGCTCCTGGGTGCTGAGCGCGGCCCCGGCGATGCCTGTCACATAAGGCTTCCCGGAGATTTCCGCTTCCGCCTCCAGCTGCATAATCTTCTCTTCCATCCGATGGAAGCCGCGGGAGGCATGGCCGCCATCGATCACGTTGTTCTGGGTGATCTGGGACATTTGCTTCTTCGCCTTGGCCAGTTGGGCCCGGGATACCAGCTCGTTGCGCTTGTTGCGCATCTTGTAGAACTCATCCTTCATATCGTGAAGCTGTTTCATCAGCTCATCGGCCTGGGCTTTGGAATGGGCGTGCATGTCGGTGAACTCGGCCAGCTTCTGGTCGTGGTACAGCTTCTCCTCCAGCGCCTGACGGGCCAGAGCCTCCTGGCCGTTCTTTAAGTAACCGCCCGCTTGGGCTTCACGCTCCGCACTCAGGCGGGAATGCTCGGCGATGCGCTGCTGCAGCTTGCGCTCGTTGGCAATCTGCTTGGCGACCGTCACCTCGGCGGTGGCGATCTCCTCCTCCATGTCGCGGATGTACTGGTTCAGCATGATGATCGGGTCCTCGACCTTATCCAGCAGCTCGTTCACCGATGCCTTCGTCATATCCTTCAAGCGTGTAAATACTCCCATGTTCTTATTCTCCCTTCTCGTATTTGGCCACTTTGGCCCGAAGTTCTTCGATTTCTTTCCACATGGCTTTTTTCTCTACGTCTTTCATCATGTCATCAATGGTGCTCTCCACCGGCTTGGGAGCCGGAGCGGAAGGGCCGCTGCCGTAATAGTGGGGCTGGGGGCGGAATGCTCCTCCCTGCTGCGGGGCGCCGTACGCCGTCGGGCCATAAGCGCCGGTCGGGTTCATCCCGGCCGGGCCTCCTCCGTAAGGCGGATACATCGGCGGGATGTTCGACAGGGGCTCCTTCGGAACGACTACACTGGCGATGATATAGATGGGAATGAGTGTTCCTCCCGAGAAGAAGGTCGTCACCACCGCCACAAGCCGGAGCACCGTGGAATCCACATTCAGCTGTTCCGCCAGACCGCCGCACAAGCCGGTCAGCTTGCTGTCCCTTCTGGAACGGAATAATTTATTCATGGCTTCCTCCAACCTTCCTGATCCAGCTTCTTCTTCAATTTCTCGAGCTCGGTCTCCAGCACGCTCTGGATGGCCGAGCCTGCCGTGAATACCGCTTCCTGTCCGGCTCGGCGGACCTCGCGCAGCGTACGGGCCTCCAGCTCCATATCGGATACCTTATCCTCCAAGCGGGCGAACATCCGGGGAGTCTGGCTCCCTTGCATACCTGCCATCCGGGCGTTCATCTGCTGCTGAAGCCGGACGGTCTCGATCCGGGCCTGGTAATAGCCCCGCTTCGCCGCCACCTCTTGGTAATCGGCCTTCAGCTGATTCAGCTGCTCTTCCAGATCCAGGATGGAATGCTTGCTCTCCTCGTACAAGGTGCGGTACTGCTCCGCTTTTTCCTCGTGGAGCATCTTCTCTTGAAGAGCCAGCTTGGCGATGTCCTCCTCCCCGGCCTTCAGGGCGATAAGCGCTTGCTGCTCCCGCTTCTCCTTCATCTGCTCCGACTGGAGCACCTGCTGCCGCAGGGACTGCGCATGGTTCAGGCATTCGCGGTACAGCCGTTCGGACTGCTCGATCTGCTCCCTCTGGCTCTGTAGATACCGGTCAATCAAGCGGACCGGATCCTCGGAAGATTCCAGCATTTCGTTCAATGTGGCGACGCTGATATCCTTAACCCGCCTTAGAATACTCATGGATTGCTTAGCCTCCTTGCCTATGTGATGTGGTTATACCGTCGTGTTGTTTTTCTTGAGCATGGTTACGCCATAAGCGATCATGCCGACTGCGATGATCAGTCCGAACAGCGAGGAGAATTTCCCCAGCAGGATGATAAGTCCCAGGATCAGCATGACCCATCCGAAGAACTTGCTGCCGCGCTTCACGCTGTACCAGCCGAATGCCACCATGGCTGCCGGAATCAGATAGCCCATCAGAGGCCCGACGCCTAAGCCGAACTTGCCCAGGATGATAAGCGCGCCGCAGGCGATCAGGAGAAGGGCGAACCCGGAGTTGCCGTTCATTTTCATTTTTCGTTCACCGCCTTTACTGTGTGTCTTCATCGTTCATGTTTTCATTTTAGGCGTTTTGCAGCTTTGCCAAAACGGACCCGCGACTGTTTTTGGCACTGGACCTTGGTCGGGGGAGCCCACCGCCTCAAGGGGAAGCGGCGGCCGGACCCCTGGACGGGCCGCCGCGGCCAGCAAGGCTCCGAACCCGCGTCGGGAGCCGGATTTCCCACTCCGCGCAGCTCCTTAGCGTGAGGTTTGAGGCTTGGCTCCGTATGCCGCCGGTGGTCACCACTTGTCCTGGTTGGCGAATGGAGCGGCTTGCTTTTTCAGCCAATATTCAGCCGGGCTTCATGCTCGATTCATCTGGCCGCGCGATAATCAGGACATCTCATTCATCCGTAAGGAGGCAACCGGCATGAAAATCACCAAATGGACCAAATGGCAAATCGGCGCAGTCGGAGCCGTTGGCGTGGCGCTGCTGTTCCAGCATGTGAAGGACAGCCCCGAATTCGCACAAGCTTCCGCATCCCATAGCGGGGCCGTCGCATCCGCCGAGGTCACCCCCGCTCCGGCAGCGGCCACTCCGGACCCCGTGGTCCAGGAGTGGCAGAACCGGCCCCGGAACGGAGGCAGCGGATCCGCCAACAACGGCGGGTCCATAGGGACCCAGCCTGGAGCCGGCCAGCAGCAGGCCAAGCCCAAGGCGGATTCGTCCCTGAGCAATCCGGGGACGCAGACGGCGCCCAACACAGGCTCCGCCCAGCCCCAGACGAGGACGAAGCGGTCATGAGCCGGGAGGCGGGTCAAGCCGCTCCTGCTCCCCTGCACACTTTCCGCTTCCGGGCGATGAATACGGACGTGGAGGCGGCGATCGCAGCGGGTCCCGAGGCGGATCCCCACCGGATGGAGGAGGACACTCGAGACTGGTTCCGTTATGCGGAGGACTGCTTTAGCCGCTTTCGTCCCGAGAGCGAGCTGTCCCGATTGAATCGGCTGTCCGGCAGCGCTCCGGTGCTGATCTCGGACACGATGCTGGAGGTGCTGGCGCTGGCGGAGCAATACCGCCGGGCAACGGGCGGCATCTTCGACCCGCTGCTAGGCCGGACGGTCCGTCTCCTCGGCTATGACGCCTCCTTCGAGCAGGTCCGCGGGCGTACCTTCCACACTCCTCCGGCCAATCTGGACCCTACCCCTTCCGTGGAACGCTCTTACCGGCTGGATTCCCGGATGAAGTCCGTCCTGCTCCCCGCGGGAGCCGAGTTGGATCTCGGCGGCATCGCCAAGAGCTGGACGGTCAAGCGGGCGGCGGCGTGGCTTCGCTCCGGCATGGGGGCACAGAGCGGCATGATCAACGCCGGAGGGGACCTCACCATATGGTCGGATTCCCCTGCAGCCGCACCGCACTGGCGCATCGGCATCCAGGACCCGTGGAACGCGGAGGCGGACAAGGGCTATCTCGTCCGGACCGAAGGCTCCGCAGCCACCTCGAGCCGGCTCGGCCGGCAGTGGCTCACGGACCGAGGTCCCAAGCACCATCTGATCCATCCGGCTGCTATGGATTCGGCCGACAGCCGAGTGGTGCAGTGCACGGTCTTCGGACCGGACCCTGTCGAATGTGAGATATGGTCCAAAACCATCTGCATCCTGGGTGAAACGGAAGGGCTCAAGCTCTTCCATTCGAAGGCGGCCGGCTATGAGGCGCTTCTGTTCACGGAAGACGGAGACATCCGAGGCACCGTTTCTCTTCTCACCCAGCTGCAGCTTGTGTAATCCCGATTTTTTCGAAGGAGGTTTCCCCCTATTACTTCATGGATCAGCCATTGGCCCGTCTGGGAGCTGATCCGGCTCAGCGGTTTGGTATCTTATCTCCTATTGCTGGCCGGCATCTGCCTGGGCATCGGATACAGCTTCCCCTTCTGGAAGGGCCGGGCGAAGCTGCGATTGTTCCAGATCCATAAGATTTCAACCATAACCGGCACGCTCATAGCCCTCTTGCACGGGATCTTCCCCGTGATCAGCCCCTATATGCCGTTCACCTGGCATGAGGTGCTCATTCCCTTCGCCGCGGAGAACCACCGGATACTGAACGGAATCGGCACCTTGGCCGCTTATGCCTTGATCCTGCTGATCCTGACTTCGGATATCCGGAACCTGCTGGGCCGGAAGCTGTGGATCGCGACCCACATGCTGTCCTACCCCATGTTCATCGTCGTCTGGATCCACAGCTACTTCATTGGCAGCGACACCGCCAGCTTGGCTGTACGCTGGATGTACCTTCTCTCCGTCGTCCTGATCCTGGGCTTGACCGCAGCACGCTACATGATCCATAAGCCGGGCCGTTCCCCCAAGACCGGCCAAGCCAGCGCCGCACTGCGGTAATCCGTGTCCTGCCAGAAGAGAAGAAGACCGGCTGCCCCGCCCCATCAGGGCCGAACAGCCGGTCTTCTTCATTACCTTACATATTCCCACCGTGACTCGTATTCCTTCATCGCCGGCGGCAGCGGATTCCCATAGGGGGGCGATAGGGCCAGCCGGACCTTCCGGATCCATTCGGGGAAGGAGGCATATGTGCCCCACTTGCTGGCCAGCCGCTCCGTCATCCACACAAAGAACGGCCCCTTGTTCTTTTCCGTCAGAAAGTCGAGTGCCGTTTCCACCGGGGTGTACTTCTTCCGCTTCCCCTCCCATTGATCCAGCGTGACCCGGATCCGGCGGGGAGTCTGGGGAGATATTTCCTCCAGCAGTTCCTCCAGCTGATGGGCGCGGCGGTGGTAGGGCGTAAGCTCCAAGCCCATCCGTCTGCCCGTCTCCTCATGAATCGGATAGAAAATCACATGGTCGAAGCCCCGATCCTCCGCAAACCGGAATATCTCCAGCAGCTGCGGCACTCCTGCCTCCGAGAAATCATCATAGACGATCAAGGTGCCCTTCTTGACTTCCACCGGAGGCTCATACCCGAACGGAACCTGAATGTTATCCTTCGCCATGCTTACCACTCCTTGCCGCTTAGTCGGTTCGTGCAGGTCGGTCCTTAGTCTCTCCAACCCCGCTCAGAAGAAATCGAAGAGATGGGTTTTGCGCGGCGGCAGCAGCGCTTCCAGCTGATCCACACACTCCGCGGCCCCGTTCAGCCGCCCGGCTTCCTGCCAGAAGCGGGGGCTCTCGTAGCCGAGCAGCACAGCCGTCAATATACCGACGCCGCATCCCAGTCCTTCCGGAGGGACCTCCGGCTCCGGCCCCGGGGTATAATGCACCTGCGCCGACCCGTCCCGCCCGACTTCCACCTCATATAATCCTTCATTCCACGGAGCATATGGATCCGTCAACGCCAGACGAAACGATCCGCCGCTGCCGGCTTGAAACCGGTATTCCGCCAGGAAGGCCTTCACATCCACCAGCCGCGCCATAAAATAGGGCACCGTCTCCTGCTTGATCCGCGGATTCTTCAGGAGCGAGGTCAGCCGGTCTCCGGCTTCCGCTTGCAGGACCACCTTCTTGACCATGGAATCATGATTCCCGATATAATTCCAGAGCGCCCTTCGGGCTTCGCCGTCCAGCGCTACCATCTCGTTGACCGTCAGCACCTGGTCCCGGACCTTGTACAGCAGGTAGCCCTTCGGCGTCCCGTCCGGGCCATAATACGCGGCAGAATGGCCGCTCTTGTTCTTCAGGCTGCGGATGTTCCATTCCCACCATTCCGGCGTGCGCACCAGAGTGCCGTTGAAGCGGCGGGCGTAGGACGCATAGATTCCGTTCAGGAGCTCCGTCCCCGGCAAACGCTCCATCCTTCCCCCCGTCTCAGGGAACTTGGGAAGCTGCACCGTCTCCAGCTCGTAGGTCTTGTACTCCGTATAGGTCTCCCAGCCGAACCGGCGGTAGAACTCGAATTGGAACGGATGGAGGAACGAGATCGTCTGTCCCTGCTCCTTCATCGCGGCGAGGACATGCTGGAGCAGCCGCTTCACCAGCCCCTCCCGGCGGTACTCCGGCCAGGTGGCAACTCCCGCTATGCCGCCCATGGGGACCTCACGTCCGCCTATGTAGGCGGCAAGCGGCAGAACAGTCAGCTTCGCTGCCAGACTTCCTTCGCCCAGGAATGCTCCCCAGGAGTCCTCCGGACGGAGCCGGTTCAGCCGATCCTTCTCCTCCTCGGGACTAAGCTCGTATTGAAAGGCGAATTGGGACAGCTTCAAGCTGTCCTTCATCTCTTCCGCCTTCAGCTTGCGGATCCGCACATCCATTTGGCATCCTCCTCTTTTGTCCATACGTCTCCTTTCATTATAGGCCGAGCTCGCACCCTGTTCCAACATTTTCCTTAAAAACTCCCGCTGAACCGGGCTATGGTCCAATCCGCCTGCCGCTCACCTTCATATTCTGTATTATTCCGACTGGAAAGGGGGAAGTCACAATGTCATCCGTTGCAGGTTACTCCATCGGTATTGTCCTCGTACTCTTCATTCTCCTGGTGATCGTGTCCCGGCCGGTTCTCGGTCTGTAAGACCCGATGATCCTCTCGGAACGAACACCCCGGCCCGGACCGCTGTCAAGCGGTCTTGGCCAACCACTCGAATAGGGGGTGAATCATAATGGCATATGCAGCTGGTTGCGGCCCTGTTGGCGGTGGCTACGGCGGAATTGGCATCGTTCTTGTTCTCTTCATCCTGCTGGTTATCATCCTCCGTGCTTGGGTGGTCTAAGAGAACTCTCCACAAAGAAAACCCCTCCGATTTACGGAGGGGTTTTTCAGCCGCCGATCTGGGACATGCGCCGGACCGTGGGAGTATGGGATTGATTCGCCGAGTCCAGCGCAAGGGCCATCTCGTGGTTCTCCGGCTTAATGTCGAGCGCCCGGAAGAACAGGTCTCGGACCGCCTGGTCGTCTCCGATCCGGGACCGGACGTTGAACTCGTCGGACCAATAGAGGCAGGGCTTGACGTTGCCGTCTGCCGTCAATCGCAGCCGGTTGCAGGTCTCGCAGAAATGGTCGCTCACCGGATGAATGAGCCCGAAGGTGCCTTGGGCCCCCTTCAAGCGGTGATTCTCCGCCGGGCCGTTGCCCGTAATGCCGGAGGCCGGCTCCACCTCCCAGCCCCTGCTTGCCGCACGCTCGAACACGGTGTTGAGGGACAAGTACTTGGTTTTCCAGCCTTCGTCGTCATGCCCGATGGGCATATATTCGATGAAGCGGATGTTCAGCTTCCGGTCGAAGGTCATGGCGAGGAAGTCCTCGATCTCGTCGTCGTTGATCCCCTTCATCAGCACCACGTTGAGCTTGATGGGATCCAGACCGACCCGGAGGGCGGCATCGACCGCCGCCAGCACCTTCTTGATATCCCCGCCCCGCGTAATAAGCGCAAACCGGTCCGCCCTCAGGCTGTCCAAGCTGATGTTGACGCGGGTCAAGCCCGCTGCTTTCAGCTTCTCCGCCTTCGGAGCGAAGAAGATGCCGTTGGTCGTAAGCGCAATGTCCTCGATGCCCGGAATCGCTGACAGCATGGCCACCAGACGGTCCAGATCCTTGCGGAGCATCGGCTCTCCGCCGGTCAGCCGCAGCTTCCGGACTCCCATGCCGGCCAGCACGCGCACGACCTCCGCGATCTCCCCGAAGGAAAGCAGCCGTTCGTCGGGCTCGAATTCCATGCCCTCCTCCGGCATGCAGTAGACGCACCGCAGATTGCATTTATCGGTTACGGATATTCGTAAGTAATCATGGATCCGGTTGAAACGGTCCACCAGCTTCTCGCGCATAACGTCCCCTCCTCGTGTGCTGCGTGACGTCCGTGTAACCTATTATGACATAAGTCACCGTTTTTTGCTCGAAAACCGCTGTTCCGCCAGGATCTCCAGCTCCTCGCGAGCCAGCCGCCGCACCTCCTGGACCAGGTGGACAATCTCTTCCTTGGTGGCCCGGTCGATGTGAATGCCCGCAGCCACCGTAACCGTCGCCTTCAGCCGTCCGGCGGCAAGCTCTGCCAGCTCCAGCGCCAGCTCGGCTTCCCGGTGCCCGGGCACGCCATGCACATGGGAGATGAGCTCATCATTATGCCAATAGGCGACGGCGACGGCTCCGACGTGAGCTTCTCCGCCGGTTACGAGCCATACATAGTCATGCCCCTGCGGAATGGTCCGGACCTCCAGCCGGTACGGGTTATTGGAGACCATGGCCGCGCAGCGTGAACGGGGACGGATCCAGCGGCAGCGCCTCTCCGGTCACCATAGAAGTCAGCATTTCCCCGGTAATAGGCGCCAGCAGCGTGCCCTTCCGGAAGTGTCCGGTGGCCAGCAGCAGACCCTCCCGGCCTTCCACCGGCCCAAGGAAAGGCTTCAGCTGAGGGTTGCCCGGTCGGAGGCCGGTCCAGGTCCGGACGAAGACAGCCTTCTTCATGGCGGGCACCATCGATGCTGCGATCTCATGCAGATAAGCGATCCCTTGTGCCGTCGGACTCTTGTCGAAGCCGGCCTCTTCCTGGGTGGCACCCACCAGAATGGTGCCGTCCCGCTTCGGCATCAGATAACATTTTAAGGCGAACACCGTATGCTTCAAGCCCTCCGGCAAAATGGCCGAGTAGCATTGTCCCTTCACGGGATAGACCGGCAGGTCGATGCCCAGGCCGGTTAACAATCCGGGGCTCCAGGAGCCTCCAGCCAGCACCACATGGTCCGCATAGAAGCTGCCGTCTGTGGTTTCCACACCTGCCACCCGCCGGCCCTCCGTCAGAAGCCTCAGCACCGGCGTATGCTCCAGGAACCGGGCGCCCAGCCGTATGGCGGCCGTCCGGAAGGCCAGCGCCACCTTAGGGCTCTGCACCTGATGGTCTCCGGGGATATGGACTCCGCCCAGGAGGTCCGGAGACAAGCCCGGCTCCAGCTCCAGGAGGCGTCCGGTTTCGATCCAGTCCACGCGCTGGCCGAAGTCCCGGGCGAAGCTGCATTTTTGCAGCAGCGCCGCTTTCTCCGCCTCGTCCCGAGCCACTCCGACCGTACCGCATTCCGTATATTCGATGTCCACGCCGCTGTCCTCGAACAGGGTCTCCGCCAGCTTCCGGTACCGGGCCTGGCTGGCCACGGCCAGCTCCACGAGAGGACCGGGCGCATCCGTCTCCATCATGGCTCCCAGCATACCCGCCGATGCAGCCGTCGCTTCCTGCGCCGCGGCGCCCCGTTCCAGGACCAGACAAGAGATTCCCTTCTTGCTCATGTGATAGGCGATGGAGGAGCCGATGATCCCCGCGCCGATGATAATGACATCCGCTTGTTTATGTGCAGCGTTCATTGCCGATGAAGCCTCCTTCTCCCTCTATCCTTCTGTTAACGATAGTACCTCTAATAACAAAAAAACGCCACCCGATTGGGAGACGTTCTCAGTGGCTTCGCACTATGATGATCTTACAGGGAGAAGAACTGCTCGATATCCGTCAGCATCTGTTCGGCCAAGGGGAACAGCACTTCCTCTTCCTTCTTGAAGTGATCCGTCAGGATCACGTACGCCTGCAGCAGATAGGATGCCGCCTCCTGGGCCTGCTCCGGGCTAACGGCTGCCGATAGGGACTCGGATTTCTCCAGGAACCGCTGCACGTTCATCTTCGCCAGCTCGTGTTCGTGCTCCATTACGGCTACGGGCCCCATATCCTTGCCGGTATACTCTTGAACCATCGGGAACAGGACCTGGTCCTCCCACACGGAGTGCTGCTCCATCTCTTCCATAAAGGAGACGATGTCCGTGTGCAGGCTCTTAATCGCATTGCTCCAGTCCGTGACCGAAGGGTCCCGACCCATGATTTTGGCTGCGCCGTAGAAATCCGCCATCTTCTTCTTCAACTCCGCATGCTCTTCCTTCAACTGATCGATGCCGCTGGTCAAGACGTCCAAGGTATCTACGGTTTGGTCTTCACGGGATAAGGTCTGCATCATGTTCATCCACTCCTTTAAGTGTTGTCCGCCGTCCAAGGTTTGGCAGTACAGTATGGGTTTTGGTGATTAGTTTTATTTATATGGCGATAACTTATAGCATCAGTATACCCGCCGAAATGCCCATATAACTGTAACAAAAATCACATTACAGAGCCTGCTTTTTTGGCGAAGTTGTGGCATTTATCATGGTTATGTGTCCATATCATGTCACTTCAATGCAGACTATTGACGCTTCGATACGATAGGTCTTACTATTGTAGTATCATCGTGATTGATAATCATTCTCACCCATTGAACGGAATCCACAATAAAGGAGAAATCCTTATGACTACTACCCTTGCCCAACTGATAACGGGTACCAAAGCCAAGATCACCAATGCCGAGAATGCGGGATCCATTCTATTCCGCCGGCTGATCGACTTCGGTGTAATGGAAGGCGCGGAGATCGTCCTCGTGAAGAAGCTTCCCTTCGGAGGTCCTGTAGCCATCGAATACAACGGGCAGCTGATCGGCCTCCGTAAATCGGATGCGAGCCGGATTGAGGTGGAAGCGATATGATCCGAGCCGCGCTTGTCGGGAACCCTAACACCGGCAAAACCTCGCTGTTCAATGTATTGACGGGGTCTTATGAATACGTGGGGAACTGGGCAGGCGTCACGGTTGAGAAAAAAGTCGGCCAGCTCAAGAACAAGCTGGGCACCCTGATCGATCTTCCCGGCATATACTCCACCTCTCCTCTCACGAGAGACGAGGGTGTTGCCTCCCAATTCCTCCTGACCGAACCCTGCGACCTGCTCGTGAACATCGTCGATGCCTCCCAATTGGAACGCAACCTGTATCTGACCCTGCAGCTTCTGGAGCTGGAGATCCCGATGGTTATCGGTCTCAATATGACCGACGTTGCAGCCGGAAGGGGCCAGCTGATCGATGAGCGCAAGCTCGCCGAGCTCATGCAGGTGCCTGTCTTCCCCATTGTGGCCCGTACCGGCAAAGGCTGCTCGGAGCTCTCCTCCAAGCTGGCTTCCACAGCGGAGCGTACCCGCCGGCCGATCGTACTGGATTACGGTCCTGCCATCGAAGAGGCACTGAAGAAGATGGAACCCCTCCTGCCTGCGAAGCCGGGCATCCCGAAGCGTTGGCTGGGACTGCAGCTCTTGGAGCAGAATCCGGTGGTGCAGGAGCTCTTGAAGGCCGAATCGGAATATGAGCCTCTCCAACAGCTTGCCCAAGAGACCGAAAACGCCGTATTACTACAATATCATGTGAAATCCATCACAACATATATTCGTCATGTTCGCTCCGGATTTATCGGAGCCCTGATCAAGAAGTCCGTGCTGAAGACGAAGCGCAGCGGCATCACCTTCACCGACCGTGTCGATCGTCTGGTGACGAACAAGGTGCTGGGACTGCCGATATTCCTCGCTTTTATGTACCTGACCTTCAAGCTGACCTTCGATTGGCTGGGTACGCCGCTGTCGGATTTGCTGGACGGCTTCCTGACCGGTCCGCTGACCGACTGGTTAACCACGGCTCTGGATGCCATCAACGCCTCCGACCTGCTGCATGCTTTGGTCATTGACGGCATCGTCGCCGGCGTAGGCGGCGTTCTGGTCTTCGTCCCGCAGATCTTCATCCTATTCCTCGTCATATCCTTCATCGAGGATTCCGGTTATATGGCCCGGGTCACCATGGTCATGGACAAGGTGATGGAGGCGGTGGGCTTGAACGGCAAAGCCTTCATTCCGATGATTATCGGCTTCGGCTGCAACGTCCCCGGCGTTATGGCCGCGCGGACCATCGAACAGCCCCGGGAGCGGCTTCTGACCACCTTGCTCCTGCCGCTTATGTCCTGCTCCGCCCGTCTGCCAGTATACAGCGTCTTCGTAGCGGCCTTCTTCGTAGGCCAGCAAGCCTTGGTTGTCCTCTCCCTGTACGTCTTGGGCATCGTCGTAGCGCTTGCGCTAGCCAAGCTGTTCACCAAGACCCTGCTTCGGCACGAGGAGTCCATGTTCATCGTCGAGCTTCCCCCTTACCGGGTTCCCCAATTCCAGGCATTGTTCCGTAACACCTGGGAGAAGGGCAAGGGCTTCGTCAAGAAAGCCGGAACCATGATCTTCGGCGGATCCGTCGCCATCTGGCTGCTTGGCTACATGGGTCCTGGCGGGTTCGGAGTGGAGATGAACGACAGCTTCCTCTCCTACATCGGCCGCGGTATTGCGCCGCTTCTGGCTCCCATCGGCTTCGGCACATGGGAAGCGGGCTCCTCCCTCTTGGTCGGCTTCCTGGCCAAGGAGGTCGTCGTCTCCGCGATGAACATTATCTACGCAGCACCGGATGATGCAGCCTTCAACGGCATCCTGAGCCAAGTGTTCACGCCTTTGCAGGCTTACAGCTTCATGGCTTTCGTTCTGCTGTACGTGCCTTGTCTTGCAACGGTCGGCACCATCAAGAAAGAAACCATGTCCTCCAAGTGGACCTGGTTCTCCATCGGCTACAGCCTGGTGATCGCCTATATCATCTGCTTGATCATCTACCAAGGCGGTAAGCTGCTCGGATTCTAATTCATCGGGAAGAAGGTGCATCGCATGATCGCCAATGTGCTGGTCTTAGCCGCCATCTTCGCTTATGCAGGCTGGACCCTGTTTCGCCATATCAAGCGCAGCAAAGAAGGCAAGTGCGCCGCCTGCGCCGCCAAAAAAAGCTGCGAGTCCGCTTCCTGCCTCCCCCCATCCGCTAAATAATCGCCTTACAGATAGGCTTGCGCCGTTTCTCCTTGAACCGGCTGCAAGCCTTTTTTCATGGGATCAGCAAACACGAAGAAAGCAGTCCCGGTTGCTCGGGACTGCTTCTTAGGCGTTCTTCAAAGCCATATCGTATTCCTCGGGATTATTCACATTCGTCACGAAAGCAAGATCAATCCCTCTCTCGGTGAAGAGGGCTTCCGCCGCCTCCTGCCAATAGATCATGCGCAGCATCTCCATTACCCGATACTCCCCGGCCAGCAGCAGAGCGGATATGGCATCCGCACAGCTCTTGGAGTAAATACCGTGCAGGGGGTGGGTACGCCCGTCGATCACCGGAACCGACGCATCGCATTTGACGGATCTCTTCTGCTCGAGCAGCACTTGTGCCGCCTCCGCGGAGATGAACGGCATGTCGCAACCGACGATCCAGACATCCGGATGGCGGGCTAAGGACAGCGCCGCATGCATGCCGGACAGGGGACCTTTGCTGGGGAAGTAATCCGTAATGATCCGTATGGACCGATCCAATACCGGCAAGAACAGACTCGGCTGATTGGTCACAACAATAATTTCTTCGCAAACCGTCTTCATCTGGGCGATCTGACGCTCAATCAACAATTCTCCGGCAAAAGGAAGAAGGGCCTTCATCTTCCCTTCCATTCTCCGGTTCTGGCCGCCGGCCAGTATGGCTCCCGTAATCATAACTCCCCACCTTTTCGAACCTGTCGGTTAAGATTTGATCTTGCGGATCTGCTGGAGGAGGAACGCCTTCTCCGCCTCCGTCAGAAGGGTCTGAGCCAAGGCATAGATGGCCTTCTCTTCCTTATAGCAATGGTCGGCCTTCAGCTGACAAGCGCTCCGGAACTTGGCCAACGCCTGCTGGTACACCTCTTCGTTGGACGGATCCTGGATCAGGATGGCGATCTGCTCCTCCCATTCGTCGAAGAGTGCATCCAGACGCTCATGTTCATACTTCATTACGGCAAGCGGTCCCCGGTCGCTGTCCACGTACTTGGACAAGGCAGCGAGGAGGATCCGTTCTTCCTTATGGATGTGGATGCTCCAGGCGTGGCGGAGCTTGCGTTCTCTGGCGAGCCATTCCTCGATGAAGCTTCGGCTGCGGACGGACGTTTTGGCTGCGAACAGCCAGACCTCCTCCATCCCCTTGCGCAGCTTGGAGTGCTCCTTACACAGCAGTTGAAGGGCAGGCGCCAGAGCGGGGGCCGGCGATACGCTGTCATAAGCCGCAAAACCTTTCAAGCGGGACATATTCAAGCACCTCCCGAGGGCCTTCTTCCAAAGCTTTCTCGTTCCTGGAACGACTGCTTGTCAATAAAAGCTTTTTATCGAAAGCCTGGAATTAAGAACATGATTTTCTACCTTAATTCCATGATAACGCCAGAGTCTCTATTAAGATGTTACAAACGTCACACCCTCAATAATGCTCAAAAATACGACAAAACAGCCCATTGGGCTGTTTGCGCAAGACCTCATATCCGTCAGCATCCACTTATGCCGCCTTCAGCAAGGCCACGGCCTTGCTTTTGAGTGCCGACATTCCTCCATACAGCGCATAGAAGAAAGCATCCGGAGCGTCCAGCGAGAAGGAGGTGTATACCCGGGGGTCCATACCCAGCATCTTCTCGAAGAGGGCTGCGCTGTCGTACGCATAGAAACAGAAGCTGGTGTATTCGAATACCGGCATTTTATCCGCAATGGTCACAATCTCTTGCGCGTACCGCTGGAGATCGGATTCGGCCTCCCGGATCATCGACAGAGCGTCCTCCAATCCCACCGATATGCGGATCGTCTTCTCATCCAGAATGCGAATGTCCGCCATGCTTACACCCTACCGATCTTCACGCGGAACATGGGACCTTGCTCCAGGTACTCCCAGGAATAGAGCCCGTTGCGCATATCCTCGAACTGGAACCGGAGAGGCCGGGGATCATGATCGTTCACCAGCAGCATGGCTTCGCCGCTGGCCAAGCCGTCGAAGGTTTCGAAGATGACCTTATGCTTCAACTGCGGGGGATATTCCGTCGCATTAACCGTTGCTTTAAACTCACTCATGGTCCATTCTCCTCCCAATCTCTTGTTCTTACAAGGTCGATTATAAGAGGTGGCGCATGTGCCCATAGTGAGATACATCACAGATCCTTTTGTGTCATCCGCTTTTGCAGCATATTCCTCCAGCTTGCGGAGAGCTCCGGTACGTTCAGCAATTGGGCCGTTAGGGCGTTGCCCTCCTTCTCGCCATACATGATCCGGTTGGCTTCCGCCACCGTAATCCCATAAGGGGAACGCTTAACGCGCTCCAAGCGGTCTCCAGGCCCCACAAGGCCTTCCTGAAGCACGCGGAAGTACCAGCCGGTATAACCGGCCTGCTGGACCAAGAGAGGCATATCCGGACGCTCGTAGCGGTATCCGAGCTTATAGCAGGGCTGCCGCGGCTGGCTAAGCTCTACGAGAGCCTCCCCTAAGCGGAAGGTATCCCCGATGCATACCTCCTTCTCCGTCCACCCTGACAATGTCACGTTCTCCCCGAAGGCTCCCTGCGGGAGTTCACGCCCAAGAACGCTCTGCCAATACGGATAATGCTCGCTGCAGTATACGCAGACCGCTTTATCCGGTCCTCCGTGATGCTCCAGATCCGCCTGGCCGTCTGTCTCGAAGCCCAGATTCCCCAGCATGGCCGCCCCCTCCAACGGCTCTTTGAACAGGGCTGTGGTCCAGCTCCTACCTTCATAGCTGTAGATCTTCGGCTTGCCGGCTTGCAGGGAAACTACAGCTGCATATTCGGTATGGGACATGTTCCCACTCTCCTCTCATGATCCTTCATCTTTCTATTCTACCAAAAAAAACACCGGCCCGTGCTGCCGGCCGGCGTGTCATTCAGGACTTGGTCGCATCCGGTTCCAGATGCTTGACGCAATTATGGAGCAGGCAGGTCCACTTCGAACCCTTTTCCTGCCGCTTCAGGATATTCACGCAGGTATTCTTCAGCCCGATATAGCCGAATTCCGGGAACAGCGTTTCCAGCAGGGAACCGATAACCGCGCCATGGGAAACGATCAGAATACGCTGCTCCGGATGTTTCTGGTGCAGCTCGTCCAGGAAAGCCAAAGTCCGCTTGACCACCTCGCCCTTGTTCTCGGCGCCTAGATCCAGGGTTCTCCAGGCTTCCCCCCAGCGCTTCAAACGGTCCTGCTCCGTCGTGCCCTCCAGCTGGCCGAACCCTCGCTCCGCAAGTCGGGAGTCCAAGCCGTTCAACGTGGTCCCCATATGCTTGACGATGATCTCCGCCGTTTCCTTTGCCCGGGAGAGGTCGCTCGAATAGACGGCGTCCCAGGTTTCTCCGGCCATACGTCTGCCAAGCAGCTCCGCTTGTCTGCGTCCTTCATCGTTAAGCGGAATATCGTTGCGACCTTGCATGCGGCCTTCCTGATTCCAGTCCGTAATGCCGTGTCTTATCAATCCGATGGTCGTCATGTCCGTAAGGTCCCCCGATTAGGATGCCCACCAGTGACCCAGTCCGTACCCGGCATATGCCAAGCAGATCCCGCAGGTGTACGTGATGGCGTAATAGATGTTTAATGCTTTGTATGACTTCCCTTTCCACATCCGGAGGCCTTCCGTTTTGAAGGTGGAGAAGGTCGTGAACGCTCCCATGAAGCCGGTGCCCAGCAGCAGGGTCATCTCCGCCTGCCCCCAAGCCCAGATCCACCCCAACAGAAAGGAGCCCGTCAAATTTACGAAAAGGGTGCCGTAAGGAATAGCCGTACGCCACCTGGCCGCTGCAAACTGCGAAACTCCGAAACGGGCGACAGCTCCTAGGAACCCACCCGCGGCAACCAGAATCACAGGATTCATGCCCGGCCACCGCCTTCCACTGTCTTCGTACCGGCTAGCCGGCTCCGGCTGACGGCCTTCCACCCCAGCCAAGCAGCAGCCAGACCGCCCCACAAGCTCGCTAGGACGTACAGGACCGCGTACCCTGCCTGCCCTGCCGTCAGCAGCCGAACCGTCTCCATACTGAACGTAGAAAAGGTGGTGAACGCACCGAGGAAGCCGGTGCCGAATCCTGCTTTGACCCAAGGGTGCAGTCTGCTGCCCGCAGACTCGGCATAACAGAGGAAGCCGGCCAGAACGAAGCTTCCGAGCAGGTTAATCGGCAGGGTTGCCCATATGGAGGATAACCCCTCCCGGGCTACGCCGAGACCGATGCCATAGCGAAGAAGCGCTCCACAGATCCCGGCTAATCCGACGATAAGGTAAACCATAGCCGTTTAGTGCGCCCACTGCTCGGCCCATTTTTGGACCTCCGCCATGACGGACTGCAGCGCTTTGCCTTTCTCGGTCAAATCATATTCGATCCGTACGGGTGTTTCCGGGTATACATGGCGAATAATAATACCGGCGGCCTCCAGCTCCTTGAAGCGCTCCGACAGCATACGGTCGCTCATGCCTGAGATCACGTCCGAGATATCCTTAAACCGCTTGGGACCGCTAAGAAGAACTTGAATAATCAGACCTGTCCAACGTTTCCCTAACAGCTCGAAGGCAGCTTCAAATTTGGGACATAGCGTATGATCAGCCATCTTCATCATCTCCTTAATTGTATTTTACCATAGTCACTTGACAAAAGTAAGCGAATTGTCTAACATACATATTAGATAGTAACTAATTTAATTATAGCCAATATCAACAACATTCAAAAGGAGGGCTCATTTATGATTCGAATCATTCCGTCATCCGACCGCTTCACCGCTGACCATGGCTGGCTCCGAAGCCGCTTCAGCTTCTCCTTCGCCGAATATCGGGATCCGGCCAATATGAGCTTCGGCCATCTCCGTGTCTTCAATGATGACATCGTTCAGCCGGCAGGAGGCTTCGGCACACATCCCCATCGGGACATGGAGATTGTAACCTACGTCATCGAAGGGGCCCTTGAGCATCAGGACAGCATGGGCAATAAGGGAATCATCCGGAAGGGCGAAATCCAACGGATGACCGCCGGAACTGGCATTTTGCACTCCGAGTACAATGCATCCGATAAGGAGCCGGTACATTTCCTCCAGATCTGGATTATGCCGCGGGCCAGAAACTTAACGCCTTCCTGGGAACAAAAGCCGGTGGAAGTCCTGAACCGCCCCAACCAATGGACCCCGCTTATCTCGGGCGGCGATCTGCCGGATACCCTGGAGATCCATCAGGATGCCCGATTCCTGGCTACCGTGCTGGAGCCCGGCCATGTGCTGGATTATGGAATCGCAGCCGGAAACAAAGTTCATTTGTTCCTCATTGACGGGACCGTAAAGCTGAACGGCGAGCATACCCTGAAGGCGGGTGACGCTGCTCGAATCACGGATATCACTCAGCTCCAGGTTGCTGCATCGGAGCACGCTCACCTGCTTTTGATCGATATGACGGATGCGTGATGCCGTATTTCAGAAGCTGCCGGTCTTACCGGCAGCTTCTCTATGTATCGGCTATGGCAGCTGGATGAACCCATTGGAACAGGCTTCACCGGATATCCGGTGACGAGCCGCCAAGCGGTGGCCATACATACGAACGGCACAAACAGCAACTGCCCACAATATTACACTTGCTAACATAAAGCTCCACTCCATTCTTCTCTATATCTATCTAATAAAAGCAATTTTTTGGAATTAAATCTGTGAGAAGTATCATAGGTTCACAAATTGTCCTTGTTATATAGCAAAAAAACATGCTGCTCCACTAGGGAGAGCATGTTATGGTTTAGTGCCGGTGAAGGGACTCGAACCCCCACGGTTTCCCTCACGATTTTGAGTCGCGCGCGTCTGCCATTCCGCCACACCGGCAAAAGAAAACGCACCCTAAGAGATTCGAACTCCTGACCTTTTGATTCGTAGTCAAACGCTCTATCCAGCTGAGCTAAGGGTGCATAAGAGAGGCGCCACCCAGATTCGAACTGGGGGTAAAGCTTTTGCAGAGCTCTGCCTTACCTCTTGGCTATGGCGCCTTAATATGGAGCGGACGAAGGGATTCGAACCCTCGACCCTCGCCTTGGCAAGGCGATGCTCTACCACTGAGCCACGTCCGCATATAAATGGCTGGGGATCTAGGATTCGAACCTAGGCATGACGGAGTCAAAGTCCGTTGCCTTACCGCTTGGCTAATCCCCAACAACAGGTTAGAAAAGAAATGGGGCGATCGATGGGACTTGAACCCACGAGTGTCGGAGCCACAATCCGATGCGTTAACCCCTTCGCCACGACCGCCATATGAAATTGATTGGCAGGGGCAGCAGGAATTGAACCCACACTAACGGTTTTGGAGACCGCTGTTCTACCTTTAAACTATGCCCCTATAGATATTGCAGTAAAATGGTGGAGGGCGATGGATTCGAACCACCGAACTCGTCAGAGAACAGATTTACAGTCTGCTGCGTTTGGCCACTTCGCTAGCCCTCCACATTACTACAGCTCCACCTTATCAAGGATAAAGTGAAATGGTGCCGGCTAGAGGACTTGAACCCCCAACCTACTGATTACAAGTCAGTTGCTCTACCAATTGAGCTAAGCCGGCATAAAAGATATGGTGGCTCGGGACGGAATCGAACCGCCGACACGAGGATTTTCAGTCCTCTGCTCTACCAGCTGAGCTACCGAGCCATACATTAAGGATAAAAGTGGCGGAGCCGACGGGATTCGAACCCGCGGTCTCCTGCGTGACAGGCAGGCATGTTAGGCCTCTACACCACGGCTCCGCGATGTCCCGCATTGCTGCGGGAGGCTTGCTATTGCGGGGGCAGGATTTGAACCTGCGGCCTTCGGGTTATGAGCCCGACGAGCTACCGGGCTGCTCCACCCCGCGTCGTTAAGAAGAAATATGGTGGGCGCTGACGGGATCGAACCGCCGACCCTCTGCTTGTAAGGCAGATGCTCTCCCGGCTGAGCTAAGCGCCCGGGAATTGAAATGACCCGTAGGGGATTCGAACCCCTGTTACCTCCGTGAAAGGGAGGTGTCTTAACCCCTTGACCAACGGGCCATACTAATGGCGGAGAGAGAGGGATTCGAACCCTCGAGACGCTTGTGACGCCTACACGATTTCCAATCGTGCTCCTTCGACCAACTCGGACACCTCTCCGTATGGCTCCCCGAGCAGGACTCGAACCTGCGACAACTCGATTAACAGTCGAGTGCTCTACCGACTGAGCTATCAGGGAATAAAACAACTATTATGCAGTTCAGGACTTGCGCCCTGAAAACCGGATGCGAAACTTCCGAAAACCA
>NZ_JBPPGJ010000032.1:0-23246 GCF_051594765.1 Oryzibacillus soli
GGCGTACATTAGTTATTACAATTCCGAACGATATCAGTGGACATTAAAAAAGATGACCCCTGACGAATTCAGAGGTCATCTACTAGCCTGCTAAGTTCAAGGCCTTTGTTATTAATTGTCCACAAACCGGGTCACAGTTCATAATGCCGGGGCCCTTTTCGTCGTTCTTATATACCGGCGCCCTCTTCGTTGAAGGTCCGTTTTTCCTCGAGGATGGTGTCGTAGAGGCTGCGAAGGCCGAGAATGGAGATCAGCACCGCGGCCATCACCACGATCAGGTACGGCTCCGGCTTCATCGTCAGCTTCACCAGGGTGAAGGACACCACCAGCGAGACGAGGGGCGACACCAGCCACACCTTCAGAATCTTGGCAACCACGCCCTTCTGCCACAGCTTGAAGCCATGATCTACGGTGCCTATGGCCAGAATGGCCGTGGTGGTGATCTGCGTCAGCGGCACCGGAATCCCGAACAAGGAGGAGATGATGACAAGCGCCCCGCCCGTGCTGGAGATGCACGTCCCCTGCAGGAGCGACATGTTGATGATCTTCTTGCCGTTGGTCTCCAGCACCCGTCCGCCCATCAGGATGGCGCCCGCCGAGACGAAGAGGCCGCCCCAGAATACGCCGTATCCTGCGGACATCATTCCGGCGCCCACCAGGGGACCGACCGCATTCGCCACATTGTTCATGCCTGCGGAGAAGGCTTCCACGAAGCCGGCTGCAGCGACCAGGAGCATGAGCCATTTTTTCCAGGCGCCTTCGCCCTTCCACCGCGAATCCCGCCGCTCCAAGGCTCGAATTCCATAGCCCATGCCCCAAGCGAGCCCAAAGGCAACCAGCGGAATGATGATCCAGAACGAAACGATGGTCAGCAGCTTCCCCGCCAACACCTTCTCATATGCCACACCGACCCCGACCACCGCACCGACCGTCACTTCGCTGGTGGACAACGGAATGCCCAGCAGGTTCGCGAAGAACAGGGTGAAGGTAGCGGAGGACAGAATGATGATGACCAGCTTCACATTCAAGAGCTCCTTGGGGATGATCCCCGACCCCAGGGTCTTGACCACTTCCCCGCCGCCCAGGTAAGCCCCCAGGAATACGCCGACGGCTACGAGAAGAAGCGCCGTACGCTTGCTCTTGATGGCACCGCTTCCGTATGCCACGCCCATGGAGGCGGCCGCCCCGCTGGCACCGATATTCATGGCAAAGAACAAGGCGATCGCCACTGCGGCTATCCATAACCAAGACATAGGTTTCTACCTCTTCCCGATCTAAATCCAATTAAGCAACTGTGCTTGCTTGGTTGACTGAATTGTAGCCCAGACGCCCGCTTGCCGTCAATGACGGATGTATGGAGCGTTTTTTGTCGGAAACTGCTTTTAGCCGCTTACTTTTGGTAATCATAATGTGTATAATGGCTTTAAGATGAGGTGATACGCATGGAGCACAAGCACCCGCTATGCCCCCGGTTCGAAAAGGCCGTCGAGCTTCTCTCCAAACGCTGGACCGCTCTGATCGTATTCCAGCTCTTGAACGGCCCGCAGCGGTTCGCCGGCATCGAGCACTCCCTCCCCAACCTAAGCGGCAAAATGCTCTCCGAGCGCCTGCGGGAGCTGGAGGCCGAAGGGATTATCCGCCGGGACGTATATCCGGAGATTCCCGTACGCATTGAGTATTCTCTGACCGACAAAGGCCAGGCCATGGCCCCGCTCTTCGATGTCATCGGCCAATGGGCGACGGATTGGATTCCGCTTCCGTCGGAAGCCGGACCTGAATAAGGAATAAGCACCTCCCGCGGATGGAAGAAGTCCGGTGGAGGTGCTTTTTTTTATCCGGCCTGCTCCGGCGGGGCGTTGCCGTATTGGCGGCAGTACAGCCGCCAGTAGTCGCCGCGCCGCTCCAGCAGCTCTAAGTGAGTGCCCCTTTCGCTGACCCGCCCCTGACGGAGCACCACGATCTCATCCATCCGGTCCAACCCGGCCAGCTTGTGGGTAATCCACAGCACGGCCTTCCCGGCGGCGATCCGCTCCAGTCTTTCGATCACCTGCTGCTCGGTTACGGCGTCCAAGCCGTTCAGAGGCTCATCAAGGAGCAGGATCGGCGCATCCCGCAGCAGCGCCCGGGCCAGAGCCAGACGCTGGCGCTCGCCTCCGGACAGCTTGGCGCCCCATTCGCCGATCCAGGTATCGTAGCCCTGGGGCAGCCGGAGGACGGTTTCCTCCAGCATGGCGTTCCGTACCGCCTGCTCCAGCTCCTCCATCGGCGCCTCCGGCTTGGCCAGCCGCAGATTCTCCGCTACGGTGGCATTGAACAGCTGCACCTTCTGCGGCACCACCGCCATCAGGCGGCGGACCTCGTCATCCTCCAGCCCGCGGATGTCGCGGCCTCCCAGCGTAATGACGCCGTCCTGGTACGGCCGCAGCTTCAGCACCGCCTGGAGGAGGGTGCTCTTGCCGGCGCCGCTCTCCCCGACGACGGCCACTCGCTTGCCCGGCGCAAGCGCCAGGGAGAAGCCGCTCAGCGCGGCTGGTTCCCCGGGAGCGTAGCGCAGCTCCAGGCCCTCGATGCGCAGCTCCGGGCCTGCTGCCGGCAGCGCGGGCGCCGTGCCGGCGGCGGACACGGCAGCGGAAGCTCCGGTCGCAGACACGGCTTCCGCCGTGCCGGCCGGTGCCTGCGGGGCTTCGCCGGCCTCATCGGCCAGCCGGAACAGCCGCCGCGCGGCAGCCATCGTTCCACCGAAGGTTTGGAACGTCTGGGGCAGTGGCGTGACGGCCTCGAAGCTGGCCAGCGCGATCATGGTCAGGGCCGGCAGGAGAACACCGTCCACCTGCCCGGCGGCCACCAGCGGGATGCCCGCCAGGAGGAACAGCCACAGGGCTGCATGGGCCGCTCCCAGCATCAGGCCGCCGGTTGCGGCCGACACCCGGTTGTGGGCGTCCTGCAGGCGGGTGAGTCCCGCCTGGGAGCGCTCCACCCGGGCGGCGGCCTCCTCCGCGCGGCCGTACACGAGGAGCTCCGGCAGCCCCATGATCAGGTCCGAGGCGTCGGCATACAGCTGCGCCCGCTGCTCCACCGTCTCCCGGCTGCGCCGGCGGCTGTATGCGTAGGCTGTCCCCGGGACGGCCAGCCCTGCGAACAGCAGAAGCGCCGCCAGAATCCAGCCGAACCGCGGGTGGAACACGGAGACCAGGCCGACGCCGAGCGCCGAGGACAGAAGCGCGACGGCCGTCGGCGACAGCACCCGCAGGTACAGGTTCTGCAGCTCGTTCACGTCGCTCAGCACGGAGCTCAGCACATCCCCGCTCCGCCGGTTCTCCAGGAGCTCGGCGCCGCGGGGCTCGATCCGGGCATAGAGCCAGGTCCGGATGGAGGCCAGAATCCGGAAGGTCACGTCATGGGAGACCAGCCGCTCCAGATACCGGAAGACGCCCCGCGACAAGCCGAAGAACCGGACGCTGACGATGGGAATCCATAGAAGCAGCACCGTCTCCGGCCGCAGAGCCGCCCGGGCGATCAGATATCCGGAGGTGCCCATGAGGCCGATGTTGGCTCCCACGGTCAAGAAGCCCAGCAGGACGGCCAGAAGGGTCCGCCACTTGTACTGCGAGACAAACCGCATCGCTCTAACCCAAGTGCTCATCCTGCCGCCACCTCCTTGTGCGGATGGGAGGATGCCCGTTCAACGGGTACCGACTCCGCTTCAGCCGCCGTCCTGCTCTTCGCGCCACCGTGCGCTGTCCCTGCCGCCCTAAGCATGGCGGCATACCGTCCACCGGACGCCGCCAGCTCAGCCGGACGCCCGGCTTCGGCCACCCGGCCCTGCTCCAGCACGATGAGCCAGTCGGCGTCCCGGATCGTATCCAGCCGGTGGGCGGCCGTCACGACGGTCCGTCCCCGGGTCAGCTCCGCCAATGCCGCCTGAACCATCGCCTCATTCTCCAAGTCCAGGCCGGAGGTCGGTTCGTCCAGGAGCAGCACCGGCGCATTCCGGAGCAGCGCCCGGGCGATGGCGATGCGCTGCATCTGCCCGCCGGAGAGGCGGACCTGCTCGCCGATGCGGGTCTGATAGCCCTCCGGCAGCTGCCGGATGAAGCCGTCCGCCTGCGCCAGCCGCGCCGCTTCCATGGCTTCCTCCAGCGTCGCCTCCGGCCGGCCGAGACGCAGGTTATCCAGGAGGGTCCCCTGGAACAGCCGCGTCTCCTGGGCCACCACCGACAGCTGCGAACGCCACCAGTCCATGGACAGCTCCGACATCGAGACGCCGTTGACCCGGATCTCTCCCTCCGCCGGGCGGAGGAAGCCCTGGAGCAGCTCCAGCACCGTGCTCTTCCCCGCGCCCGTGTGCCCGATGACCGCCACCCGCTGTCCCGGCTCGAGGGCGAGGGTCAGCTCCGCCAGCGCGTCATCTTCCGCCTCCGGGTACCGGTACCGGACCCGGTCCAGGTCGATGCGGATGCCTTCCCGAAGCTCCGAGGCTTCGGGCTTCACGGCGCCTTCCCGCTCCACCCAGCCCGGCGGCTCCTGCTCCAGGATCCCCAAGATCCGTTCCGCCGCAATGCGGCCGTTCATCCCTGTATGATACTGGGTGCCCAGCGCGCGGACCGGCAGGTAGAACTCGGGTGTCAGCAGCAGCACCGCATACGCCCGGTAAAAATCAATGCCTCCGTCCACCAGCCGGAGCCCCAGGAACACCGCCACGATGGCGGTGCACAGGGTGGCGAACAGCTCCATAACGAAGCCGGACAGGAAGGCCAGCCGCAGGGTGCCCATGGTGGTCTTCCGGTGCTCCTCCCCGATCCGGCGGATGATGTCGAGCTGCGCCTTGCTCCGACCGAAGATTTGCAGAGTCGCCAAGCCCCTTACCACATCATGGAAGTGGCCGCCCAAGAGCCCCAGCGCCTTGAACTGCCGCTCGGTCTTGGCCTTGGTCGTCACACCGATCAGGATCATGAAGAAGATCAGGAGCGGCATGGTGAAGCCCAGTATCAGCGTGGACGTCAGATCCAGCCGGACCGTCGCGCACAGGACGGCGGCCGGCACCAGCGCAGACAACGCCGCTTGGGGCAGGTACTTGGCCAGATAGGTTTCCAGCTGCTCCACGCCCTCGTACAGCACGGCCAGAAGCTCGCCGCTCCTCTCGCGCTTTACCGCTTGAGGCCCCAGCTCCGCCAGCTTCCGCACCAGCCGGATCCGCAGCTCCTGCTTCACCCGGGCAGCCAGCTTCATGGACAGGGCGTCGCCGGCGATCTGCACCAGCACCCGCAGTACGATCCAGCTCGCCAGAATCAGAAGGGCCGGCATCAGCCGGCCCAGCTCCTCACCGCCGAGAAAGACGCGGTCGGTGATTCTCGCTACATAGAACGCTTCAAGCAAAATCAGCACCCCGCCCGCCAGCCCGAGGCCTACGCTCGCTACAAGTAACATCCGGGCGGCGGGAACGGTTTGAAGGAGCTTCTTCATCATCTCAGTAGTCCAGGTGGTCCTTCACGCTGACCCGCTTCCGGAACGACCAGTAGGTCCATGCCTGGTAAGCGAGCACCAGCGGAACGGTGCACAGCGCCACCACCGTCATGACCTTCAGCGTATATTCGTTGGATGAGGCGTTATGGATGGTCAAGGTCCAGTCCGGGTTCAGCGAGCTGATCATTACCCGGGGGTACAGACAGGTGAAGACCGAGATGGTGGACAAGGTGATGGTGACGCCCGTCATGACGAAGGCCCAGCCCTCCCGCTTCGCCTTCAGCAGATAGCGCACGGACACCAGGGCGATGCCCGCCAGCACCGGCACGGTCCCGGGGTTGATGCCCTCCTGGGTGAACATGTCGGTTTCCACGTAGCTCAGAATAATGAAGATGAATACCGACAAGGTGGCGATCGCTCCGATTCGCACGGCGAAATCGTGGGCTTTTTGCCGGATGGGGTGCTCGGTCTTCAGTGCCAGGAACAGCGCGCCGTGCAGCAGGAACAGGAGCACCACGCTCACGCCCGCCACGACGGAATAGACGCTGATCAGATCCCAGAAGGTGCCGACATACTGCATCTTGCCGTCGATGGGCACGCCGCGCATCAGATTGGCCAACGCCACGCCCCACAGAAGCGGGGGGAGCAGGCTGCCGAAGAAGATGACCCAGTCCCAGGTCTTCCGCCAGCGGGGATTCTCCAGCTTGCTGCGGAATTCGAAGGCTACGCCCCGGCCGATCAAGGCCAGCAGCATGAGGAAGAGGGCCATGTAGAAGCCGCTGAACAAGGTGGCGTACCAGTTGGGGAAGGCTGCGAACATAGCGCCGCCCGCCGTGATGAGCCAGACCTCGTTGCCGTCCCAGAAGGGACCGATCGTATTGATGATGACCCGCCGCTCGGTGTCGCTCTTGCCCAGAATGGGCACCAGCATGCCGACGCCGAAGTCGAAGCCTTCCAGGAAGAAGAACCCGACGAAGAGGACGGTAATCAGGACAAACCATAAGGTTTCATACATGTAGGATGCTCGCCTCGCTTTATAGGATACTGTTCGTTCCTTGTAACATCAGACCCTGCTCCGAGAGCCCTTGCTTACAGCGACAGATGGTGCGCATGGTCGGCACGGTGGGTGGAAACGGCCGCATCCGTCCCCTTGCGGATGAAGTGCACGTACAGATACACCAGCACCGCTGCCAGGATGCCGTAGATCAGCGTAAATCCGATCAAGGAGGTCCAGACCATAGCGGCCGACACGTTCGGCGACACACCTTTATCCACCGTCTGGTAGCCGAAGACGACCCACGGCTGCCGACCGGCCTCCGTCATGATCCAGCCCGTCGTATTGGCGATAAAAGGCAGCGCGATGGCCCATACCATCATCTTCAGGAAGAGCCGGCTCTCCTCCAGCTTGTTGCGCATCATGCGGATGGTGCCGTACAGCGCCAGAAGAATCATCAGGCTGCCCGCCCCCACCATGATCCGGAAGCTCCAGAAGGTGGTCTTCACGGGCGGGATGTAGTTGCCGGGGCCGTACTTGGCCTCGTATTCTTTTTGGAGCTCGTTCATGCCCTTCACACTGCCGTGGAGCTTATTGTAAGCCAGAATGCTGAGCGCGTTCGGAATCTGGAACTCGCCCGAGTTGGACTTGTTGTTCGTATCGATCCAGGCCCAGACGGTCCAGGGCGCGGAATCTCCGGAGTTATCCCACAAGGCCTCCGAGGCCGCCATCTTCATGGGCTGGGAGGTCATCAGGTGCTGCGCCTGGCTGTGGCCGACCAGCGCCACCAGGATGCTGGACACGAGCGCCACCACAATCCCGATGTTAAAAGAGGGCCGGAACATCCCCGTCTCTTCCTTCCGAAGCAGCTTATACGCGCTGACGCCCGTCATGAAGAGGGCTCCCGTGGCCAGTGCGCCGAAGATGACGTGGGGGAATTCCACCCACAGCTGCTTGCTGCCGAGGAGTGCGAAGAAGTCGGTCATCTCGGCCCGGCCGTTCACGATCTCCATCCCCACCGGCTCCTGCATGAAGGAGTTGGCGGTCAGAATCCAGAGTGCCGAGAGCGTGGTGCCTACCGCCACCATCCAGATGGAGGCCAGGTGCACCTTCTTGGGCAGCCGGTCCCAGCCGAAGATCCACACGCCCATGAAGGTGGATTCCAGGAAGAACGACACCAGCGCTTCCACCGCCAGCGGTCCTCCGAATACCGCCCCTACGTAGCGGGAGTACTCCGACCAGTTCATGCCGAACTGGAATTCCTGCATGATGCCGGTGACGACCCCCACCGCGAAGTTCAGTAAGAACAGCTTCCCCCAAAACTGTGCCATGCGTTTGTAAGACTCGTCATTCTTGATGACGTACACCGTGTGCATGACCGCGATCAGGTACACCAGACCGATCGTCAGAGGCACGAACAAGAAGTGGTACACCGTGGTGATGCCGAACTGCAGCCTAGCCAGTTCCAATTGATCCAACTTCTTCATCTCCCTTCTATCTAAAGTGATTATAAAAAACTCATGTCTCTAATTTAGTGACAAATTTCACAAGACAACCTTTCGCAAGACATGTTTCATGATTTGGACACAATTTCGGGCGAAAGCGGTAACAACCGTTACAGCAGCCGCTACTATGTCGGTCGCGGATCGCGGTTTATTGGAATACAAAAAGGCTGCCTCCTAGCCTTTTTCGGCTTGGAGAGCAGCCTTGCGGGGCTGGGACGCCACATAACGGAGTACCCGCAGCTTCAAGAGGTGAATGAAGATGTGGGACAAGGCCGAGTACCCCAGGTTCCACATCTGGTAGGTAAACACACCCAGATACATGGACCCCCATTCCAGCCCCAGCGTCAGTGCCGACCATCCGAGTACCAGCAGCCCCAGCCGGAAGGGCCGGTGGAAGCCAATGGTTGACGCCGCATAAAAGTACAGATAGCCGCTGGCCGGGTAGACGACGGCATAGAGGAACGGGTCCATGACGTCCATCCGGCTGGAATCCATGATGTCGTACAGGTCGTAAGGCGGAACCGCCAGCGTTTGGTCGACCACGACGGCCAGCCAGAAGCTAAACAGCAGAAGGAAAACCGTCTGGGACCTCGTGAAGCGTTCCGGCAAAAAGGCCGAAATCGTCACAACCAAGAGCCCGGCCAGGAGGACAAATAGCTCATTGATGTCAAAGTCCTCAATGCCGTAGATGTACATCGGCTCCCGCCCCCTCTTGGTCCGCCAAGCTCCGGAAGCCCTTGACCGCCGGAAGGCTCAAGACGAGCAGGATGAGGTACTCCATCAGCGAGTGCCCCATTCCCCAGCCGTCGCATTGGGTCAAGCCCGCCCATTGATTCGCCTCCTCCATGCCGGTCAGGATCATACACCACCAATAGGCGGTGGCTGCCTTTTTGATTGGGCCGAAGCGTTTGCGCTCCCACAGCTCCAACAGCCATACGAACAGAAGCGGAATGATCACGATCCGCTCCAGCTCCAGAGCCAAAAGGCGGATTGGCCCGGCGCCAGCTTCACCAGCTCCGCATTCAAGGAGACCGCCGACTCCATCAGATGGGACAAGCCGCCGATGATCAGGGCCGCTGCCGTACGCACATAGCCGGACAGCACCGGCCGGATGAGCCGGAGCCCTCCCAAGAGAGCAAGGGCCGCCAGGAGAAGCACCGCCGTCCAGACCACCATGGGGATTCCTCCCGTCTTTTTGCAGGTTACCGGTTAGGGTGTACCATCCAGCCCGACCATATGCATCCTGCTGCGCTGCGAGCCGACCGTGCTTAAGGCTCGTGGCGGGTGTCAGAGCGCTGGCCGATCGGGCGGGCTGAAGGCCACCCCAGCCCCCGGCCACTGGGCGATCGAGCGGGCTGAAGGCCGCCCACGGCCTTTATTCTCGTTGGCGGCCCACCGCCGACGATTAAAGGCCACCTGTGGCCTTCGCGCCACCTGGTGATCCAGCGCCTGAAGGTGCCCCAAATGGGCTGCCCATGCTAGGATTCCTCCGGCCAGCCGACACGTGTCCATCCAGCGGCACATTTGCCCTTCGTTTTATCATCTTCCTTCATCGGACCTGATGAACGGCAAATCTGCCTTTGGTTCGAATCGAGAGCCCCATTTTTCCGCTCTATTGCGCCACAAACGGCATATTTGCCCTTGATCTCGGACTTTGGTTCCTCTTCGTGCAACCAGAGGCATTTTTGCCTTTGATTGTGATAAGGCCATGGAAGCATACATCCCCCATGAAGGGATCCCACCCGCTCCATGAGTCCACCGTTCGGACTCACCCAAAAAGAGCCGGACCCCATTCCGGAGTCCGGCCCTGCCTATCTATCCGTGCGGTATCAACCGCTCTGCCGCACCGTTCCCGGCCCGCCGCCGATGTCTACCGGCAGGATGCCCGTCGGGACCAGCCCTCCGGTCAGCACCATCGCCAGGGCGCGCATCATGGCCGGGCGATTCTCGTAGCAGGCCAGGTAGGTGCCGACCTCCGGGAAAGCCGCCAGGTCGTACGGACTCCGGGCCGAGGCGACGGTGAGCCGAAGCCCGACCCCTCCCGTCTTCTCGCTCCGGGATGCCAGCTCCTTCAC
The DNA here is from genome assembly GCF_051594765.1 of Oryzibacillus soli. Taxonomy (NCBI): domain Bacteria; kingdom Bacillati; phylum Bacillota; class Bacilli; order Caryophanales; family Paenibacillaceae; genus Oryzibacillus; species Oryzibacillus soli. Next base: position 10,038 of record NZ_JBPPGJ010000032.1, read on the forward strand.
GAGCCGCACCTGCCCCTCCGAAAAAGCGGCGTCATAGGTGACGGCCACCACATGGGCGAAGCCCTCCGCCGCCTCCAGCACCTGCCGGATCTCGTCCTCGCCAGGACGAATCCCGATGCGGACCTCCCGCACCTGGCTCATGGAGGTGCCCAGCCAATAGCCCAAGGTCTCTGTCTGCGGGATGACCTCATCCACCTCCGTGCCGACGCGGACCTCGGGCCAGACGACCAGCACCGGCTCCTCCGAACGCAGCGGCAACACCCCGAGCTCCGCCTTCACCAGGGTGATGCAGCCCTCGGCAATCCTCTCCGCTAACGCGGCCGTCTCCTTCAGCTCCGGCAGACCCTGGCGCTCCAGCGCCAGCACCTCCGGCTCCTCCGGCAGGTCTGCGGCCCCGAGGCGCTCCTTCAAGCGCAGCACCCGCCGCACCGCCTCATCCACGCGCTCCATCGGCAGCCGTCCGGACTCCGCCGCACGGAGGAGCGCCTCGAAGGCGCCGGCCTGCCGTTCTGCCGTATGGCTGACCAGCACCATATCGGCGCCGGCCGCCACCGCCAGGACAGCTCCTTCCTCGACGCCGAAGTGATCCGCGATGGCCTTCATCTCCAGGCAATCGGTGATGACCAGCCCATCATAGCCGAGCGTCTCCCGGATGAGGCCGGTTAGCACCCGGCGGGACAGCGTGGCCGGCAGACCGCCGGGCTCCACTGCCGGAAACCGCACGTGCGCCGTCATGATGGCGTCCACTCCTGCGGCGATGGCCGCCCGGAACGGCACCAGCTCCACCTGCTCCAGGCGATCCAGCCCATGGGGCACCAGCGGCAGGTCCAGGTGGGAATCCGTGTCCACATCCCCGTGCCCGGGAAAATGCTTCGCCACCGCCGCCACACCTCCCTCCCGGTAGCCCGCGATGGCCTCCACGCCGAGCTCCGCCACCCGCGACGGGCTCTCACCGTACGATCGGACGCCGATGACCGGATTGGCCGGGTTGTTGTTGACGTCGAGGCACGGGGCGAAATTCATGTTGATGCCCATGGCCCGGAGCTCACGGCCCGTGACGGCGGCGGCCTCCCGGACCCACCGGGGCTTCCCGGCGGCTCCCAGCGCCATGGCCCCGGGCATCAAGGCCACCTCCCGGTCGATGCGGGCCACCATCCCCCCTTCCTGATCAATCGCGATCAGGAGGGGCTCTCCGCTGCCAGCAGAAGCCGCCGCCCGCTGCAGGTCCCGGGAGAGCCGGGCCAGCTGCCCGGGCCGCTCCACATTCCGCCGGAAGTAGACGATCCCTCCCGGCCGGTAATCCCGGATCAGCCGGAGCACCGTCTCCTTAGGCACTGGCCCGTCGAAACCGACCATCACCAGCTGTCCGATCTTATCGCGCAGCTCCATCTTGCTCAGACGTTCTTGAATCGTCACAGGACCACCGTCCTTATCGTCCATATTATCCGCTGCTTGCCGGACCTTGGTGCCGCCCCGCCTGCTCCCGGTATTCCGACGGGCTGCAGCGCTCCAGCTTATGGAATACCCTGGTGAAATACCTCCGGTCCGGATAACCCACCAGCTTGCCGATCTGGGTGACGCTCTTGTCCGTCTCCGCGAGCAGACGCTTGGCTTTACCGATGCGTTCCCGGGTGACATGTTCGAGGAAGGTCTCGCCCAGGTGCTGTTTGAAAAGGAGGCTGAAGTAGCTGCAGCTGATTCCCAGGTGCTGGGCCGCCTCCTCCAGTCCGAAGTCCTCCGCCAGCCGGCTCCGGATGTACTCCTTGGCCCGGAGCATCAGCCGCTCGCCGCCGGAATGGCGGGCCAGCCCCGCCTCCATGCAGCTGCCGGTGAGACGGCGCACCGTATCCAGCAGCGTCCGCGCCCCGACGCCCCGTTCCAGCAGGCGCCATGCCCCGGCCTCCTGCTCCTCCTCCAAGAGCCCCGTCTCTCGCAGCTCCCGCATGAGATGCAGCAATAGAAAATGCAGCACCCTCTCGGCTCGCTGGGGTCCGTTCTCCGGAAATGCGGACAGCCGCCGGGCCAGCTCATCGACGGCTTCCTCCGTGCGGCGACGGTCGCCGGCCTTGGTGCCGGAGACGATGGCATCCGCCAGCCGCCACAGGCCCGGATCCGGTCCCACGCCACCCTCCGCCTCCTGCGGGTGCAGCACCGCCACATCTCCCGCCGCCTCGGGGAGGTACAGGAGCCGCTGCACGGCCAGATAAGCGGGGCGTAAGCGAGCCAGGGTTACGGCCTCAGGGTAAGCCGCGATGCTGACCGTAAGCCCGCACGCCGCCTGCACGGCCTGCCGGAGCCGGCGCCCCCGCTCAAGTAGCCGCTCCTCCGGCTCCCCACCCATGCCGTCGCCATCCCCAGGCTCTACCGGCCCGCCGCCGATCAGGACGACCCACTCGCCGTCCCTCATCTGCAGCACCGCCTGGCCCGCCGGGCTGCCGCTCTCCCGGGTCAGCGCCTCCCGGAGCACCTGGCGGACGGCCTGGTTCCGCTGCCGCCGCTCCTCCTCGCTCCAGGCACGGGACAGCTCGGCGCAGCCGTCCAAATCCGCCACCAGGAGGATGTGCCGTTCCTCCCCGGTGCCGCCCGCGTCCGGCAGCAGCTCCGGTGCTCCGGCGCCGTCCGTCAGCGCCTCCAGCAGGACCCGCTCCCGCACCAGCGCCTCCATGCTGCGCCGGATGGCGGAGTCCTCCTCCTCCTGCCGCAGCTTCCGGCGGATCTCCGCCGCCAATCGGGCCACCACCGCCTGAAGCTCCTCATAATCGATGGGCTTCAGGATGAAATCCTTGGCCCCGTACTTCAAAGCGCTCCGCGCATACTCGAACTCCTGGAAGCCAGTCAGCATGATGACGCCGCATTCATGCCCGCGCTCCCGCAGCTCCCGGAGAAACGTAAGGCCGTCCATGACCGGCATGCGGATGTCGCACAGCACCAGATCCGGGACCGCCGCCTCCGCCAGCTCTAACGCCTTGACGCCGTTCTTGGCTGTGCCCGCGATTCGGATCCCGAGCTCCTCCCAAGGAAGCACCCCTTCCAGGTTCCGCAGAAGGTTCACCTCGTCATCCACCAGGAGGGCTTGCAGCTGCCTCATCTCCGCCCCGCTCATGAGCGGTCCCCCGGCCGTCGCAGCGGCAGGAGGCACCGGATGCGCACGCCCAGCCCAGGCTGACTCCAGACAGTCAGACCGGAGATGCCGCCGTATTGAATGCGGAGCCGGTCCCCCACATTAGGGATGCCCAGTCCGCTTCCCCCGCCGCTCCGGACCCGTCCGACCAGCTCCGGGACCAGCTCCCGCACCGGGTAGGCCTCCGACTCGCGAGCTCCCGCAGCTTCAGCTTCCGCACGCCCTACGGGGCTGGCGGGCCTTCCCCCCGCCGCCATCGCTCCTGTTGCCGTTAGCAGCTGTTCCTCCGCTCCCGCAGCTCCCGTCATCCCTTCCGGCTGTGCCGCTCCCGCAGACGGGTACCAAGCCTCCGCACCGCCGGGACCCTCCGCCAGCCGCCTCTTCACTCGCTCGTAGTCCCGGGGCGCCATGCCCAAGCCGTTGTCCTCCACCCACAGCACCAGCATCCCGTTCTCCTCCTCCGCCCGAATCGTGATCATGCCGAGCCGCTCCATTCCTTCGAAGCCGTACTGGATGCTGTTCTCCACCAGGGGCTGCAGGGTCAGCTTCGGCACCAGGCAGTTCTCCAGCTCCGGCGGCAGCTCGATCGTATAATCGAACACATTCTCGAAGCGGTACTGCTGGATCTGCATATAGCTCCGCAGATGGTCCAGCTCCAGCTTCAGCGGGATCTCCTCCCTCGGATCGAAGCTGATCCGCAGGATCGTGCCCAGTTGACGGACCAGCCGGCTTACCTTGGTCCCTTGATTTTGAACCGCCAGCGCATTGATCGATTCCAGCGTGTTGAACAGGAAATGCGGCTTGATCTGCGCCTGCATCAGCATCAGCTCCGCCTTGTTCTTCCGGTCCTGCTCCCGCTTGACCTCCAGCAGGAGCTCCTCGATGCGCTCCACCAGCCGGTTGAAGCCCCGCGCCAGCACCGAGGTCTCATCCTCGCCCTTGACCCGGGTCCGCACAGACAGGTCCCCCCGCTCCGCCCGCTTCATGGCCTGGACCACGTGAAGCAGTACCCGGATGCTCCGGTTGACGAAGAGCAGGTTAAAGAGAAGCGCCGACAGGAGGCACAGCGTCGTGATGGCGGCCACCCAGCCGAGCAGCACCTGCGTGGTCCCGGACAAGTACCTCCAGGGGGTCACGGACACCAGCGTCCACTGCATCTCCCCCAGGTTCTGCAGATCCAGCCGGTGGACGGACACCATGCTCTCCTCCCCGCCGAAGCGGAGCTTCCGGCTCACGTAATCCGGCTCTTCGCCCAACAGGGCCGCAACCCCGCCGGCCAGCTTGGTGCCCTCCAGCTCCTCCTTGTTGTCCACCATAACGGTACCGTCCCGGCCCACCAGCATGAACCGGACGTCCTTGCGCTCCCCCGCTCCGAAGAAGTTGAAGATCTGATGGAGCTCGTTCAGCTGGAACTGCTCGATCAGAACCCCCTTATTGTCCAGGGTGTAGAGATCATTCACGATCCGGATCTGGGTAAAAAGCTTCTGCCCCCCCGTCAGCTCCGGCAGCTCATGCGGGCCGATCCAGCGGGGCAGGCCGTTCAGCCGCCGCACCTCTCCGTAGACGGGATGCTTCGTCAGATCCTCGAAGCTGATGCGGCGGAAGCCGATTTTGCCCTCCGAAGTGCCTTGGCCCCAGAGGTTGTACAGCGCTACGGAATAGGCGGGCGGGTAGGAGAGGAACGTCCGCTGCAGAAGCCGGCCGTATTCCGCCAGATCGAACAGGTCCACCCGCTCCCGCTTCTGGAGCTCGGACTGGACGTCCTGCCGGAGCATGGAGGTCTCCGTGAACTGGTTGGCCTCCTTCAGCACATAGACCAGGTTCCGGCCGACGGCCCGGATGGTGAATTCCGATTGCTCGTTGAAGTTGTCCTCGATGATATATTGGCTGACCAGATACGTGATCGCGCCCAGTACGAACAGGGGAGCGACGATGAAGGCCATGAAGGCGGCGAATACTTTTTGGCGCAAGCCCATAAGAAGTCCTCCGGTCCGCATCCCATCGTTCCCCGCCGCTCCCGTACCGTCGCGCTGCTCCGCTTGGCGTCTAGCCCTTCACGCTGCCCGCCGTCACCCCGTCGATGATCTTCTCCTGGAGCACCACGTACACCGCCATGACCGGCAGCACGCTGTACATGATGGCCGCAGCCAGTCCGCCGTAGTTCATGTTGAACTGGTTCATGAAGGCGACCATGCCCGTCGGCAGGGTCCGCAGCTTTTCCTTGGAGAGGAACATATACGCCATGACGAATTCGTTCCAGTTGGCGAGATAATTGAGAATGAAGACGGTCACCAGCGCCGGAACGATCAGGGGGAGCACGACCCGCCAGAACAAGCCGAAGGCGCCCAGGCCGTCCACAATGCCCGCCTCCTCCAGCTCCCGGGGCATGGCCCGCATGAAGGAGCCGACGAGAAACACGGTCAGCGGCAGTCCGAAGGTGACATAGGGAAAAATGAGCGCCCAGTGGGAGTTGTACAGGTGCAGGTCGCGCAGCAGAATGAACAGAGGCAGGATGAGGGTGCCGCCCGGCACCAGAAGGGCCGCCATCAGAAGACCCGAGGCGATCCGGCCCGCGTAGCGGACGTTCATCCGGACGATGGCGTAGGCGGCGGCAGAGGCGAGAATGATCGTGATGATGCTTGCCACCATACTAACATAGAAGCTGTTGAAGAAATAAGTCCCAATTTTGGCACTTTTCCAGGCGTCCGTGTAGTTGCGGAAGCTCCATTTTTGGGGGAGACCCCAGGGATTGGAGATGATCTCCTTGTTGCTCTTGAACGAGGAGTTCAGGACCCACAGCAGCGGATAGAGGGTGACGAAGCCGTAGATCCAGAGGAGCCCGTGCTTCAGGATGCCCCCTCCCCGCATGAACCGCAAACGCTTGGGCATTACGCGTCACTCCCTTCCAGCCGCTTCGTGATGATCTGGAACACCGCCGTCAGCACCAAGGTAAACGCCACGATCAATAGCGAGATCGAGTTGGCGTACCCGTACTCGTTCAGCCGGTTGCCCTGCTTGATCATGTAGGTGGCCATCACCTCCGTCAGTCCCGCCGGCCCCCCGTTGGTCATGACCATGACGATGTCTAGCGCCTTCATGGCTCCCGTAATGGACAGGAGCACGATGACCAGCAGCACCGGACGGATCAGGGGCACTGTGATTTTCCAGGCCTTGGTCCAGCCCGTGGCCCCGTCCATCTCCGCCGCTTCATGGATGTCCTTGGAGATGCCCAGGATAGCCGCCAGCACCAGCACCACGAAGAAGCCCACGTACTGCCAGGCGTTGGTGACGAGGATGGCCAGCATGGCCGTGCCGTCCTCCGCCAGCCAGGTATGCTTCAGCTGGGAGAAGCCCAGCGTATCCAGCAGCTGGTTCAAGAGCCCCGCCTCCGGATGGTAGATGAAGGACCAGAGAATCCCTACCACCGCGGTGGAGAGGACGTTCGGGATGAATACGGCGGTCTTGTACAGACCCTGCAGCCGCTTCACGTTGGAGATGATGATGGCCAGGAACACGATGAACGGAATCTGCAGGAAGACGGAGAACAGGATGAAGTACACGTTGTTGCGGAAGGCCCGCCAGACGTTCTCGTCCTGCAGAGCCATCTTGAAGTTGTCCAGTCCGTTGAATACCGGCTCGTTGACACCGTCCCAATCCGAGAACCCGTACTTCAGCGAGGCCAGCATCGGGGTCAGGAAGAAGACCGCATACAGCAGGAACGCGGGAGTGACGAAGAGGAGGAAGGTCCAGGGGTTGCTTAAGGCTTTTTTCACGGCGTACACCCCCCATGGGTACAAAAAAATCGGTTAAGCCCGCGGAACGGGCAGGCTTCATCCGCCTTACCCGCTCCGCTCGTCGGCCGGTTTACTTCGCGTTGTCCTTGTTGGCGTCGTCCTGGGCCTTCTGCAGCTTCTCCATCAGCTTCTCCGCCGTGGTCTTGCCGCCCAGAAGCTCCTGCATGCCGTTCTCCAGCGCCTCGCGGGCCTTAGCCTGCAGGATGGAATCGAAGGCGGGGAACTGCTTGTTGTTGGCCGCCTGCAGAATCTCTCCCACAATGGGATTCACGCCGGACAGATCCGTCAGCTTCATGGCCGGCAGGAAGCCGGACTCCTTTAGCTGCCGCTTCTGCATCTCTTCGTTGTACATCTGCTTGATGAATTCCTTGACGGCCGTTTTCTCCCGGTCATTCAGGTTGGAGGAGAAGCCGTAGCCGTTGGAGTAGCTGCCGTTGATCAGGCCGTCTCCCTTGCCTCCCATGGCCGGGAAGTTGAAGAAGCCCACGTCGTTCGCAATCTTCGATTTCTCCGGATCCACCAGGGCGGAGTTGGACCAGCTGCCGTCGAACAGCATGGCGGCTTCGCCGTTGCGGAATTTGTTCTGCTGCTCGGCGTATTTCAGCCCCAGGTTGCCCTCCTGGAAGTAGCCCTTCTTCACCAGCGTCTCATAGCGCTTGAAGGCGTCCAGCACATCGGGGTCGGTCCACTTCTTGCTGCCGCTGACGAAGCCCGGCACGGAGTCGGGGCCGGCGGTGCGCACCCACATGGTGTTGGTCATCATGTTGATGACCCATGCGTCTGCGGAAGCCAGCGCGAAGGGAGTGATGCCCTTGGCTTTGGCCTTGTCGGAGACGGCCAGGAGGTCATCCCAGGTCTTGGGGACGTCGGCGCCCAGGTCCTTGAAGATTTTCTTATTATAAAAGACTCCCTCCACGAACCCCGCCATGGGCAGCCCGTAAATCTTGCCGTCCACGGTGAACTCGTCAAGGTTGAAGAATTTGTCCTTGATGCCCAGCTCCGTGATGATGGGGGTCAGATCGAGGAGACGGCCCGCCTTGACGAACTTCTGGGTGTCCGTGCCGCCGAACAGGTCGAAGATCTTGGGCGGAGTGCCCGCCGCCATCTCGGCCGGCAGCTTCTCGAAGCGGTGGACCTTGTCCTCCAGCCCCTCCAGCTCGATCTTGAGACCGGGAACGCCGGCTTCGGTCTTCTTGACCACATCCTCCAGCATCTTCAGCCGCTGCTTGGCGTCATCCCGCACCTGGACGTGGCGCAGGGAGATGGTGAAGGGCTTCGCCTCCTCCTTCTTCGCAGCCGCCGTCGGTGCCGCAGATGCCCCCGCCGGTGTGGCCGTCGCCGCTGCGGAGCTGCCGCTCCCTTCTCCGTCGCTGCCGCAGCCCGCCAGGGCTCCCGTGGCCAATAGGGCGCTCATCGCCGTCACGAGTGTTTTCTTCATCTGTATAACCCCTCCTCGATCATGAATCTTCCTTACAAGGCTTATTATAGGGGGCCTTCCCGGCCTCCCGGCAGGTCGTCATTTCGCCACAACAGGGGGAACATTCTATAACGGATGGTGCGCTCCACGTTCGCCGGAGGGCCCCGCTCCAGTAAAAATAGCTCCGATTGATGCTACTTTCCCTCCATTCCCTGGCATTTGGGGAAAAATGGCTCCTTTCGGAGCTATTTTGCGCGCCCCATACCCGCCGGAGGACCCGCTCCAGTAAAAAATAGCTCCGATTGATGCTACTTTCCCTCCAACCCCTGGCATTTGGGGAGAAGTGGCTCTTTTCGGAGCTATTTTGCGCGCCTAGTACCTGCCGGAGGCCCCTGAACAAGAAAACGAAGCCACAAGGGACTGCCCCCCTGCGCTTCGTTCTCTCCATGCTTCCCTTATGGGCCGGTCCGGTCCGGCTCCTCCAGGGGCTCCCCCGAGTCCCGGATCCCAATCCCGGCCTGCTCCAGTCCCCGAAGCGCCCGTTGCACGCTGCGATCCGAGCCGCCGGCCACCGCATCCCGCAGAACAGCGGCTTGGAAGCCCCGCCGGACCGCTCCCCGGGCGGTAGCCGCCACGCAGCCCTCCGCGTACAGTCCGGCGATAATGAGACGGCGGATCCCCAGCTCCCGGAGATGCTGCAGCAGCAGGGGATTGGTCAAGGCATCCCCTCGTTTTTTGGCATAATAGGGGTGTTCCCCCCTGTGCAGCCTCTCGTCCAGCTCCGCCCCCGGACGGCCCTTCATGGCCGCGAAGCGCCGGAACACGTTGGCGATCCATTGATAGCCCTCGAATTCGTTGCCGATGCAGATTACCGGCACACCCGCTTCAGCCGCCCGGGCGATAACCGCGTTCACCCGCTCCAAGAGAGGGGCTACCTGATGCCGCGCCACCGGCATCCGTGCGTGCTCCCCCGTAAAGTCCTTCTGAATATCCAACACCAAAAGCGCCGATCTGGAACTCAACCGCACTCCCCCCCGACTGTTGCCATTTCCCCCATTATGCACCATAACGGCGGAAGCGGCTATAGCTCCCTACACCTCATGGGCAAGGGGAAGAGGAAGCGGAGGGTTCGCGCAGAATGTTATGAGCAAGGAAGTCCATTCCGATTCATGAGGAGGGAGATTCATGAACTTTCGTTCCACGGTCGAGCTCAGCAAAAAATCCGCCACCGGCATCCCCATCCCGGAGGAGATCGTCACCGCTCTCGGTGCGGGCAAGAAGCCGCCGGTCCAAGTGACACTCGGCGACTACACCTACCGGACGACCGTCGGCTCCATGGACGGGAGGTTCATGCTCCCCTTAAGCGCGGAGCACCGAACGGGAGCCGGCCTCTCCGCCGGGGACGAGGTGGAGGTCACGCTTGCGCTCGATACCGAGCCTCGGGAGGTCGTGGTGCCGGAGGACTTCGCCGCGGCACTGGATGCAGACGCCGAAGCCCGGCGCCTCTTCGACAAGCTCTCGTACAGCCACAAGCGCCAGCACCTCCTGGCCATCGAAGTGGCCAAAACCGCCGAGACCCGGCAGCGGCGCATCGGAAAAGCGCTGGAGATCATCAAGGGGAACGTGAAGTAGTAGCAGGGGCACCATCACAGTCAAGGACTGTCGGCCGGGAAGGCCGGCAGTCTTTGGCAACTCGGCATATGTTACCGGGGATTTGAGAATCTCAGTTCGTAGACTCTGTCGTTATCGTCTCGCATCCGTTGAATGATGCAAAATGATGCAAGCAATTATTCAAGGCGGTTCGCAATTGCTTGGTTGGCTTTATGCCGTTCTCGTACCAGATGTTATTAACTACGAGCGTCCCGGCTTTTCGCTCCGCGATGACCTCGGCTCGTCCGATGAGGCTTTCTCCGTATAGCAGAGGCAGCACATAATAGCCGTATTTCCGTTTCATTGCAGGCGTGTAAATCTCCCAGGTGTAATCGAATCCAAACAATGCGTGGATCAATTTTCGGTCCCATAGGAGATTATCTAGCGGTGCAATCAGCTCGCAGCGCCATTTCGGCGCTGGATTTTGCAGAACGGACTCGATAAGCGGCAAGTCCTCCGCGCGGCAATACAGGATATCCTTTATTTGCTCCACAGCAACAGCAACAATGCGGGCTTCGTGCAGCAGTTGGCGGAAAACCTCGTTGCGCTGCTCTGCCTTCAATCCCCATATGTTCAGCCAAGCATCGGATGCGCGATTCCACAAAAGGCCAACCGCGCCGATTCGGCGCAGTACCCGCCACTTGTGATGCTCCAGCTCGCCCTCCAGCGGCTCCGGCGCATTCAGCAGATTGGGCTTTATGACCTTCTCGGCGAGATCGTAATATTTACGCGTTCCTTTTTTGTGATGGATAATCAACTCGCCTGTCGAATACATCTGCTCCAGCACCGACCGGGATGTATTGTTTCCGCCGCTCCAGTGGATGGCCGATCGCCAAGCGAAATTCCCGTCCAATTGTAGATCATCCGAGCTTACCGCACCGTGATTTTGGATGTGAGCTCGCACTTGCTCCATCAATGCTTCCATTTCGGGATAGTGCTTGGCATGCTGCCGGGCGGCCTGCCTGTACCGCTCAAAATACGGCCAGTCCTCGACATGGATAATAGCCAAATTCTTGTCGGGATAATCGACAAGGATTCGATCTTGGTACAGCAGCTCAGCGAGCATGTCCTTGCTGAATCCTTTGATTCGCGACTGCAGCACCAGTTCGGCGTTTTTTCCGCAAACATCGATGGGATCGAATTGAATACAGCCGACCTGCCGCACGAAATCCAATATTCCCTGCTTACCGGTAAAATGATATTCGCCCAAAAGCCCGTGCTTCAATAGGAGAAATTGCCGTGCCTGGCGGTTGGTCAATTGGATCATGTGCGCCTACTCCCCCTATCCATTGGAAACACAAAAAGCAAACATGTGTTCCCCTAAATATTACCATTACCTCGAGCATAAAAACAAGAGCAAACGGAACTTCAAGCCTCACTGATCTCCCGTTGTAATAGCGTCTGCGCGCTCGTAATTCACGACTATTACTCCCTTCGCGGTAACTTCGCTTTGCGTCACCCTATAAGCCGCCGGGATCGTACCGTCAGCAAACAATCGCTTTCCTGTGCCTAACGTTAACGGATAGATCATCAGCCAGAATTCATCGACCAAATCATGCTTGATAAGCGTCTGAAGGAGATTGCCGCTTCCCCAAACGTGCAAATCCGGCCCTTGCTGTTGCTTCAATTGGCTGACTTTCTCCGCAATGTCTCCACTTAGGAATACAGAGGGGTGCCATTCGCTGGAGGCCATGGTATTCGAAGCGACGTACTTGGTCGCCTTGTTGACCCCCGGCCATGCGTCCGCTTGGTGCGGCCAGTAACGTTCCCAGATTTCGAAGGTTGTCCGCCCTAACAACAGGTCGAACGGCCTGCTCATCTGCTTACTCAGAAGTGTTCCAAGGCTCTCGTCGGAATAGGGCGCGATCCACCCGCCATAGGCAAAACCGCCGCTGATATCTTCGTCTGTCCGGCCCGGGGCTTGTATGACACCATCAAGGGAAACATGTTCAAGCACGATTATTTTTCTCATGATCGAGCTCCTCCGACCTCCAGATTAGGAACGAGTTAATAGCATCACAAACTGATTCTTCAAATTTCTGGAATTCCCTTCAACATCTTCATCTATTCAAAAAAGGACGGTCCCCACAGGAGATCGTCCTTTCTTATTGGTCTTCGACTCGGACCGTGTTGCTGGCCAGGTCGATGACAGCCCTATTAAATTGCCCTTTACACTTTTTATTCAATTATTCTGGCACGTCAATGTACTCTGACACTCTTGATTTCAATATTTCGATCAACTCTTCGTCCATAAATTGATAGTCATCTGGTATATCAAGTATTTGGATTGATTTTGATTTTATTGCGTTTGGAAATTTATCTTTCAGTCTTCTTAGATGCTTCTTCTCCATCACAAAAATCATGTCTGCCCATCCTATATGTCCTTCTGTCACTTTAATTCTAGCCTGATCTTCAGTCCCTGCTGATCTCACATCGTAGTTATTATAGCCGTGGAAAATCTCCTGTGCTGTTAAACTACGCCACTTGTTACGACTACATATAAAAAGTAATTTAATGTTTGGTCACCTTCATCTTTTCATGGTTTAGTTAATCTGTTTCCCCGATTTCTTATGAACCCTTACTGGCTTAAGGAGCTGAGCCCCGAGTCCGGCGGATTTAGCCAGTGCAGGGTTGTCTACTGAGTCTGCTTCCTCGAAATATACCTGCAGACCGAGGGCCATCAGGCCCACCGCGTGAATACGGTGTTGGTGAAGTACCGGACTTCGATGATAAACTTACAAGGTGTCACTCACTTCTGAATTTGTTAATGTAAATATCTACTGTGTCTCTAGCATCCTCATAAACTCTCACTATTTCATCCATTTCATATTTTATTTCTCTATTATTTCTCCAATATTCTTTATCAACTTGAAGTACCGAACACAATAAATCTCCTACATATAAATCACCAAATCGTAACGGATTATCCGCTAAACGCTTCAGGGCTATTGGCAATAAAAAATCTAAACTAATTTGTTGAAGTATAAGGAGTCTCAAATCTTCATCACTGAACTCATCTAGAGGTTTCTTTCGTAATTCATGTGCACGGATAACGAGTCTGTAAAATATTTTGTGTAAACTCTCAAAACCAAATCTAGTAAACTAGAAGGAAAGGTCGGTTTGAGAGGATGACACAGGTGGCACGGTTTAGTAAAGAACAGGTGAAGGCATTCGTAAAGGAGAATAATCTGAAGACCATGGGTGACGTGCAGTCTGCACTCAAGGAA
>NZ_JBPPGJ010000033.1:0-20480 GCF_051594765.1 Oryzibacillus soli
CTCGCCGTTACGGTCGCGTGGGACCTGGATCTCCATCTCACCGTATTCGCTCGTCACCGTTTTCTTTGTCTTCCCATTGCGGCTGTTAGAGGTTGCCTTGCTTTTCAAATCGTGCTTTTCGTATCCAAGCTCCGTGTCGAGTTCGGCCTCTAGCATGGACTGAAGCGTCTCTGCAAACAATTCCTTGAGTGCAGACTGCACGTCACCCATGGTCTTCAGATTATTCTCCTTTACGAATGCCTTCACCTGTTCTTTACTAAACCGTGCCACCTGTGTCATCCTCTCAAACCGACCTTTCCTTCTAGTTTACTAGATTTGGTCCTGAGAGTTTACACAGAATATTTTACAGACTCTTTTGAACCCGGCCTGTCCATTTCCGAACCAAGCCCATGGTGGATAGATAGAGCATCTTGAGCAGCGCTTCGTCGGAGGGGAAAATACTTTTCCCTTTCGTGACTTTGCGGAGTTGGCGATGGTAGCTCTCGATGATATTGGTTGTATAGATCAACTTACGAATCTCCGGGGGATATTTGAAGAACTAGCAAGCTCGTCCCAATTGTTGCGCCAGGAACGGATAATGAGCGGGTACTTGGTTCCCCAGGCCGCTTCGAAGCGGTCCAGTTCGACTAAGGCTGCCTCGTCTGTAGCGGCTTTGTAGATCGGCTTTAAGTCCGCTGTAACCTTCTTCAAGTCCTTGTAGGACACGTACCGCGTGGAATTCCGGATTTGGTGGATGATGCACTTTTGGATCTCGGTCTTCGGATAACAGGCAGTAATCGCTTGAGAGAAGCCCATCAGGTTGTCCACACAGGTGATGAGGATGTCTTGAACACCGCGGTTTTTGAGGTCGTTGAGAACACTGAGCCAGAACTTCGCGGATTCGTTCTCGCCGATCCACATGCCCAGCACGTCCTTGTTACCGTCCAAGTCAATCCCGATGACCATGTAGGCTGCTTTGTTGACAATTGCTCCATCCTGCTTGACCTTAAAGTGAATGGCGTCCAGGAATACCACGGCGTACACGCCTTGCAACGGACGGTTTTGCCACTCTTTGATCAGGGGAACGATTTAAATGGTCCTGAATGTCACGAGTACTCACGCCCTTGGCGTACATGGCGATAATCTGGTCCTCGATACCCGTCACATTCGACTGATGCTTCTTCACGATCATAGGCTCAAACTCGCCGTTGCGATCACGCGGAACTTGGATCTCCATTTCACCATATTCACTGGTAATGGTCTTCTTGGACTTGCCGTTACGGCTGTTAGTGGTGGACTTGTTCTTCGCATCGTGCATGGCTGGATTGCACCTATATCACTGTTTATTGGTTTTTTCAAACACCAAATTAGGATTTATGAAATCCATAACACGGGATGGTGGTATGACCTAGGTTTCTACGTCGCTGTAATCAGTTGTTTTGGCGGGCTTTCTCTATCTCGACGTAAAAACATAAACAAAGACAGTAAGCGATACCAATAATAGATCCGCTTGCAAGAATGGCGGCGCGAGGACATTTCCTTAGCGTCGTCATTTTTTTATTTGAGTCTCCCTCCCGAGGGAAGAACATGAAAGGTGTAAACGATGGTTAAGTAAGTAAAAAGATGCGCGTTGTTTGGACATTTCCAGCCTGTATATAATGAAAACGCAATCATTTGGAAACGTATGCGCTTCATACTTTAGGAGACGAGGGGTGATACGGTGCAAACGCAATCTTACAGCATGAGAAGCCATTCCATACGTAAATTTCTTTACATCCTGCCGTTCATGATGATGCTTGGCGTTTTTGCCTACTACCCGCTTTACGGCTGGGTTTATGCCTTCTTTGATTATATGCCGCCGATTCCGCTATCTGAGTCCCCGTTTGTCGGGTTCAAGTGGTTTCATTCCTTAATCGAGAACCAGGTGAAGATCGATCAGCTGCTGAAGGTCATCAAGAACACGTTTGGAATGAGCGGCATGAGCCTGCTCTTCTCCTGGCTTCCCATGATTTTTGCCATCTTCCTGGCAGAGATCAAAGCCGTCCGCTTTCGGAAGTTCATTCAGACGGTCACCACTCTTCCTAACTTCATCAGCTGGGTATTGGTCTATTCGCTGGCCTTCTCCATGTTCTCCAGTGAAGGGGTTGTCAATGGCCTGTTGAAGCAGCTGGGGCTGATCGATTCTCCGGTTTTACTCCTCCAGAACTCCGACCATGTGTGGTTGGCCATGTGGATGTGGACGACCTGGAAAGCATTAGGCTGGTCGGCCATCCTATATATTGCGGCGATTATGGGAATCGACGATTCCCTTTATGAAGCAGCCTATGTAGACGGCGCGACAAGAATGCAGGTGATCCGCCACGTCGTTCTGCCGAGTATGCTGCCGACCTATTTTGTCTTGTTGATGCTGCAAATCGCGAGCTTCCTGAATAATGGCTTGGAGCAATACTTCGTCTTCCAGAACGCCTTTAACAAAGACAGTATCCAGGTTCTGGACCTATACGTTTACAACCTGGCCATGGGAGGCGGCAGCTACTCCGTTTCCGTCGCGATCAGCATGCTGAAGAGCTTAATTAGCGTCGTGCTTCTCTTTTCGGTGAACGGACTATCCAAATGGGTAAGGGGAGAGAGCATCATATGAGCGACACCGCAGCCGAGCTGATGCCGCATGAGCCAGCTCATCGCAGCCGACTGGATCAAAAAATGAAGTATCAGGTCGGCCCGACGGACAAATTGATTTCGGTTCTAATCTATGTCCTGTTCTCTCTCTATGCTTTTATCTGCGTGTATCCCTTTTATTCGATCATCATTAATACCATAAGCGCCAACGATATCAGCGCAAGAGGGGATGTCGTGTTTTATCCGAAGCATATCCACTTCCAGAACTATATCGACGTATTCAAGATCCCGGGGCTGGGGACTGCGGCGCTCGTCTCATTGGGAAGAACGGTGATCGGAACGACGTTGACGGTCGGGGCTTCCGCCTTCCTGGGATTTATGTTTACCCAAGAGGATATGTGGGGGCGGAAATACTGGTATCGATTCACGGTCATCACGATGTTTTTCAATGCCGGGATCATTCCATGGTATTTGACCATGAAATCTCTGCACCTGACCAATAACTTTATGGCCTATGTTTTGCCGACGATCGTCGCTCCCTTCTTCATCATATTGGTCAAAACGTTCGTAGAATCGACGCCGAAGGAATTGCAGCAGGCGGCCAGCATCGACGGAGCCGGGACCATCACCATCTTCTTCAAGGTTATCCTGCCCATATGCAAGCCTATATTGGCAACCGTTGCCATCTTCGCTGCGGTGGATCAGTGGAATTCGTTCCAGGATACGCTGCTGCTGATGACAGACAGCAAACTCTACAGCTTGCAATTTATTCTCTACAACTACATTAATCAGGCGAGCTCCTTATCGACCATGGTCAATCTGCAGAACGCCGGTTCGACGGCCATGGCCAGTCTGGCGACCAAACAGACGACGACTTCCATCCGAATGACGGTGACCATAATTGTCGTGGCGCCCATTCTGCTGATTTATCCGATTTTCCAAAGGTTCTTTGTGAAAGGAATTATGATCGGCGCCGTGAAAGGTTGATCCGCACCATTCTAATACATTAACCAGATGTGGGGGATTACACATGAACAATAGCAGGAAAGTCGTTAAGAAATCGATGGTGGCAACGTTGGCCAGTCTCTTCTTGGCAGCGGTTGCATTGACTGGGTGCAATAGCGATTCCAAGAATACGCAGGCATCCAGCGAGCCGTCCGGCTCCGTCACGGGGACGGCGACGGCGACGTCGACACCCCAGGCCGGCACAGCGATCGATCACAGCAAACCACTGACCATTACCGTGTTCGACAATGCGGCCAATTACCAAGGAGACCAGCCGGGGTGGTATGCAAAGCTTCTCAAGGATAAGTTCAACATCACGCTGAACATTTTAGCTCCGCAGGTTGCCGGCGATCAATTATACAAGACAAGATCAGCAGCAGGAAACCTGGGAGATCTTCTGATTATCGATAACAGTCAGTTGGAAGAACTTATTCCGGCCGGTCTCATAATGGATATCACGGATAAGGTCAAGAATACGAAGTACCTGTCCAAATATGTGGACAATCATTTCAAGCCTTTCAATAAGGCATTTGACAAAGTAAATCCGCAAGGCAAGATTTATGCGATGCCGACTTTCGAAGCAGATACTTCGCCAACGACTTTCTCGGAAGAGCTCCCTTACTCCAGCCCGATTATGCCTTGGGATTATTACAAGGGAGTAGGAGCCCCCAAGCTGAACAATCTGACGGATCTTCTGAATGTCCTGAAGCAAATGCAACAAAAGTATCCCAAGACGCCGGACGGTAAACCGATCGTTCCGATCACCTTGTGGAAGGACTGGGACGGCGGAGGTATGGAAAATGTACGCTGGTTGAGCAACTGGTACGGTTATGAGCAGCCGGACGGTACCACTACGATCCAGTTGAATGCCAAAGGCGACATCGTTCCGCTCGTCGATGACAACAGTATGTATAAGAAGATTCTGCAATTCTATTTTACTGCCAATCAGATGGGTCTGGTTGACCCTGACTCGCCATCCCAAGATTGGAACAAAGTAGCTGAAAAACTGACCAACAAACAGGTACTTCTCTTGTGGTACTCTTGGCAAAGAGGGTTCTACAATACAATCGAAAGAGGGAAGAACGGTGACGGTAATGTAGCTGTTCCGATCGCTGACACTCGACTCATTCAGAGCAGCGATGCTTATTACGGCAACGGAAGAGTATTTGCTCTCGGTTCAAAAGCCAAGGAACCTGAAAGGATCATGGAGTTCCTGGATTGGATGGTTTCTCCTGAAGGGCTGCGCTACTATACGAACGGATTTGAAGGCTTCAATTATGTGAAGACGGCAGACGGCAAATATAAGCTGACCGAAGTCGGCCAAACCGCCTTCCAGAAAAATACACCGGTCCCTGCACAATATGGAGGCGGGGGATACCAGGATGGTCAAAGCAAGATTAACAGCATGATCATGAGCGATTTCGTCAAAGACCCGGATACAGGGGAATTCTATAACAACACGTACTGGAGCAGCACGGTCGAAGCGAACAAGACCGCTCTAACGACGGATTGGCAGAAGACCTATAACGCAACGAACGCAACAGATTACTACCTGAAAAACAATATGATTGATATCGTACCCAATATCAACACAAGCCTCGGAAGCGATTCATCGGAAATAAAAAATAAACGCAGCCAGATTTCAAACTACGTCAAGAACACATCCTGGAAAATGGTATTCGCAAAGAATCAAGCGGAATTCGACCAGCTGTGGGCGAAGATGAAGAAGGATGTTGAAGGGCTCGGCTGGAATGACGTCGTTGCCGTTGATACCGCTAAGGCACAGAAAATCGTAAAAATGCGTGCCGAAGCACGAGCTAGCAAGTAAACGATAAGATTCACTCATGCGGGAGGGGGAAGGGTATCCTAAGGATATCCCCCCTCTGTTTTTATTGAACCAGTTGATTGCGCTTGCCTTTCCCGCCAGCCTATAATGAAAGCGTAGCCAAAACAACGATAAAGGGGATGAACATGAACAGAGGAAAGGTCCTTTCGATTCTGAGGTTGGGCACGCTTCTGTTTCTTACTTCGGCGCTTATGGCTTGCAACGGCAACAACGACGATAACACGACAGCAGCCCGTTCCCCTGCCCGTTCGGCGGGAAGCGCCGGCGGTCCGGATCCGGCGGCGGATCCCCTAGGCAAGTACGACCCGCCGATCGAGATCACGACCGTGCGTAATCTAAGTGAGATCGTCGTAAACAATGTCCTGGGAGTGTTGAAGGATGAGACGCTGGAGGATAACCGGTGGTCTCGACTGTACGAAGACAAGCTCGGCATCAAGATCAAGTACAACTGGATCATTAAAGGCGACGATACGTCGGATCAATATTTGCAGAAGATGAATGTCATGCTGGCTTCAGGCGACGAACCGGATGTCATTCCGGTAAATGCCACCCAGCTCAAGCAGCTTGCTGATTCGAATCAAATCGAAGACATGACGTCCATTTACCAGCAATATGCTTCTCCGCTGCTCAAGAAAGTGCTGTCTGAAGAGGGTTCCGGACCATTCAACGCAGCAACGTTCGACGGCAAGCTGATGGCCATCCCGCAGACAGGGTCATCGATCGAACAAGCGCAGTTTGTATGGATTCGAACGGACTGGCTGGATACATTAGGCTTGCTTCCCCCAAAGACGATAGACGATGTCCTAACCATCTCCAGGGCATTTACCGAGCAGGATCCTGATGGCAACCACAAGAAGGATACCTATGGTCTCGCCATCACGAAGGATCTGTGGGGGGGAGTGATGGGACTCGAGGGCTTCATGGCCGGCTACGGGGCGTACCCGAACATCTGGCTGGAGGACTCGTCAGGCAAGCTGGTGTACGGCAGCGTTCAACCGGAGATGAAGGCATCGCTTCATGCCCTGCAAGCGATGTACAAAAACGGAGAGCTGGACCAAGAGTTCGGCGTCAAGGACGGCAGCAAGATATCAGAGGTCATCTCGAACGGCAAGATCGGCATGGAATACGGTCAGCAATGGAATTCCATCTGGCCGCTGCAGTTGAATAAAAACAAAGAACCGAGCGCCCAATGGCGTGCGTTCCCGATCGTCTCGGAATCCGGCGATCTGGCGAGGATACCGCTTAAGTTCAACACGACGAAGTTTTTCGCCGTCCGTAAGGGTGCTGCGCATCCGGAGGCTGTCATTAAGCTGTTCAACATGCATGTGGAGAAGAACTGGGGAGAGACCCAGGAGAACGATTACTATTATGTCCCTCCGGATGCGGAAAGCGTATGGCAGCTGTCCTCGGTCCAGCCTGCCCCGACCAAGAAGAATCTGGAGTTGTTCAGAACGTTGGACGAAGTACGCAAGACGGGCGACCCATCGAAGTTGACCGGCGAAGCGAGGGCAATCCAGCAGAAGCTGGATGCTTTCGTATCCGGTTCGAAGAGAGGCTTCGCACTGTGGGGCTGGGAACGCATCTACGGACCCGAAGGGGCAGAGGGCGTGCTCGATCAATACGACAAGAACCATCAATTCCTCCTCGATAAATTCGCCGGAGCACCAACGGCCACGATGATGGAACGGCAATCGATACTGGAGAAAATACAAAACGAAGTGATCGTGAAGATCATTCTTGGCGCTCCGATTGATGAATTCGACCGTTTCGTAGAGGATTGGAACAAGCTTGGCGGCGAACAGATTACGAAGGAAGTCAACGATTTTTACACATCCATGAAGAAGTAAATGGGTTCAAGTCCTGAACACTTTGATTACAGGTTGGGGGTGAGCAATGTTCAAAACAACGATGTTTTCCATTCGCAACACCTTGTTTCTTCGTTTATTTTCAACATTTCTGCTTATCCTAATGCCTCTGATCGTTCTGGGTATCTACCTCTATCAGTGGTCGGTTCACACGGCGAGAGAAGATATCGCCAAGACGGCGGCATCCCAAACGGCGTTCTACCTGAGTGATCTGGAGAACGAGATCGAGAGAATCAAGCTGATGCAATTCGGCCTGCTTGAAGACGAGGATCTGAACAAGCTGTCTCTTCTCTGGAATCGAATGGGAATCATCCAAAAGACAGATATGATCAATTCGTTGCGCAATCGTCTCTATCTGATTCATAACAGCAGCAAGTATATTAAAGAAGTATGCGTTTACATACGTCCAATCGAACGCATGATATCATCAGTCGACGGCGAAAGTCTACTCGATGAGGTGCGGTATGACGCCATTCGCTCCGTATACGGAAGCCGGAATACCCGAATCATCGAGTGGAGGAACGGACTGTATCTCAGCGCGGCGAAGCCGAGCGGCAGCCCGAAGGGGCAGCCCTTATTCGTCGTCGGAATCGAATTGGATCAGCAGAAGCTGAAGGAGGCGCTGGCCCAGTTCAACACCTATCCGGGAAGCGGCACTCTGCTCGTCTCATCGAACGGCGGGGTCCGGCTCGCGAGCGGTTCTGTTGTGTCCTTTCTAAGTGAGGCTTCCTCATCCATCGTACAACGAAAGACTTCCGACAACTACGGTGAAGCCCGCAAATTCGGCGAGCATTGGTACTACACGGTCTACGCGGAGTCAAGCAAGTTGAATTTAGCCATTTACCGGTTCATTCCATCGGAGGTCATCCGCAAGCCTCTAGACAAGTTCTATGTGTGGGCCTGGCTATTCGCCGCCGCAGCGTTGGTCATCATCGGCCTATACGCGATGTCGACGTATAAATTCATTCATAAGCCGCTGCTTCAGCTCGTCAAGAGTTTCCGTCGCGTTGAGAACGGCGACCTGGACCAGATGATCACACATGCGTCCAAGGATGAATTCGGCTATTTGTACAACCGATTTAATCAGATGGTCGAGAACCTACGTTCCTTGATTGATCAGGCCTACCGTCAGAAGCTCATGGCTCAGCGGGCTGAGCTGAAGCAGCTTCAATCACAGATTAACCCTCATTTTTTGTTCAACAGTTTGTTTATCCTGAGCACGATGGCCCGCTCGAAAGATATGGATCGGGTCGAGCAATTTACGATTCAACTCGGTGAATACTTCCGATTCGTGACTCGCAGCGCCTCCGATGAGATTTCGCTCGCACAGGAGATTTATCATGCCCGTACCTATTCGGATATTCAGCTTCTTCGTTTCTCCAGGCGCATTCGAGCTCAGTTCGAAGATCTTCCAGAGGAAGCTGGGCGCGCGAAGGTTCCGCGGTTGATCGTCCAGCCGATTATCGAGAATGCGTTCGAGCACAGCCTGGAGCGCAAGGAAGAGAACGGGTTGATCGTCGTCCGCTTCGAGAGCGGAGAGGATGAATTCCGCATCATCGTTGAGGACAATGGAGAAGACCTGACGGATGAGAAGCTGATTGACATAACGATGGCCTTGGCGAACCGGGACGAAAACGTGGAGACCACGGGAATGGTCAATATACATCGCCGCTTGGCGATAACATTCGGCGAACGAGGTGGAATAGGAGTCACCCGCAGCGAGCTCGGTGGACTTCAAGTGACGCTTCACATCCCCTGGAAGGAGTGGGCCGATGTACCGATTGCTGATTGTGGATGATGAAGAAATGATAACCGACGGCTTGTACGATACACTCGCAGGATGCAATATGGGATTGGATCTGTGCAAGGCTTATTCCGGCAAGGAGGCTCTGGGCTGGCTTCATCGAACCCGGATCGACATCGTACTGTCCGACATTCGAATGCCCAGGATCGACGGCATGCAGCTCCTGTCCATCATCAAGCAGAATTGGCCGCATTGCCGGGTCATCTTCCTGACCGGCTACAGCGATTTTGACACCGTGTATCAAGCGATTCAGTCGCCCGGCGTTCAATACCTGCTCAAGAGTGAAGGGTATCCGAAGGTCATTCAAGCGATTGGCGAAGCGGTGGCTGAGCTGGACGACAGCCTGCGTCGAAACGAGCTGCTCCGGCAGGCGCAGGAAAAGCTGAACACGCTGGAGGTGTTGGCACGCGGCGAGTACTTCCGATATCTGCTTCATGGAGTGAAGCCGGCGCTGAGCCTGGAAGAGGACTTCTGTAAGCTGAATATCCTGCTTGATCCCGGCAGGCCGGTTTATGTGGCAAAGGGGGATTTATCTTTTCCTTCAACTGCCGTGTCGTCTTACGCCGATCGACAGGGTTCGGCTTTGGCCGTAACGATGATGGCCGAGAGCTTCCTGTCCGGTCTTGCCCGTTGCCTAGGAATGATCGATCGCTTCGGAGATCCGGTCTGGTTGATCCAACCGTTGGCCGAACGAATGGGGGGGAACGTAGCGGAGGAAGGCACGCCCATCCTTCCTTACCTGGAGGGCCAATTCGAACTGATCCAACAAGCGTGCTTGGAGAGTCTTGAACTTTCCGTCGCCGTAACGCTGGGGGACCGGCCATCTGATTGGATGAAGCTGTCTTCAACCTATGATAAATTGAGGCGGAAACGACAGACGAGAACTGGCGATGGCGCTCAAATGGTGCAGACGGTGAGCCTGGAAGCTTCATGCTGCGCGAAGATGCGTTCGCCGCGGGACAAATCGGACGCGTTGGCCGCACATCTGGATGCCGGTAGACGCAACGAATTTCTTCTGATCATGGAAGAACTTACGGAGTCGGAGCGGGACAATGCCGCGCCATACCTATTGGAGCTGTATTATTCGATCTCGCTTGTTCTGTTGTCCTATATTAACCAGTGGGAGCTGGAGGATCAGGTGACAGGTGTCTCCACCCTCATGCGCCGTGACGAATTCGCGTCGTGGGAGGAAGCGTTCCAATTCCTTCGAATGACGGCGGAGACGCTATTCGAGCTAAGGCGCTCCAGCGAACGCAACCGCGCGGCCGAAGCGATCTGGAAGGTTTGCACGTATATCGAGGAACATCTTGAAGAAGATCTTTCGCTGGTCCGTCTTGCCGGTTACATCCATTTCAATCCGTCGTATTTATCACGTCTGTTCAAGCAAGAGTGCGGCGTCAATCTGTCCGACTATATTGAAGCCGCCCGGATCGAGAAGGCCAAGGAGATGCTAAGGAACGGGGAATGGAAGGTGCTGGAGGTTGGGGCCCGAGTTGGTTATGAGTCTTCCCAATCGTTCACCCGTTTTTTCAAGAAGGCGATGGGCGTATCTCCTCAGGAATATCGGGAAGCTTCAAGAAAGTAACGAGATCCTTTCTACCTGGGGAATCAACGAAATCTTTCGTTAAATCGAACGCTATTCCATGTTGCTTGCTTCAAAGTTTGTCTGTGCATATTTATACATAACGTGAATTATTACGCAATATATTTCTTGTATTTTATCTAATTTCTGAAACAAACAGTCATTTCCGCCGCGGCGGCCTATAAAAAAATCTAATCCATTCTGGAACAGCAAAAACGGAGCCGCGCGGCATTTCGGGCTTCGCTTCCCATTAATTCTGGAATATCACACTCTCTCTTCTAGATGTTAATGATAAACTATTTCATTTATTAATAAGACGTAATAAAATAAATGATTAAAATTATGGAAGCAGTATTCAAACCCAATGGAGTTTGAATACTGCTTCTTTTCTTATTTTTCCATTTCCAAGTTCGGAACTATTATGTAGTGAGGCAACGCACGAATATTCCAACTTTACCAATAAACGACACAAGGGTCCTACATAATATTGTATGGATCAATTTATACATTTTTACAAATCGACATAAAACTACATTATATTTTACTGATTTGGAGGCGCGGAGTTGTTATATTGTATATTGTTGGAATTAAAAATAGAAAGGAGTCGATTCGCATGGAAAAACACGTGTAATTTTGACGTGAAGTATCAAATATCGAAAGGGTGAATGAAATGATTCGAAAAGTCCTGCTTCAATTTGTATGTATTGTATTGGTTTTTGTTTATACCATTCCTACAACAAGTTATGCTAATTCCACAGCTCTTGTACAAACAACCAACGTACAAGGCAACTTTAAACTTCCAAAGGGTCTCGTCGAAGTTGTTGATAAGAGGACGCGTAATACTAAACTCTTTCAACGACCTGATGGAACTTACCAAGTAGAAATTCATTTTGATGATATTCATTACGAAGATTCCAATGGAAAATGGCATGATATTAACACGAAAATAGTAGATGAAGCAGATATTGATCCTGCTGTTATGTCGCTCCCTAAAGAAATAGATAAAGAAATTTGTGCCGTAACAAGACAAATGCAACAGAAATCAAAACGAAGTAATATCCAACGAGCTTCAACAAATTATCGAGTATTGGGAGTACCGTTTGAGGTGAAGCTTCCCAAGCGGATTCAAGATGGTTACTCATTAGGTAAAGGTCAAGATCAGTTGACCTTTAAACCAGTAATGCAAGGACACATATCAAGCGTGACAAATTCGGTATATTCGGTTATGAATATGACCAGTAAGGAACCTAATGTCTCTAGGCTAAACGAAAATGGACTAATATACCATGGTGTTTGGCAGAATACAGATATTGAGTTGCAAGTACTCTCGTATGGCTTGAAAGAAAGCATCATCTTACAAACTAATGATGCGCCTAAATCGTTTTCATTTGAGGTGGAAGGAGCTCTTAATTCCAGTTTGCGAGCAGGCGAATTGCAATTACAACCTGCGTGGCTTGTAGATGCAAAAGGCGTGATACGTAATGTCGAACAAATCATTAGGTATGAAGATAACCGAATGTACATTGATCTTGTACCAGATACATCTGGTCTTGACTATCCTATTACCATTGATCCTACTGTTGTTGTTAGTCCCTATGAATCTTGGGAATATTTCAATGACAATAGTTCCGATACAACTTATTGGAGGCCAACCATCCGTCAATATTTAACTTCCATGACTGATGATGGTGGCGATAACATTACGGAATCCGCCCTTAGAATTGATTTAAGCAACATACCCCAAAACGCAACTATATTAAATGCTAACTTGTACACCTATATATATTCAAGTTTACCAGGAGAGACAACACAAATAGGCAAGAGGGTATTTTTACCCAATCGTACAATTGGTAATGAAGGTTCCTATGTTCAAATCAAAATTCCAGCTGGAAACCGGTTCTCGGATGTAAATACTGATATCACAAACTTTATTAAAGACATGAGGACATATGGCGGAAACGGTATTTATTTTTTAAGATCCCCTGAATCAACGATTCTTGCTAATTATACATTTACAGACGCTTCTAAAAGACCTTCTGTAACAATCGTATATAATGTGAATCCTAATGCTCCAGGGGCACTATCACCAAACGGTACAAATACGTCACCAGCAATAATAACTAGTTCGATACCGACATTAGCATGGAGTTTTACTGACCCTGATAGCGGAAATTATCAAACCCAATATCAAATCCAAATATACCAAGATGGAACAGGTTCACTAGTACATGATTCTGGTATTGTAACTTCTGGAACAAGTTCTTACACCGTACCGAGTGGGATTTTGGTAAGAGGATATACATATCGATGGCAGGTTCGTACATGGGATAATAGTGGATTTGCTTCAACGTATTCGAATTATGCCTATTTTAGATTGAATAGTTTGCCGATTGCCTCCATAACTTCTTACACCGATGGACAACAAATTAACGATAACGTGATTACTCTATCTTGGAATTATTCAGATAGTGATAATCATGGACAAAAAATGTACCAAATCATTGGGTCAAAAGATAACTGGACATCATGGGCATACAATTCTGGGGAGGTTTCTTCTACCACTCAACAACATCAAACCATCGCACTTTCTTCTGGTGAGTGGGATTTTGGGGTGCGGGTTTGGGATGGTTATGAATGGTCGAATTGGTTTAATCGAAGTAATATATTTATTAACCCGTTACCGGACCGAGCAGCAACAGTTCTTTCCGATACGATCCCAACTACGATGGAAGCCGGTAAAACCTACAATGTGTCAATAACCGTTCGAAATGATGGGAAACTACCTTGGAACGAAACCACTTCATTTCGTTTAGGAGCCATTGGTGAAAGTGATCCATTCGCTACAGGGAGACAACTGATAGCAAATGGTCAAACTATTGAAACTGGCCAACAATACACGTTTAATTTTTCGATGAGTGCCCCGATAGGGGAGACTGGTATAGGAACTAAGATTACTGACTGGCGAATGGTTCAGGATAACGCAGCAATAGCATGGTTTGGTACGAGTTTGGAGAAAACGATTACCGTTGTCGATACGATAAAGCCAATTGCAACCTCCGTTAATGGACCAAGTATTGTATATAAAGGCAACAATATTTATGAAGTGTACGCATATGGAGTATCAGATAGTGGATCAAGTGTGAAAAGTGTAAAGTTCCCCACTTGGTCTGAGAAGAATGGACAAGATGATTTAGTTTGGCATGAAGGTGAAAATATCGGTGGCGGGACATGGAAAGCCACTATATCCTTCAAGGATCATAAAGGGGATGTCGGCCGATACATTACCGATGTTTATGCTTACGATTACGCTGGCAATAGTACTTTAGTCGGCAAAGTCACCCCCAAAATTTATGGTCCAAAGCAATACATTTATGATCAGCAGGGTAGACTCGATTATGTCATTTTACCTTATGGTGAAATACAGGATTACGAGTATGATGCAACTGGGAATTTGATCGGGATAACAATAAACTAAAGCACGAAGGAGAAAAAAATGCTTAGAAAAATAATCATTCTTTCACTAGCAATAGGTATGATTTTTACGAGCTTTCCAATTGCATCTTTTGCAGCTGAAGTCGGACCGAAAAACGCTTCAGCGTCTGTGACAAATGCAACTTACTCAGAACCTTTGAAAAATGACTATAGTGTAATTACTTCAGACAAGGTAAAAAAAATACACGAACAATTTTCATCAGAAATGCTCATGTTATCAGCATACTTTTACCCCGAGTTAACCACTGAGTTGAATCAGGACCAATTGAAGCTTGTTTTATCTTGGTCCGACATGGAGGCAAAGAAACAATTTGATAAGCTTTCACAGGATCAAGTTCAGGTATTACAAAGTTTGGCTCCGGTCGTGGTTGAACATTTTAATTGGAAACCAGAACGTGCTATGAAGAATAAGACGGAACGGAGTAAGACGAGACAAACGAATCAAATTACTACAAATGCACTTAATATAAATTCCACGATGCCTGCTGACAATTCCTTTACTTATAAAGACGAACAAAATGAATATAAGTATGTAAGCAAGACGGATCAACCTATCGATATGATCTACAGATCGAGTACACAACGGAATGTAGATCTCTTTCTTCAAGGTAAGCATGGTTTGGATTTACAATTAGTTCGCACGTATAACTCCTTACAATCAAAGGCAACACAGCCTATATTTGATCATACTGATGACAATGAAAGGATATGGTCTAAACCATCCTATAACCCGTATATGCAGTACCCTCGTAGTATCGCGGCAGGATGGACATTATCCTTACCTAAAGTAGAGGATAGCGATTGGATGAAGTTAAACTTCTTCCTAGAAGACGGATCTGTCTACGAGTTTAGATACGATCAACATAGCATGAAGTTCTACTTACATAGTCATGCCGATGAAAGTGCTAAGTTGACAATTATAAATGATAATACAACGCTGTACAGACCTAAATATTATATTGATCTTGATAATAATATTCGCTACGAATTCTTTAATGGAAGAACAACAAAAACAAATAAATACGGAGATAAAATAACATTTGATAACCAAGGAATCACGGATTCACTGAACCGGAGAATTGAAATATTGCGAAGTCCGGATATCTATAATCCAATAGTTGGGCTGCAAGTTAAAGATGCCTCTGGAAATGTTATTCGAAAAATGAGTTACGATGTTCAGAAAATAACTTCCACACAGAATTTGCGTTCTTATGCTGACGAGGGCGAAGATGAGATTATAGGGTATTTTGATTACCAAGGGTCCTATTACCAATTAAACATGGTAAAAGACGAAATTGAAAACAAAATCTTAAATTCCTACACGTATTATGAACGAGGTCCGGCACGTCATGCTAGTTTCTATCCGTACTTTTCCGAGTTTGATTATTTATTACTTAAAGAAGCGACGGATGATACCGGGTTTACTATGCAATATATGTATCAACCTTATGACAAAAATTGGTATACATATGCTACCGCCGACGAACGTACCTCGAGGCGAGGGACAGTTAATAATTATGTTAACGAAGATCATCCTTCCAATATAGTCAGCTATCATCCAGTAACCAAAGTTTTTTACAAATATACAAATGCGAGTAACGAACTGAAAATATTAGAACAATCGATTCAAGGGGAGACTTCTGTAGATCCCCAAATGAAAGATTATGTAAAGGGTGATGCCCATACAACTACAATCAAGACATTATACGGGGATTATACTAATACTGAATCAACGAGTTTCCTATCAACAGGAAGAACGTATAATATGCTTCGAAAGGAACGAACGATCGAAACACTGGACAATGGACTAAACTTCAACGATGATAACAAAACATATGGCATAACAAATCATGAGTATACGACCTATCAATACGACGATCTGAAGAGAAAACCATATTTAGTTAAAACGTTTGATGGCGGAAATCCGTCTGATCCACGACCACAAACGATCAAAGATTTTCTCATGTACGGTAACTCCCGAACGTTGCCCCTGAATCTGAACCAATATGCAGCATTGAATAAGATCGAGTACGATTCCGCGGGGCGTGTTATTTTCGAAGAGGATT
Organism: Oryzibacillus soli; assembly: GCF_051594765.1. NCBI lineage: Bacteria > Bacillati > Bacillota > Bacilli > Caryophanales > Paenibacillaceae > Oryzibacillus > Oryzibacillus soli. The sequence goes on from NZ_JBPPGJ010000033.1 coordinate 16,259, forward strand.
CATACGGGAACAAGACCCAGTACGAATATTTAGGAAGGTATAATCAACTTTCTTACAAAAAGCAATCTTCAACTGACGGACTTACACAGTACGAAGAATATATGAGTTATGGCAATACCGTTCCTGGAGAATTAGCCTCGGTAAAAAAAGTGAGTACTTACCGGAACCCTGAGAATCAAGCGGAAGTTCGGACAGATACGCTACTAACGGAATATCTGGATTTCAATCTTGCTATTGCTCAACCAACTTTGGTTAGAGAGACAACATCTGGCTTCCAATTTAGTAATCAAGGGCAGACGCTTACTCGGAAATTGGAGTATGATCCTAACGGTCTCTTCGTGACCAAAGAAACGACCCAGGTTACCCTTTCCGACGGACAACCTGCCAGTGCAATCACCATGCTCTATCAATATGATACAAGGGATAGATTGAAGGAACAGACCTATCCGGATGGAAGTAAAGCGAATTACCAATACGATAATAAAGATCGAATGACTTCTGTTACGTTTACACCTTCGCCATCAACTCCGGGGCCGGAACGAACAACTACTTATACCTATAATGATTCCATGCGGCAAGTGACCAAGACATTACCAGACGGGGAAAAGCTGCTAACAACGTATACACCTTATGGAGAGATTGAAGTTCAACAAAAAAATAAAGAAACTCATACTCGAACCATACTGAGAACTGTTACCGATTCCTCGGGCAAACTGATCAAAGAATCGATACCTTACGATAATGCATCCATGAAAACGAGTTATTTGTACGGAGGAAATGGTGCTGTTCAGACAGTAACAAGCCCGTTTGGTCAGCAGACACAGTATGCTTATGCTAATTATACGTATGACAATATAAGCGCATATTTACAAAACACGATACGGATTACTGAACCGGACGGCAGAGAACAATGGACGTACCAAGATAAAACGGGGAGGGTGACGAAACAGGTAGAAAAAAGCCCAACCAAAACCAGGACCACCTTACTGGCTTATAATCCTTTTGGTAAACTGTCACAAAAGCAAGTGAAAGCTGGTGATGTAACTCAAACTACCAATTACGGGTATGATGCATTAGGAAATCTCATCTACCTTAAGGACGAATTAGGGCAAGTATATACCTATCTCTACAATTATCTCGGACAACCTGTTGCACACTACATCAATGGCCAATTACAAAAGCAAACTTCGTATAATGAGATTGGATGGCCACTAACCAAGTCGAATACCGGCGGTGAGAAAGAACAATTCGTTTACCAGCTGAACGGTCTAGTGGCTCAATATACGGATAAAGCAGGTCAAATTCATGTTAATTCATACACACCGTATAATGAAGTTAATCGGGTATCCGTTCGGAATTCATCTGGAACGGAAATGTATTGGAAACAGAACAATTATGATCAGATGACACGGCTTGTCACTGGAATCACGACAAACGAGAATGAGTTATTATCCTTCAGTTACGATGATTGGAAACGGTTGAAAGGTGAGACGGTTGCAGGTAGAGACTATGCATTCGATTATGACAACTTCGACCGTTTGCATACCATTGTTTACCCGGGAGGAGAGACGACAACCTACGAATATGATGAGTTAAACCGGATCAAGCAGGTTTCATATCCGGATATGGGTAATGTAACACTGGAGTATAACATTTCACCGAACCAAAATCTCTATAAAGTGAACTATCCGAATAACCAATCGATTGTAAGAAAGTCAGACGCGTTCAAAGAGCTTGTGTCGGTGGAACATAGTAACAATACAACCCCGACTTGGACCACATCATATGCATATGACGGCTTTGGAAATATTCAATCCTATAATCAGAATGGAATCGTCTCAAGTTTTCAATACGACGGGTTAAATCGTATCAAGCAGGAACAAGTGCCTGGCAACACGAATACGTATTCGTATGATAGCCGCGGGAATCGTCAGACGCTAGAGTCTACCCAAGTTCCTATCGCTACTTCTAAGGGAAGTCTCAGCCTATCGTATAATGCGATTAACGAATTGATGACATACAACAATAATTCGGATACCTCAGCATCTTACACGTACTACGGTGATGGACTCCGCGCCACTAAAACAGTGAATGGCAACCTGACTCGTTTTGTCTACCTAAACGGCAGAGTACTCGATGAATTGGACGCGAATGGTAATGTTAAAGCTCGGAATGTGTGGGGAAATGAGTTGTTGTGGCGGAAGGACAGTACTCTCAATCAGGCAGGGTACTATTACTACAATGGTCATGGCGATGTCGTTTCAATCAAGGATAAGTCTGGTAGTGTTCTTAACACTTATGATTATGACATCTGGGGTAATATTCTGAGTAAGACGGAAGGTATTAACAATCCGTATCGTTATGCAGGCGAACCACAGGATGATGAGTCGGGCTTTATTTATTTAAGGGCGAGGTATTATGACCCGAGCACGGGGCGGTTTATTAATGAGGATACGTATGAAGGGGATATTACGAATCCACTGAGTTTGAATTTGTATACGTATGTAGGCAATAACCCATTAACACGTTTTGACCCAACGGGGCATGATTGGGCCGTTGATAAAGCATTGCCTTTATCTGATGCAGAGAGGGACATAATTTCACAAGCAACGATAGATTACGAAAATGCTATAGATGATGATGGACGGGCAGAGGCACATGCTAGAGCAATGGCTGTTAGAGACAAATACATCTCGCTTCAAAATTTAAAAGATTCTATAAGGGGATTGCAGGGAGAAGGTATACTTGATAACAATTTAAACTTTGCCACAGATATTTGTTCAAATATTTCAGAAGTTGAGTTAATCTATGCATTCGCGGGAACTTTGATAGATTCAAATCAATCAAAATTCCTGGCCGCATTCTCTAGAGATCAATCTGATTCGATCGCTGAAGGACTCGAGTATTTTTATGGAGAGTTGGTTTGCTTTACAGAAGATACTCTGATTGCAACAAAAGAGGGCAATAAAGTGATTAGTGACATTAAGGTGGGAGACGAGGTTTATTCTGAAAATGTTGATACTGGGGAAAAAGGACTTAAAAAGGTAACACAACTCTTTATTAAAGAATCTAAATTAATCGTCCGTATTCAAATTGAAAGTGAAGAAATCAAATCTACGCCCACGCACCCTTTTTGGATTAAAGGAAAGGGTTGGGTCAAGGCTGAGAATATAGTAACTGGAGATCGTGTTCAACTTTATTCAGGAGAGGAAGCGAATGTAAGATCCGTTATATTTGAATATTTAAAACAGCCTGTTAAAGTTTATAATTTTGAGGTCGAAGAGTGGCATACTTACTTTGTTTCAATCAAAAAAGTGCTTGTACACAATACTTGCTCTCAATTTAATAATACTACCACGCGAGGATTTTGGAAGGCATATGACAATCTTACACCAGAGTTGCAAAAAGCAGCAGTTAAGCAGTTTCAAATATTTAAACGGGATCCAAGTAATACATCTTTGAAGTTTGAAAAGATGCCTCAATATGGTAAAGATGTATGGTCGGCAAGGGTTAATAATGCATGGAGGGCAATGGGCAAAATGAAAGGAAATGTGATTGAATGGTATGATATCAACAAGCATTATGGAGATTAATTGAATTACATGATTATTTGAAAGGGAGATCTTCAAGTATGAGCTTTGATGGCAAAGATTGGATGGAAATATCAACCTACTTCGGTATATGTGAAAATAGCTTGCTAAACGAAGAAGACATCCTAAAAAAAACAAGAGAATTTCTTGGCAGCGCACTATATGATAGTGATGCGGAGGAAAAAGTTGCAGAAGTTATTAGAAATTTTTTGACAGCATTGTATACTCGGTGTAGCAAAGGCAAGCATACTGGACCTTTGTGGAAAGGACTTTTAGAGATAGAAGATAATTTTACACTTATAAAATATACATGTATTCTTCTTGAGCATATGTGGTATTAATTATTATATCGATACTGTTTGGATTAACAATAAGACAAGTCATTTCATGAACTATATTAACCCAGTTCCACCACAGGCGACTCACCCTCGCTTGTGGTTTTATTGAGTCTGTAAAATATTCTGTGTAAACTCTCAGAACCAAATCTAGTAAACTAGAAGGAAAGGTCGGTTTGAGAGGATGACACAAGTGGCACGGTTTAGTAAGGAACAGGTGAAGGCATTCGTCAAGGAGAATAACCTGAAGACCATGGATGACGTGCAATCTGCACTCAAGGAATTGTTTGCAGAGAC
>NZ_JBPPGJ010000034.1:0-16490 GCF_051594765.1 Oryzibacillus soli
AAGGGGCTGTCCCAAAAGTCATGAAAAACATGGCTTAGGGATGGCCCCTTCTATTTTTGCTTTTTTTGTAAAACAAAAAGAAACCTGTCCTAGGTAAAATGGATGTGTCGAGCAACCATTTATTCCAAAAGGAGAGGTTTCTTTTGTACATCCAATATACCATGGACCAGTTGTGTCTGCCAATGGATCTTGAATATGACATTCCTCAAAACCATCTTGTCCGGGTTATTAACACAGCCGTAAATCGTCTGGATGACGCCATCTTTGACGTGGCTTACCCAGGGGGTGGACGGGATAGCTACCACCCCAAGATGCTCACCAAAGTTATCATTTACGCCTACACGCAGCGCATCTACTCCTCCCGTCAGATTGCCAAAGCCATCCGCGAAAACATCATGTTCATGTGGATTGCAGGCAGGCAACGCCCAGATTTTCGTACCATCAACCGATTTCGCTCGGAGCGAATGAAAACCGTACTAGAGACCGTGTTTACCGCGGTTCTTCATTTTCTGGCGGAGGAGAACTATGTGAAGCTGGAACATTACTTTGTGGACGGCACCAAGATCGAAGCCAATGCCAACCGGTATACGTTTGTTTGGGGGAAGGCGGTCGTCAAGCAGAAGGCCAAGCTTCTGGAGAAAGTACAAACTTTATTCGCCGCCATTGAGGAAGCCGAGAAGCAAGAAGAAAAAACGCACGGGGGCCAGGATCTTATCGAGCTGGGGGAGATATCCACCGTTAGCAGTGAAAAACTGGAGCAAGCTGTCAAGCAATTAGAAGAACGCTTGCAGGAGAAGCCCAAAGACAAGCCGTTAAAAAAGGCAGTTCGCGTATTGCGCAAGGACCTTCTTCCTCGTCTTCAAAAGTACGAGACACAGCAAGCAGTCTTAGGTACAAGAAACAGCTACAGCAAAACCGATCATGACGCCACGTTTATGCGAATGAAAGAAGACCACATGCAAAACGGCCAGCTGAAACCGGGCTACAATGTACAGATCGGCACCGAAAATCAATTCATCGTCGGCTACAGCTTGCACCAGCGGCCAACCGATACGCGCTGTCTCATCCCACATCTCGAAAAGGTAAAATCGCAGTTAGGGAAACTCCCGGGCACCGTCATCGCCGATGCAGGGTATGGCGGCGAAGAGAATTACGACTATCTCGAGCAAAATGACGTTGAAGCGATCGTCAAATACAGTACCTATCACCGCGAAAAGAGCAACGCCTGGCAGAAGGACATCGGCAAGATCGACAACTGGACCTATAACAACGAAGAAGATACATGGACATGCGCGGTCGGACAATCTCTCGAATTCCGTCGAGTAAGCAAGGAGAAGACGGAAAGTGGCTACGAAATCGAATATCGGCATTACCGAAGTGCCGGATGTGAGAATTGCCCGTTGAAGCTACAGTGTACGAAAGCCGAGGGGAACCGCGAGATCAAAGTAAGCATGAAGTATTTGCGGCTGAAGAACCAAGCAAGGCAAAAGCTCCGTAGCGAAGAAGGATATGCGTTGGCAGTGAGACGTATGATCGAACCGGAGCCTGTATTTGGCGATATGAAGAGCAACCGAGGCTTTAAGCGGTTCCTGCTTCGAGGCTTACCAAAAGTAAGTCTAGAGGTCGGGTGGCTTTCCCTTGCCCATAACCTGCTCAAGAAAGCAGCTGTGGATGCCAAAAACGAAAGAGCTAAGCGAAAACAGGCCGCCTAGCTCTTTCGTTTTTTCGTATAGCATCACTTATGTTGCTCGGGCTGATTCAAAATTCACTTTTGGGACAGCCTCTTCTTTTTTAGGGGATGACCTGTTCCTTGACGTTCCGTCCGGAGACCTCCGGTATTCGGTGGGCCTGCCGTCCTTCAGATAAGAAGCGGCAATAGCCGCTCTCCCCCTGAACCAATCCTGGGACGCCGTTCACAATTTGGACACAAACTTTTAATGTTCCTTTCAGTTTTCTTTAAGCTCGGTTTAGACTTCCGTACGTATATTAAATTTGCTTGTTTTTGGGAGGGACCACAACTTGAATTGGGGGGTTACCGAGTGTGCTAGAAGTGCGTGAGGTCAGCAAAATGTACGAGAATCAGCGCGGCGTCCGCAACATTGACTTCTCGATGGACCGGGGGGAAATCGTGGGCTTTCTGGGACCCAACGGAGCGGGAAAAACCACGACCATGCGGATGATTACGGGGTATCTGAATCCAACGAAGGGACAGATCCGGATCGACGGCTTATCCATGGCCGACAGCCCGAAGAAGGCCCGGCGCAAGATCGGGTATCTGCCGGAAACACCGCCGCTGTACCCGGATATGTCCGTGCAGGCGTATCTGAAATTCATCGCGGATCTTCGGGATATTCCGGCCCGGGAGCAGAAGCAGCGGATCAGCGAGGCCGTTGGCAAGCTGGGGCTCCAGGGGCGGGAGAAGCAGGTGATCCGCAGTCTGTCGAAGGGCTACAAGCAGCGGCTGGGGCTGGCTCAGGCCATCCTGCACAAGCCGGATCTGCTGGTGCTGGACGAACCCACCTCCGGCCTGGATCCCAAGCAGATCATCGAAATTCGCGAGCTTATTAAGGAGCTGGGCGAGAACCATACGGTGCTCCTGAGCACCCATATTCTCCCTGAGGTGAACACCCTCTGCAACCGGGTGCTCATCATCAACCAGGGGCAGATCGTCCTGGACGAGAAGCCGGAGCAGCTGAACGGCCGCATGGGGGAGAAGTTCGAGCTGACCTTGGAGGTGCGCGGGGAGCAGATGGCCGTCGTGAGCGGCATTCAAGCCGTGGCCGGCGTCGATACGGTCGAGCTGCTCCAAGCAGCTGCCCAGCCGGAGGCCACTCCGGGCGCGGACGATATCGTGCGGCTGCGCGTGGCGGCGAAGGACCGGACCGATATCCGGGAGCAGCTCTTCTATAGGATGGCGGAGCTGCGCCTTCCGATTCTGGAGATGAAGAAGGAGACCTTGAGCCTGGAGGAGATCTTCCTGAAGCTGACCTCCGGAGATGCTGCAGCCGGCGGCTCGGGGATCGTAACCGAGGAGGAGCGGGAGCCGTTCGACAGTGCCGGTGAAGCTTCCGAAGAGGCAGGCTCCCAAGCGGAGAACCCGGAGGGGACCGCTGCCGCCGGCCTGGACGGAGACGCGGACGAAGACAAGGACGAAGACCCGAACACACCGGGAGGAGGGACCGGCCGTGCGTAGAATGTGGGCCATTTGCCGCAAGGAATTGCAGATGTATTTTTACTCGCCGGTGGCGTATGTGGCGTTCGCCTTTTATTTCCTGCTGACGGGGTTCTTCTTCGCCAACGACTTCCTGTCCAGCTTCCAGGTCGATATCCGGCCCATGTTCAGCAACATGATCCTGTTCTACCTGTTCATCATTCCGCTCCTGACCATGCGTCTGGTCTCGGATGAGCTGCGCCAAGGCACGGATGAGCTCCTGCTCACCTCCCCGGCTAACATCACCGAGATCATCCTGGGCAAATATGCGGCGGCGGTGATCGTTCAGTTCCTGCTGGTGGCGCTCTCTCTCCTGTACCCGGCGATCATGGCCACCTACGGGACGCTGGACCAGCCAGTGCTCTGGCTGTCCTATCTCAGCCTGTTCCTGCTGGGAGCGGCCATGATGGCCGTCGGCTTGTTCTGCTCCACGTTGTCCTCTCATCAGATGGTTGCCGGCATTGCGGCGTTCGCCATGCTTCTCTTGATGTGGGTCATCGATTGGATGGGGTACAGCCTCTATTCCTCCGGCCGGGACTTCTTCACCCAGTTCTCCATCGTGCAGCGGCTGAACAATCTGCAGAAGGGGATCTTCGACCTGCCGGACGTGCTGTTTTATGTGACCCTGTCGGTGCTGTTCCTCGTGTTGAGCATTCAGACGCTGGAACGCAAACGCTGGAGATAGGAGGGAGACCATCGTGAAAAACTGGATCAAAGGCACCAATGCCGCCGTCTTGTCTCTGGCCGCCGTAGGGATATTCATCTTGCTCACGATCTTCCTGCACTCCATGAAGGGAGTCCAGTGGGATCTGACCGCGAACAAGAAGTTTACCTTGTCCGACAAGACCGTCAGCACCGTCAAGAGCCTCGACAAGGAGGTCCACGCCATCGCCTTCACTCAGGAGGGGCAGAGCGTGGTCAGCCGGCAGATCAAGGACCTGCTGGACGAATACCATAAGCTGAACGACAAGTTTACCTGGGAAGAGGTGGACCCGAAGAAGAAGCCCGCCATCGCCCAGAAATACCAGATCGACGCCTATGGCACCATCGTGTTCGAGGGCAACGGCAAGACCAAGAGCGTCAGCAGCAGCGAGCTGTTCGGCTACGGGTCGGACCAGACCACCTATACCTATGACGGGGAATCGAAGTTTACCCAGGCCATTCTGGACCTCATATCCGGGCAAAAGCATGTGGCCTACGTCGTGACCGGCCATAACGAGCTTCCGATGACCAATGCCTCCGAGTTCAAGCGCGGGCTGGAGAACGAGGGCGTGGAATGGAAGGACTTGAACCTGTTCAAGGACGGGGCCATCCCGCAGGACGCGGAAACCTTGGTCATCCTGTCCCCGCAGAAGGACCTGAGCGAGCAGGAGGCCAAGCTGATCACCGATTATTTGGCCGATAAGGGCAAGCTGTACATGACCGTCGACCTGGCCAAGGACATGGACAAGTGGACCCATTGGACCAAGGTGCTGGACGCCGTCGGCGTGAAGAGCCAGAATGCACTGGTGGTGGAGTCTTCCAAGACCTTGTCCTCCGATCCGCTGACCATCGTTCCGCAGTACGGCTACCACGACATCACGAAGAAGCTGGAGCAGCAGCAGGTGATCGTGGCCATGCCGGGTGTGATGTCCCTGACGGCGCAGACGGACAAGACCGGCTTCACGGCCAGCTCGCTGCTGCGGACCGGGGACCAAGGGTATGGCAAGACGAACCTGGCGCCCTTCACCTCGAATACCCGTCTGACCCAGGAGGTCATCAAGAAGACCGATGCGGACCTGAAGGGTCCTCTGGATCTGGCTTATGCCGTGACCAAGGACGACAAGCCCAAGGCGGTGGTTATCGGCAACGGCCTCTTTCTGCGGGATGACTGGATCGCGGAGCAGAGCAACCGGGACTTCGCCCTGAACAGCGTGAATTGGCTCAGCGGACAGAAGGAGCTCGTCACCATCCGTCCCCGGGAGGAGAAGGCGCCGCAGCAGGTGTACATCGCCCTGTCGAAGCAGAAGCTGATCTATTGGGGCACCATTCTCGTGTTCCCGCTGTGCTTCCTCGTGCTGGGCGGCTTCGTCTGGTGGAGGAGGAGAAAAGGATGAAGAAGCTTCTGCCTACGCTTCTGCTGGTTGTAGTGCTGATCGCCGGGTATGTGTACGCGAAGCAGGAGAACTTCTTCCGTGAGAAGGCGAAGCCGGCTTCCGTCCTGTTCACCCTGCAGAGCGCGGAGGTGACCGGCGTCAAGCTGGGAACCGGCGATAACGCCGTAGAGATCAAGCGCAAGGACGACGGCTGGGAGATGCTGAAGCCGGCAGCCTATCCGGTGGAGAAGCTTGCTGCCGACGGGCTGGCCCAATCGATGGCGGACCTGAAGGTGAAGGGCGTCATCGACGAGAACCCGGGCAGCTTGGCGGACTTCGGATTGGATCGACCTTCCCGGGAGGTCGAAGCGGCGCTGAAGGACGGGAGCGTAAGGAAGCTCCTCGTCGGCAGTCCGCTGCCGGTAGCCGGCACCACCTATGTGAAGGCGGCGGACCGCAATACCGTCTACGAGATGGAGGACTCCGTGCTGTCTGGTGTGAGTAAGACCGCGGAAGACCTTCTCGACAAGAACGTTCTGAAGGTGGAGTACGACAAGATCAAGTCAGTGGAGCTGGAATGGAAGGGCGAGAAATGGACCCTGACCAAGAGCGATCTGGCGAAGAAGGCCTATGAGTCGGCCTGGAAGCTCGGCGATAAGGAGCTGAAGCCCGAGGAGGGCGGCGCCATTCTCGACAAGCTGACCTTCCTGGCTACCGATCGGCTTCCGAAGGCGAAGGGCGAGGTGAACCTGGCCGCCGCCGAGCTGAAGCTGACGGTGAAGCAGGAGGACGGCGGCCAGGAGACGGTCCTGTCCTACGCCGGCAAGATCGACAACGAGCTGGTCCGCATCGCCAAGGATGACGGAGCCTGGGCGTACGCCGTGACCGTCACGGATATTCAGGCGCTGTATGATATGGGGAAGAAATAGTCTTGCGCGGCAGCAGCCGGTCCTCCAGGGGGCCGGCTGTTCGGCGTTGGGAACCCTGCCCCCCGTCTTAACGGGTGGTGGGGAAAAGAAAGATGCGGCTGTTTATCCGGCTCCCTTTTTCTGTTAAGATCAGAAAAGGAAACCATTGGAAACAAAGGGGGATTCCCATATGCTGCATATTACGAACGGGGACGCCGTGGCGGAAAGATTACGGAAGGCGGGCATGGAAGGAAGGGTGCTTCCGTGGCGGGAGGACTACACGGAAGGGCCGGTAGCGGCGGACATGCAGTCGGAGGCCGTCCGCCAAGAACGGGCGCGGTTCCTGGATGAGACCTTCGGCATTCCGCCGAAGCTCTATGAAGCGAACCGCGAGGAGCAGGAGACGGCCCTGGACGCGGCCGTCTATGCAGGCGAAGAGATCGTGCTGTGGTTCGAGCACGATCTCTATGATCAGACGATGCAGGCGTACCTGCTGCATCGGCTCTCGGAGCTGGAGGCGCAGCGGGACGTTCCGCCGCTCCGCCTCCAGCTCGTGACCCTCGGCTCGTATCCGGGGATCGAGCCGTTTCACGGGCTGGGCCAGCTGAGTCCGGCGCAGCTGGCCTCGCTCTACCCGGGGCGGCGGCCCGTCGCCCCCGGGCAGCTGGCGCTGGGCCGGCAGGCTTGGGAGGCGTACGTCTCCACCGACCCCCGGTCGGTGGAAGCGCTCCTCCCAGCCCCCGGCACCGCTGCGCTGCCCTTCCTGCGGGGGGCCTTCGCCGCCCACCTGGCGCGCTTCCCGTCGGTCCGCGACGGGCTGGGCCGGGTGGAGCGCGCCGTGCTGGAGGCGGTGGCCGCCAGCTTCGGGCAGCTGGTGCCGCTCTTCCGGGAGGCCACCGAGCCGCTCACCCTGTACGGCATCGGCGACTTGGCCTTCTGGCCGCACCTGGAGCGGCTGCGTGACGGCCCCCATCCCCTGCTCCGCATCGACGGGGCGGAACGGCTGCCGCGGTTCGGGGAGCCCGCGCCGCAAGGGGTGACCGTCCGCCTGACTCCGGACGGCCGCAAGGTGCTGGACGGCGAGGCGGACGCCGTCCAGCTGAACGGCATCCGCCGCATCTTAGGCGGCGTCCGGCTTGAGCCCGCCGGCCCCGTCTGGCGCTGGGACCCGGATGCGGAGCGACTCGTGCAGCCGGGCAACTAACCTTGCCGCCTTCCGGCTATCCCTTCTCCCGGAGCGCTCTGGATTTGCGTGTCCGGGGGAGAGAGCCGGGCGCCTGCTTGCGGATCCACCGGAGGTATCGGGCGATCTGCCCGTCGGCCCGGAGCTCCTCCAGGGTGGACAGCCTGGCGGCCAGCTCTTCGTTGGAATAGAGGGCATGGATCTGCTTATGGCAGGGCCGGCACAGGTCGGCGGTGGGCAGATGGGAGCCGCCCATCTCCCGGGGGGTCAGATGATGCTCCGTCGTCTCCACCCCCGTCCGGCCGCAGAGCTCGCATGCATCCAGCGCCGGTTTCACGGGCGGGCATCCTTCCAGCCGCACAGCGTCAGGAGACGGTCCACCGGATAATCGAAGCCGAACAGGCGGGGCTCGTTCTCCTCCGAGAAGAGGAGGATGTACGGATCCTGGCCCAAGGGCAGGAACACATACATCTCCGCCGCGAAGGCGTAGAATCCCGGCTGCTTCACCTCCTGCGAGGGCTGGAGCGGGATCCGGAGCACCGTGCCATCCTTGGGATCGGCGCGGAACAAGCCCTTGGCCTTGCTCAAGGACTGGAGCAGCTTGCCGGCTTCCGCCTGAAGCTCCGGGGTGGAAGGAATCCGGCTGACCACCGCCCCTTGCGCCACATCGAAGCGCTCCAGCTCCGACCCGGCCGGCGCAAGCGCCTCGCCCGCCGTACCGAAGCTGACCGCCAACCACAACGCTGCCGTTAACAGCAGCAGAACCGCCGATTTTTTCACCGGGCAACACCTCCGGTAATAAGGTGCCCCAATTTTTGTTCAGCCACCAGCCAACGTAAAAAACCAAAGACCGCCATCCCATTCAGGGACAGCGGTCTACGGCAAGAGTCTAACGGTTGCCACACGCATTATGTGCGGGCGATAGAGCCTTTTTCATTTCTAACGGATGCCACAGGCGTTAATGGATCGGTTTTTACGAAATAACGCCTTCCAGACGCGAAATAACGCCGGTCACAACCGTTAGCGAATAAACCCGGCCCATCTCAGCGAAATAACGGCTGCAGCAACCGTTAGACTGACACCCATCCATGCTCTCTCGTCTCCATCGCCAGACGCTCATTCAAGCGCTGCTCTCGTCTCCATCGCCAGACGCTCATCCACGCGCTCTCGTCTACCATCGCCATGCAGCAGCAACCGTTAGCCGGTGCTGACTCTAAGCCTCTTCTTACAGCGCCAGATGGATATCCTCGATCTCCGTGACCCGGACCGTCTCAACCACCTTCCGGTCCACATCGTAGACAGTCACGATGCCGGAGGCGTCGTCCTGGCTGACGATCTTGCAGGCGATATCCAGCATTTTGCCCTTGCCCTTTAAGGCCTTCAGGCGAATCAGCTTGTCCTGCTTCTTCCAGTCGGACAGCTGCTCCGACAGAGCGGCCACCATAGGCGAATGTTCGACTTTCTTCGGCTCGTGCTTGGGCTCATGCTTGGTCTCGTGCTTCGGGGCCGGCTTGATGTCCGTCGCCGCTTTTTGGGAATCGGCCGCTCTAGGAGCCTCGCCTTGAGGAACCGCTGGAGGCTTGAACGCCGCAGCATCCTTTTCCCGCCACAGGTATTTCTTTATGCGTTTCGTATAGGCCAAGTAAGCCAGTAGCTCCTTAACCGCCGCATCTTCCCCGTCTTCCACGTCGATCTCCAATATGATGGTTTTTATAGCCAACGATACCCCTTCTTCCGTATGCGTGTGTTAAGGGAAGATCACCCGTTCAAGCATGACCAAAAATAGTTAAACTTACCTATGATTATACCATATTATTCATCCGTTTCGCATGGTCTAATAAGACCAACGCCCTATTTGACACCCATGTCCCCCTCCCTTAGACTGGAGAGGATGGACAGGCTCGTAAACCAGACGGATGGAAGGCGGAGGCTCATCATGACAGGGCTCATCGGACAATGGCGGCATGTATTTAAGCTGGACCCGGACCGGGAATTAAGCGACGAAGCGCTGGAGAAGGTCTGTACGTCCGGCACGGACGCGATCCTCGTCGGCGGCTCCTCCGGCGTGACCTATGACAATACCGTGGATCTGATGTCCCGAATCCGCCGCTTTGCCGTTCCTTGCGTCTTGGAGATCTCAACGGATGAAGCGCTGGTTCCGGGCTTCGATCTCTATTTTATCCCGATTGTGCTGAATACCGATCAGGGGGAATGGATTTGCGGCCGGCATCAGGAGGCGCTTCGTGAGGCGGGGGCCCATCTGGAATGGGACCGGATCGCCGCCGAAGGGTACGTCATCCTGAACGAGGATTCCACCGCCGCCAAGCTAACGGGGGCCCGGGCGCCCGCCACGCTGAAGGATCTGACCGCGTATGCCCGCATGGCGGACCGGCTTTTTTCGCTGCCGATCTTCTATGTCGAGTACAGCGGCACCTTCGGCAATATGGAGTGGGTCCGGCAGACCCGGAACGTGCTGCAGCGCTCCCGGCTCTTCTACGGGGGAGGCATCGACGGCCCGGACAAGGCCCGCGAAGCCGCCCAAGCCGCCCATACGATCGTCGTCGGCAACGCCGTTTACGAGAATCTGTCCCAAGCCCTTGCTACAGTGGACGCCGTCCGCAAGCTCTGACACACTCCCGGAACACGGGGGCCTGTGGAATTTCGATAGATGGGAAGGACTCGCATGACATTTTTAACGGATCTTCAACAGTCGGTCAACAAGCTTAACCCTCAGCAGAAAAAAGCCGTGGAGACCGTCAACGGTCCCCTTCTGATCATGGCAGGCGCCGGCTCCGGCAAGACCCGGGTGCTGACGCACCGGATCGCTTATCTGATCGGCACCGGGAAGGCCGCGCCGTGGAGCATTCTGGCCATCACGTTCACCAACAAGGCGGCACGCGAGATGCAGGACCGGGTGGAGAAGCTGGTCGGCCCGTCCGCCCGCGACATCTGGGTCTCCACGTTCCACTCCATGTGCGTGAAGATTCTGCGCCGCGACATCTCCCGCATCGGCTTCACCTCCAACTTCACCATTCTCGATTCCGCGGACCAGCTGTCCGTCATCAAGGGGTGCATGAAGGAGCTCAACATCGACGCCAAGAAGTTCGAGCCCAAGTCCATTCAAGCGGCCATCGGCAACGCGAAGAACGAGCTGGTGACGCCCGAGCGGCTGGAGATGAAGATCGGCGATTATTTTGACGGACTGGTGGCCAAGGTCTACAAGCTGTACCAGAAGAAGCTGAAGGCCAACAATTCCCTGGACTTCGACGACCTCATCATGACGACCATCCAATTGTTCAAGGACGTGCCCGAGGTGCTGGAGCACTACCAGAACAAGTTCCAATACGTCCACGTGGACGAGTATCAGGATACGAACCGCGCCCAATACATGCTCTGCAAGATGATCGCGGACAAGCACCACCGCATCTGCGTCGTCGGAGACAGCGACCAGTCCATCTACCGCTGGCGCGGGGCGGACATTACGAACATTCTGAATTTCGAGGAAGACTATCCGGAAGCGACGACCATCCTTCTGGAGCAGAACTACCGGTCCACGACCAACATCCTGAATGCCGCCAACAAGGTCATCTCCAATAACACCGGGCGCAAATCCAAGAATCTGTGGTCCGACAAGGGCGAAGGCGAGAAGATCCGGCTTTATTCGGCGGATTCGGAGCATGAGGAAGGCTATTTCATCGTCGGCGAGATCAAGAAGGGCCTGAATACGGGGCGGAACTACCGCGATTACGCCATCCTGTACCGCACCAACGCCCAATCCCGGGTCATCGAGGAAATTCTGATCAAGTCCGAGGTGCCCTACCAGATTGTCGGCGGCATCAAGTTCTATGACCGGAAGGAAATCAAGGACCTGCTGGCTTATCTGCGGCTCATCTCCAACCCCGACGACGACATCAGCCTGGGCCGGGTCATCAACGTGCCGAAGCGCGGTGTCGGGGACACCACGGTGGACAAGCTGGCGGATGCGGCCGCCCGCCGGGGCGTCTCCATCTTCGCGGTGCTGGACGACCTGGACGAGCTGGACATCACCGGGCGTACGAAGGCGACGCTCCGGGATTTCCGCGACATGATCGCCAACCTGAATCAGATGCTGGAGTACCTGTCCGTCACGGAGCTGACGGAGAAGATGCTGGAGCTGACGGCCTACAAGCTGGAGCTGCAGCGGGAAAATACCCTCGAGTCCCAGTCCCGCCTCGAGAACATCGACGAGTTCCTGTCCGTGACCATGGACTTCGAGAAGCGCAACGAGGACAAGAGCCTGGTGTCCTTCCTGACGGACCTGGCCCTGATCGCGGACATCGACAGCATGGATAAGGACGAGGATGCGGCCTCCGGGAACGCCGTAGTCCTTATGACCATGCACAGCGCCAAGGGCTTGGAGTTCCCGGTCGTGTTCATCTGCGGCTGCGAGGAGAGCGTGTTCCCTCACAGCCGGGCCCTGACGGACAACGAGGAGCTGGAGGAGGAACGGCGCCTGGCCTACGTGGGCATCACGCGGGCGGAGGAAGAGCTCTACATGACCAACGCTAGGATGCGGACGCTGTTCGGCCGCATGAGCGCCAATGCGCCGTCCCGGTTCCTGAAGGAGATCCCGGACCAGTTCAAGGAAGAGCTGACGCCGGGACGGGACCGCTTCGGACGGCCGGGCCTGGCGGGCAGCTTCGCCGACCGCAGGACGGGAGGAGCCTCCTTCGGGGGAGGCTCGTTCAGCGGCGGCGCGGGCGCGGGCGCATCCGCCGCCGGCGGAACCCGTCCCTTCGGCGCTCCATCGGGCGCCGCTCCTGCCGGAGGGGGCGGGCTGATGTCCCGCCCGCGGCCGGGAGCCCCGGCCGGCGCAGGTGCCGGCGCGGTCAACCCAGCCGACTTCCGCATGGGCGACAAGGTGTCGCACAACAAGTGGGGCACCGGCACCATCGTGGCCGTGAAGGGCACAGGAGACGATACGGAGCTGCAGATCGCCTTCCCGGCCCCGGTCGGGGTGAAGCGCCTGTTGGCCAAGTTCGCTCCCATTACGAAGCAATCCTGATCCCAAAGATACCCTTATTCCGAAAGGATGACCGGCTATGTCAACGGAACGCACGGCCCAGATGCAGCAGTTGATCGAAGAGCTGAACAAGCATGCTTATCTGTATTATACGTTGGATCGGCCGACCCTCTCGGATGCCGAATATGATGCGCTGTATGACCGGCTCGCCGCGTTGGAGAAGGAGACGGGCACCGTACTGCCCGATTCTCCGACCCTGCGGGTGGGCGGAGAGATTCTGAAGGGCTTCGAGCCCCACCGTCACAAGGCCAGGCTGTGGAGCTTGGATAAGGCGCAGAATAAGGACGATCTGATGGCCTGGCATGCCCGTGTGGTCAAGCTGGTGGACCAATATAATGCGGCCAACCCAGCGAATCCGCTGCCGAAGCCTGCTTTTGCGCTGGAGCTCAAATTCGACGGGCTGACTCTGAACCTGACCTACGAGAACGGGCTGCTGGTACAAGCCTCCACCCGGGGTAACGGCCAGGTAGGGGAGGGCATCCTGCCCCAGGTTCAGACCATCCGCTCCATTCCGCTGCGCATTCCGTTCACCGAAGGCACCATCGAGGTGCAGGGCGAGGGCGTCATGTTCCTCTCCGTCCTGGAGGAATATAACCGAACAGCAGCCGAGCCGCTGAAGAATGCCCGGAATGCGGCTGCGGGAGCCCTGCGGAACTTGAATCCGCAGACCACCGCCGAGCGGAAGCTGGATGCGTTCTTCTACAACGTGGGATACTCCGACAACATTCAGTTCGAGACGCATCAAGAGATGCTGGCGTTTCTTCGGGAGAATCACTTTAAGGTCAACGACTTCACCCACTACTTCGATACGATCGAGCAAGTAGTCGGGGAGCTGGACCGGGTGGCGGAGCTGCGCGCCGGCTTCGACTTCCTGATCGACGGAACGGTCGTGAAGGTGACCGATATGCGGACTCGCGAGGTGCTGGGCTATACGGACAAATTCCCTCGCTGGGCGGTAGCCTATAAATTCGAGGCCGAGGAAGCGGCGACCACGCTGCTCTCCGTCACCTGGGAGCTGGGACGTACGGGCAAGCTGACGCCGGTGGCCAAGGTGGAACCGGTGGAGCTGGCCGGAGTAACGGTGCAGAACTGCACGCTGAACAACATGGGGGACATTGAGCGCAAAGGGCTGAAGCACGGCTTAGGGACGCTGGTGTACATCCGCCGGTCCAATGACGTCATTCCCGAGATTCTGGGCAAGGTGACGGAGGAACAGGATGGGGGAGAGATCGGCGCACCCGAGATCTGCCCGGCCTGCGGCTCCTCCTTGGAATGGCGCGGCGCCCATCTGTTCTGCCCGAACAAGACGGGCTGCCGTCCGCAGCTGATCGGCCGGATCGCGCATTTTGCATCCCGGGATGCCATGGATATCGAGACCTTCAGCGAGAAGACGGCGGAGCAGCTCTACGACGAGCGGGGCGTGCGCGATCCGGCGGATCTGTATGAGCTGACGCTGGACCAGCTGGTGGGGCTGGAGCGCTTCGGCGAGAAGAAGGCGAAGAACCTGCTGGAGGCACTGGAGAAGTCGAAGACTCGGGATCTGTCTTCGTTCCTGTTCGCGCTGGGGATTCCCAACACGGGCAAGACGACCACCAAGGAGCTGGCGGATCACTACCGCAGCTTGGACGGCATCATGGCAGCCACTCGCGAGGAGCTGCAGGCGCTTCCGGACATCGGCGGCATTGTGGCGGACAGCATCGTCACGTTCTTCGAGGACCCGCTCATGCGGGCCAGCATCGAGAAGATGCTGCGCTTGGGTGTGGCGCCGCGGGCCGAAGAGAAAGCCGCGCCGGCCAACACCGAGGGCTTCTTCTACGGCAAGACCGTCGTCCTGACCGGCACGCTGCCGACCTTGTCCCGCGACGATGCGGGCAAGCTGCTGGAGGCGGCAGGAGCCAAGGTGACGGGCAGCGTCTCCAAGAAGACGGACGTGGTCGTCGCCGGCGAGAGTGCCGGCAGCAAGCTGACCAAGGCCCAGGAGCTGGGCATTCGGATCATCGATAACGAAGAGGAGCTGCTGCGTCTATTGAACGGCGGCGAATAAGGACGAAGCCCCTTGCGGCACCCGATACGGGTGATGCAAGGGGCTTCTTCGCGTTCTTCCTTCCATTCTGGACCTTAGTCGGGGTCCGATTTATACCGAGGTCGGTTTTGGCCGGTTCTCTGTGGGGTTACAATGTGTACCATAAAGAGCTTCCCCGGCTATAAAGGATGGTGTTCAGTCATGTTGGAGTCTTACTTGTTTCCCATATCGTACGCATTCATGGCGTTTCCCTTGGCGGCGGGTCTGTTCACGCTGCCGTTCCTGACCGTGCAGTACCGGAGGCACGGTTATATCAACAAGTTCCGCGCCGTCGTGCTTTATTTATTGCTGCTATATTTGATGAATGCGCTGTTCTTGGTCCTGCTGCCTCTCCCCGCTAGTATCCATAACGCGCCTCGGGAGCTCATCTCCGCAATGCAGTGGATTCCGTTTCATTTCATCCATGACATCATTCAGGAATCCGCAATGTCTGCCGACAGCACGGCCTCCTACGTGCACCTGCTGAAGGAGCGTGCTTTTTTGCAGGTGCTGTTCAATGTGATCTTGACCATGCCGTTCGGATTTTTCCTCCGGTACTACTTCCGGAGCAGCCGCCGGGTCTGTGTGGCCGCTTCCTTCGGCCTGTCGCTTTTTTTCGAGGTCACCCAGCTCACCGGGATCTACGGGATATTCGATTATCCGTATCGGCTGTTCGATGTGGATGATCTGATGGCCAATACGCTGGGCGGCATGATGGGCTTCGCGCTGTCGGCCCGGCTGTCGGGACTGCTCCCGAAGATCGATAAGCTGGATGATCAAGTAGATTTGGCGGCCCAACGCGTCACTTATATCCGCAGGGCGTTGGCCTTGCTCCTGGACGGGTGCCTGCTGCTGCCCTTATGGGCTTTTTTGATCGTCATCCGCGTTCCCTATCCTTGCTTCCTGCTGGCCTTCTTCTATTATGGTGTGCTCACCTACGTGACCAACGGCCGGACCTTCGGCAAGTGGGTGGTCCGCATCCGGCTCACGGGCCGGGAGACGCATATCCGCATTCGCGAGCTGCTGATCCGGTATGGTCTGCTCTTCGCAGCGGCGGCTGTGCTGGAGGTGGCGGTGAGCGGGTACGTTTCTACTGTGTACCTGGCTTTGGGCGCGGGTGCGGCCGGCTTGATCGGAGCTGTGATGACCGTCCACCTGTTCCGCTGTATGCTGAACCGGAGCCGGAAGCCTTTTTATGAAGCGAGAAGCGGCACCGGGTTTGTCGTATTCTAGATTTTACAGGATAAGGAAACCTCGCGGCGGAACTGCCGTATAACAGATTAATTCGAAACGGGGAGAGGATCCGGATGAACGGCAAAGGCTGTATCAAGTGCGGGAGCAGAAATGCAGACACGAAGGAAGTGGCGATGACCGGAACGGGGCTGTCTAAGATGTTCGATATTCAGAAGAACCAATTCGTTGTGGTATATTGCAAAAACTGCGGCTACTCGGAGTTTTATAACCGCGAGTCGTCCAAGGCCTCCAACATCCTCGATTTCTTCTTTGGAGGCTGATCTTGACGCGCTTGCGTTGGGGCAACCGTTCTGCGTACCAGATGGTGCGTGCAGGGCGGTTTTTTCTTGTCAAAAAATAGTGACTTGCTTTCGCAAGGTCGTCTATGGTATATTACTTTTCGCCGCTTCGAAGGGCTTGGCCCGACGGTGGCAGAGAAGAATATCAGGAACAAAATAAGATGTTGACTTTCACGACATAACCTGATAAGATATCTTCTTGTGACGGTATGAAGCGCTAACGCATTACAGCGCGAATGCGTCCCGCAAGCTCCTTGAAAACTGAACAAATGACATGTTTTACAACAGCCAAGTGTAATGAATGAGCTATATCGAACGAACCTTTTTGGAGAGTTTGATCCTGGCTCAGGACGAACGCTGGCGGCGTGCCTAATACATGCAAGTCGAGCGGATCTGTTCCTTCGGGGACAGGTTAGCGGCGGACGGGTGAGTAACACGTAGGCAACCTGCCTGTAAG
>NZ_JBPPGJ010000035.1:0-14274 GCF_051594765.1 Oryzibacillus soli
TTGCATTCAACCTGCAGTTTTATTTGCCATGCCTGCATGATAACTACAAGTTAACTGTGGTTTATCTCAGGTAACGCGGAGGTCCTGTCATTATGAATTATTACCAAGAAATTCGGAACGTATACCTTAGCCGGATGAAAGTCCTGGGTGGCGAAAGACATGAGCAAACGATCCTGAAATTATTCGAACTAGTATCTGCTGTATTTAATAAGCCCAATCTCGATGAGCTCACAAAGCCGGAATTTGAAGGTGCAATTCGGTTATGCAATTCCGTTCTCAATGCGCTAGAAAGGGTGAAGGAAAATGCGGATCAAGATCAACGGCAAGGAAGTGGAGCCGGTACAGTCGGTGGAGATCAAGCAGGCTGAGTGTTCGAATGCAGCGGCCTGGGGTGTTGTGCTGATCGGGGCACTCGCAGCGATTGGGTGGTGGTCGTTATGGCAATAGCGATCCACCCTGTACACCGCCGGATGGCGGAGCTGCAGCTGGCGGCCAAGAAGCGTGGCGGGTACCACATGCTTACTACCATGGAGCAAATCGAATTCCAGCATTGCATGCACGTCAATGCCCAATTGGTTTTACAAATCGACCAACTGAAGGAACTAGCTTACTTTACCCATTGCCTTGGTGATATGGAGTGGCAAATGGAAGTCTGCGAGCAGCTGGATGCGATGGAGGCGAGGATGGCATGAGCGGATTGCTGGGTCATAATCTGCAGCGGCATCGACACGCCATGAAACTGTCGCAACGAAAGCTTGCCGACCGGGTCGGCATCGACCGTGCTGCCATTAGCCATTACGAGCTGAACCGGCGGGAGCCGGATATCAGGACCCTGATCAAGCTGGCCAACTACTTCGATGTGTCGCTGGATGATCTGGTGGGAAGGAGCAATGTATGACGGATCTGATCATGCATCCGGCGTGGCAAGTGCTTGGATCCCTGTTGTTCCTATACGTGTTGGCGACGGTAGCCTGGGCCGTATGGTCCGGCAGCCGGGAGCAAGAAATTCATTGAATCGAGGCTAAACCATAAACCGGTGGACATGGAGGTGAAACATATGAAGGAACAGCAAAAAGAAACCGCCGTAGCGGCGGCGGTCACTTTAGAGCAAACGATAACAAATTTGCTTTGTCACATCAATAAACTCGTAGATGCAGGCGATTACGAAACAACGACTAAGCTGATTGAGTCCACATCAGACTTGATTTCTACCACTCGCTTCTTTGACCGCTTCTAAAATTTGTTTATAAATTAGACCGATCGCTTCTCCTGCTTTAACTGGATCATTGACAAGCGGTTTTCCTTGGATGGCTGCAATTGTTATTTCTTTAGCTATTTGCTCATGTCTTTCGATAATGCTCATGTTGTTCCCTCCTTCCTATACATTTTTGGTTAGTCTGGACAAATATTCGGCAATTGGAAGGGAATACCTTCTTTTGAAAGTGAGGAGAAAACCATGAAACCGAAATCCGTGGTATTAAAAGGCGGGGCCATAGCGGTCTTGGATACGGTGGCCAATATCATGAAGTTGTACGAGGAGGATGGATTCGATGGCGTCTATATCCCGCCCCGAATGGTCCGGATCTCCGGGAGGTCGGATCTGCTCCAGCTCCGGGATCTCTTGAATGACGCCTTCCCGCCGGAAGAACTAGTCGCTGCGGCGCAGGCGCTGGAACGAGCGGTACTGGAGCGGGTTGATCACGATGAATAAGCATGACCGCCGTCGGATTGGTGCCCTAATCACCGCGCTAAAGCTGGCAGAGGATAAGGCCGAGACGGCTCTCCTGTACCTCTCCGTCCAGGATCAGCCGACCGATGAGCTGATGGCTGTCGGGCTGGCCCGGGAGCATATCGAGTTGGCGCTTGAGGCGTTAGGCGCCGGGAAGGGAGGTGAGGAGCAAAGGTCATGAATCCATATGTGGGGATGTCCGAAGATAATCTGACCAATTTACTGAAACTGAAGCGTACCATGATATCCACTCTGAAAGAAGAAGTCAGGCAGATCGAAGAAGCCTTGAAAATGAAAAACAGCCCTTCGCGGGGTAGGAGCCCGGAGAGCTGCAGCAAGGAAAAATATTAATCGATAGCTCCATTATAGCATGGGGCAGAAGGAGATCAAAGACATGATCAAAGCAACGGGAATTGTAAGGCAAGTTGACCCCCTCGGCCGGGTGGTCCTTCCGATGGAGCTGCGACGCACGCTGGGGATCGGCGAGAAGGATGCGCTGGAGATCTACGTCACGGACCAAGGCATCATGCTGAAGAAATACCAGCCGGCGTGTATTTTCTGCGGGAACGCCGACAACGTTATCTACTTCAAGGAGAAGCTCGTCTGCGGCGGCTGTAAGGCAGAAATGAAGGAATGCTGAAGGCCCAATGCGTGGACCAAAACGGGAAGCCGGTCGGACCCATCATCATATTGGCAGACGAGGGCGCCGCTTGGGAATATCTTCGGGCGCAGAAGCGAATCCATCATGAAGTCCGGATCTTGGACGGGAGGAAGGTATACGCCGTCTCCAAGGAGGATCAGGTCCTTCGACCGAAGCGATGGCGGCGTTGGGAGAGATTCCTATCGCAGCTGTGAAAAGGGGGTGATGTTTGGAACAAAAGCCGCAAGAAAGCTCCATCATTTCATATAAGGAGGATTTATACATGCCTGTTCAAATCTCCATCACCGGCGAAACCGCTGCGCAAGCATTGCAAGAATTGAAGGACCTGGCGTCGGGGTACGCGACATCGTCGACTGAAGCCGTCCCGTCCCCTGTGTCTGCCCCTGCTCCCTCGTATCAACAGCCGACGTATGTCGCACCGATCGCACCAGCCACCCTTCCCCCGTCTTCCGTGCCTACGGTAGCGCCGACTTCGGGGAGCTCCAACTATCCGCCTGCAGCTTCACCTGCGCCGACACCGACTTCGGTCCCCACGGCGCCGGCCCCGACCTACACCATGGAGCAGCTTGGTGTGGCCGCCGGTCCTCTGGTGGATCAAGGGCGCGGTCCGGAATTAACAACCTGGCTGCATCAACACGGGGCGTCCGCCTTGACTAATTTGGATCAGGCCAAATACGGCGAATTCGCCATCTACCTGCGTAGCCTGGGGGCCAGGATCTAATGACGGAAATTGCCCATGCCGAAAGGCAGCACGCCATCCTATCGGCCAGCGGGGCCCACCGGTGGCTGCACTGCACCCCTAGTGCCCGCCTGGAGGCCACTCTGCCGGACACGGAAAGCGAGGCAGCACAGCGCGGAACGCTGGCCCATGAGATCGCTGAGCTGAAACTTCGGAAATATTTCAGCGAGCCGATGGGCCCGCGAAAATTCAATGCCGCCATGAAGAAGTTCCATGAGCATCCGCTGTATGAGCCCTGCATCGAAGAGCACACGAACGCTTATGTGGAATACGTGCAGCAGGTCGTGCACTCCTTCCCGCAGCAGCCTTACGTGGCCATCGAACGACGGCTGGACCTTACGACTTACGTTCCGGAGGGTTTCGGTACAGGGGATTGCATCGTGATTGGCTCCAAGCAGCTCCGGATCATCGACTACAAGAACGGATCCGGGGTGCCCGTTCCAGCAGAGGATAACCCCCAGATGAAGCTCTACGCTCTCGGCGCGCTTCGTGCTTACTCCATGCTCTATGACATTGAGACCGTTCATCTGGCCATCGTCCAGCCGAAGGTCTGGGATGTTCCCTCCGAATGGTCCCTTCCGGTGGCGGATCTGCTGGCGTGGGGCGAATCCATCAAGCCGATCGCCCAGCTAGCCTTCGCTGGTGAAGGGGAGTATCAGGTCGGCAGCCATTGTGGGTTTTGCCGGGCCAAGTCGACCTGCAGGGCTCGAGTGGAAGTGCTCCTTAACGCCGGCGAGAAGGCCCCTCTAAAACCCCCTCTGATCGGCTGGGATGAGGTGGCGGATGTTCTCCGACGCGCCGAAGGGATCGTCAGCTGGTACAACGGCTTGAAGGAACTGGCCCTGGCTGAGGCCCTGCAAGGCGTTACGATCCCAGGGTGGAAGGCCGTGGAGGGGCGTGGATCTCGTCAGTACGCCGACATGGACACCGCCTTCGCACACCTGCAGCAGAATGGGATCGCGGATGCCGTGTTGTACGAACGCAAGCCCATCACCCCTGCCGCCCTGGAGAAGGCGCTCGGCAAGAAGCAATACCGAGAGCTCCTCGAAGAACCAGGACTCGTAGTCACGAAACCCGGCGCCCCGACACTGGTGCCCGAAAGCGATAAACGCGAAGCGATCACGAACCGGATTACGCCCGAAACGGCATTTGCTCAACCCATCTAAAAGGAGGAACCTTCAAATGACCAATCAGCAAAATGCAACGACTGTAACTACAGGGCAGGTACGTCTCAGCTATGTCCACTTGTTCCAACCGCATGCTAATCAGCCGGGGCAGGAGCCAAGATATGGCACCACCATTCTGATTCCGAAAACGGACGTCGCCACGATGCAGCGAATCCAGACTGCTATGCAAGCTGCCATACAGAAAGGAGTGTCCGGCATCTGGAGCGGAGCCCGCCCGCCACAGCCCCAGCTCCCGGTATGGGATGGCGACGGGCTCAGAAAGAATGGAGAGCCGTTTGGTCCGGAGTGCAAGGGTCATTGGGTAATCACCGCCAGCTCTAAACAGCAACAAGCTATTGTTGACTTGAATCTGAACCCGATCATCAACCAATCCGAAATCTACAGCGGAATCTTCGCTCGAGTAAGCATCAACTTCTTCCCGTTCTCGAATAGTGGGAATCGCGGAGTGGGAGCGGGACTTGGCCCTGTACAGAAGGTTGCAGACGGGGAACCGCTAGGCGGCCGTATTACCGCTGATCAGGCGTTCGGAGCAGGCTTTACCCCAGCACCGGCGCCGCAAGGGTGGGAGCAGGCCGCGCCGCCGCAGCAATACCCACCGCAACAGCCACCCGCCTTCCCGGGCTATGGACAATCCGCGGGCGCTCCCCAAGGATTCAGCCAGCCCCCTGCAACACCGCAGGCATACGGCCAACAGCCGCCATCGGCTCCACAGTATGGCCAGGCACCACAATACGGTCAGCCCCCGGCTGCCCCGCAGGGTTATGGCCAACCGCCTGCAGCACCGGCACAGCAAGGCATTGACCCGATTACTGGAAAGCCGTTGAATGGTGCAGTCTGGGGAATCTAATCCGCGCCTTATCGAGGTAAGGGGTTCTTCGGAGCCCCTTTACCTACCATGCAGGAGGGAACATGAGACATCTCTCGATTGATATTGAGACCTTCAGCTCCGTTGAGATCAAAAAGGCCGGGCTATACCGATACGTGCAGTCCCCGGATTTTCAAGTTCTGCTGTTTGCCTACTCCTGGGACGGAGGTCCGGTTCAGATTGTGGACTTTGCTCAGGGAGAGAAGCTACCGGAGGAGATTTGGACGGGGCTTTCGGATCCCAATGTCCAGAAGCACGCCTACAACGCCGCCTTCGAGTGGTACAGCTTGAACAAGTTTTGGCGCTCACCGCTTGAGCAGTGGCGCTGCACGCAAGTCCACGGCCTGTACTGCGGGTATCCCGCCGGGCTGGGGGCGGTCGGCGAGGCGCTGGGTCTCCCCCAGGATAAACGGAAACTCGGCGTCGGCGGATCCCTGATCCGGACCTTCTGCGTGCCGACCAAGCCGAATAAGACCAATGGCATGCGGACCCGGACGCTCCCACATCACGAACCGGAGAAGTGGCAGCTATTCAAGGATTACTGTGTGGGCGACGTGGTGGCCGAGATGGAGATTCTCCGCCGGCTGTCGGTGTTCCCGGTACCGGAGCAGGAGTGGCAGCTCTGGCAGTTGGACCAGCGGATCAACGCCCGAGGCATCGCCTGCGACCTACAGCTCGTAGAGGGCGCCTTGGCCGTGGATCAAGCAATCACTGAGCAGCTGACGGCGGAGGCGGTCCGGCTCTCCGGACTGGATAACCCCAAGTCGGTGCAACAGCTTCGGAAGTGGCTCACGGAGGAGATCGGTGAAGAAGTGGAGGACCTTCGGAAGGATACGGTCAAGAGCCTTATCAAGACGACGGAAGAGGGCCCGGCCAGGCGCGTCCTGGAGATCCGGCAGGAGCTCTCTAAAACAAGCACCAAGAAGTATGCCGCCATGAAGACAGTGGCCTGTGACGACGGCCGGGTCCGGGGCCTGCTCCAGTTTTACGGGGCGAACCGAACCGGACGGTGGGCAGGGCGTCTGGTGCAGGTCCATAACCTCCCCAAGAATAAGATGGACACCTTGGAATTCGCTCGACAGCTGGTTATCGACCAGAAGGTCGAGCTCCTGAAGATGATCTACGGCAATGTGCCAGATGTACTCTCGCAGTTGATCCGGACCGCCTTCGTGGCGCCAGATGGGCGCAGGCTCCTGGTCGCAGACTTCTCCGCGATCGAGGCCCGGGTTATCGCCTGGCTCGCGGGGGAACAGTGGCGGCTCGATGTGTTCAACGGCCACGGCAAGATCTACGAGGCATCGGCGAGCCAGATGTTTGGTATTCCCCTCGAGGAAATCGACAAGGAGCTCCGGCAGAAGGGCAAGGTGGCGGAGCTGGCCCTCGGATACCAAGGAGGCCCAGGGGCACTGGTGGCCATGGGGGCCCTCGGAATGGGGCTCTCGGAGGAGGAGCTGCCTGAGATTGTGACGCGTTGGCGGAATGCCAACCGGAGGATCGTGGATCTGTGGTACGCCTTCGAAAATGCGGCCCTTCAGGTCATGCAGACCGGGCAACCAGTGGGCGTTCGGGGCATTCTTTTTGCCCGAGAGAGCCATTACGGCAACGGTCTCGACTTCTTCACCGTGCAGCTGCCAAGTGGCCGGAAGCTGTTCTACGTGCAGCCCACGCTGGCAGAGAATGACTTCGGCAAGCAGGCCCTGCATTACATGGGCCCGGACCAGAAGACGGGTAAGTGGACGCGGATATCCACCTATGGAGGCAAGCTGGTGGAGAATATTGTCCAGGCGATCGCCCGGGACTGCTTGGCCGTGACGCTTATGCGGGCGGAGGCGGCCGGCTTCGAGACAGTGCTCCACGTGCACGACGAGCTGGGTATCGAGGGGGATCAACAGGAAGATCTGGATCGGATCTTGGCCATGATGGCGGAGCCGATTTCCTGGGCGCCGGGGCTGCCGCTCAAGGCTGCCGGGTTCACGACGCAGTTCTACATGAAGGATTAAAGGAGGCCGTAAAATGTCCCCAGTTATGAAGAAGTCCTCGCAAGACCGTGTTCAAAGAGCCCTTCAAGATGCTGCACTCCGCGAGGCAGCATTGGAACGCAAGCGGGAGGCAGAGGCGGCGCGGAAGCGCGCAGAGGCGGAGGAGCGGGAGCGACTTCGGCGGGATCGGGCGCGGCCCCGGATGGCACTGCCGGCGGCCTATCAGGGAGAGACGATGTATATCCACCGCGCGATCTACGACAACATCATGAAGCGGAAGGACATTACGATCACCCGGATGTGGCCCAAAGCGGATAATGGGAAGCATTCGCTAGTGATCGAGTACTCGACCCGAACGGGGCGCGGCACATACGAGCTGAACGACCTTGGGCCGAAGCCCTGAAACCTATGACGCAAGGCGGGGTGCCCCATGATTCACGATAGACAGATCACCATCTCGGCCGCCGGGAGCCGCCAAGCGACGCACTGGCCGGCACAGACGCTGTATTGGTCGGAGCTGGTGGATCGGCTGCGGGTGGCTTCTCGTGGCACAGAAACCTTAGCGCAGTACCTGAGCCTCCCGAAGTCAGAACAGGACCGCCTGAAAGACGTCGGCGGGTTCGTGGCTGGCACGCTGGCCGGGGGGCGCCGAAAGGCCTCCGCGGTGGTCAGCCGGGACGTTTTGACGCTGGACCTCGACAACATTCCTGCAGGCGGGACGACGGATGTGCTCCGCCGGCTGGAGGGCCTCGGATGCGGTTTCGCCGTCTACAGCACTCGGAAGCATCACGAAGCGAAGCCTCGGCTCCGTGTCCTGGTACCGCCGGACCGAACGGTAACGGCGGACGAATACGAGCCGCTGGCGCGCAAGCTCGCCCAGATCATCGGGATCGAGCTGGCGGATCCGACAACCTTCGAGACCAACCGGCTTATGTACTGGCCCAGCTGCTCTTCGGATAGCTCTTTCGTTTACCACTTCGGGGATAAGCCTTTTGTCTCCGCCGACGGGCTTCTGGCCATGTACTCCAACTGGCGCAACATTACAGAGTGGCCTGAAGTACCGGGAGTCAGCCAGGCACACATCCGTCTGGCCGCCAAGCAGGGGGACCCGCAGGCGAAGCCCGGCATCGTCGGAGCGTTCTGCCGGGTATACGACATCCCGGGGGCTATCGAAGCGTTCCTCCCCGGTGTGTACCTTCCTGTGGAGGACGGAAGCGGCCGCCTGACCTACGCCGGCGGCTCCACGGTGGGCGGCGCTGTCCTCTATGACAACGACCAATTCCTCTACTCCCACCACGCCACAGACCCGGTCAGTGGCCGTCTGGTGAACGCGTTCGATCTGATCCGAATCCACAAGTTCGGGGATCAGGACGACGAGGCGAAGCCCGGGACTCCGACCAACAAGCTGCCGAGCTTCACAGCGATGACGGCACTTGCGCTGCAGCTGGACCCGGTAGCAGACCTGATGAAACGGGAGCGATTCGAGAAGGCTGTAGCCCAGTTCTCTAGCGGTGAAGAGACGGCCCCGACGGCGCCGGAAGACTTGAATTGGATGAAGAAGCTCGAGATCAACAGCAGCGGCCTGTACCTGAAGACAGTGGACAACATCCTGGTGATCCTCGAACATGACCCGGCGCTGAAGGGCAAGGTGGCCTTCGATGAGTTCGCCAATCGGGGCCTGGTGCTGGGGCCGCTACCGTGGGATGCCCGGGAGGATCGGCGGCCGTGGGCAACTTCAGACGACGCCGGGATCTACCACTACATCGAGAAGGTGTACGGCATTGCCGTGGAGACAAAGATCAATCTGGCCCTCGCCCTGGTCGCCCACAAGAATCGGTTTAATGACGTGAAGCGGTACCTGGAGGGGCTGACGTGGGACGGAGTTCCCCGGTTGGACACCCTGCTACGAGACTATCTCGGGGCGGAGGACAATGCCTACACCCGGGCCGTCTCCCGGAAATCCTTCACGGCGGCCGTGGCGCGAGCTATGGAGCCGGGTGTCAAGTTTGACTATATGGTCATTCTGGCGGGGCTCCAGGGCCTAGGGAAAAGTACCTTCTTGCGGATAATGGGTAAAAACTGGTTCAGCGATAGTCTGCAGACGTTTGAAGGCAAAGAGGCCTGCGAGATGATCCAAGGCGTGTGGATCAACGAGGTTGGGGAACTGACGGGGATGAGCAAGTCGGAGAGCAATGCCGTCAAGCAGTTCCTGAGCCGCACGGAGGACATCTACCGGGAGGCGTATGGGAAGCGGACGATGCCTTATCCCCGGCGCTGCGTTTTCTTCGGTACGACGAACGACAGCGAGTTTCTGCGGGACCGGACGGGAAATCGCCGATTCTGGCCGGTGGATGTTGGGAACCAGAAACCCACGAAAAGCGTGTTCCGGGATCTGGCCGGAGAGGTCGATCAGATTTATGCGGAAGCGGTCATGCGGTGGCAATTGGGAGAGCCCCTGTATCTGTCCGGGGAAGCGGAGGATTTGGCCAAAGAACAGCAGGAGGCCCATCGGGAGAGCAGCGCCAAGGAGGGGATAATCCGGGGATTCGTCGAGAAGCGGGTACCGGAGGATTGGCCGAAGCGGGATCTGCCGGCAAGGCTGATGTACTGGGGCGGGGAGTTCGGGAAACCCCATGGAGGGCCAGTCGGGGCCCGGGACCGCATATGCGCCGCCGAGGTGTGGTGTGAATGCTTCCGATCGGACATCAAGTTTATGCGACAGTCGGACACCCGGGAAATCAACGGGATTCTGGCGTCCATCCCAGGGTGGGAGGAGTACAGAGGATGGTTCGGACCCTACAACTGGCAGCGAGGATATCGGAAAACTCTCACCAAATAGCGATATGACACTTGGACAGATGGGGTTGGACAGTCTCACAAGTGTCCAAGATTGGGTGTTGGACAGATTTACAAGTGTCCAAGTGAGTGTCCAACCAAGTGTCCAAGAAAAAAACCGCGTCATTCCTACACCTATTATACTTATTTGACACTTTGACACTTAACTCTAGTTAAAGATAAAAATAAAGAAATATAGAATATAGGGCCTTATATATACCGCCTAATACGCCTGATTATAAATAAGTTACGCGTGCAGGCGCGCGTACATGTGCGCACACGCGTAACACAGCATTGGGAGGGTTGTCAAGTGCGAGAACGTGCAATCGAAACGTACCTCCGCGACCAGGTACGCGACGCCGGCGGACGAGCGTATAAATTCGTCAGCCCTGGGAACAATGGGGTGCCCGATCGGCTGGTGATCTTGCCAGGAGGCCGTATCTATTTCGTTGAGCTAAAGGCGCCCGGGGAGCAGCCGACCAAGCTGCAGCAGGTTCAGCATCGTACGCTGCAGAGCATGGGGTGTTCAGTGCAGGTGATCGACAGCAAGGAGCGGGTGGATCAGTTTATCCGGGAGGTCAACACATGACCCGGAAAAAGTTTGCACCGTGGGATTATCAGCGGTATTGCATTAACCGGATGCTGGCCGACGAGGCATTGGGGCTTTTCCTGGGCCTCGGACTAGGGAAAACCGTCATCACCCTGACGGCCATCAACGACCTAAAGTACAACCGGTTCGCCATCCGGCGGGCGCTGGTCATTGCCCCGAAGAAGGTAGCCGAGGCGACCTGGAGTTTCGAGGCCGCCAAGTGGCAGCACCTTGCCCACCTCCGGATCATTCCGGTATTGGGCAGCAAGGCCAAACGGATCCGCGCGCTGAACACACCAGGGGATGTCTGGGTGATCAACCGGGACAATGTGAAGTGGCTGGTGGAGCATTATCGAAACGCCTGGCCTTTCGATATGGTGGTGCTGGATGAGCTGTCCAGCTTTAAGAATCATCAGGCCCAGCGGTTCAAGGTGCTGACCTGGATCCGGCCGCACGTGAAGCGGATTGTTGGGCTGACCGGTACGCCGGCGCCGAATGGCCTTTTGGACTTGTGGGCCCAGATCTACTTGTTGGATGAGGGGCAGCGGCTGGAGAAACGAATTACCCATTTCCGGGAGAAATACTTTGAACGGAATTACAACGGCTTCGGCTATACGCCAAAGCCTGGGGCGGACGACATCATCCATCAGCGATTGAGCGACATTTGCATCAGCATGAAGGCGGAGGACTACCTGGAGTTGCCGGACGCCGTGCCGCATATCATCCCCGTGGTACTGGATGACAAGGCGGCGGAGCTTTACAAGCGGATGGAGCGGGACCTGCTGCTGGAGATCGCGGATACAGAGATCACGGCCACCAGTGCTGCAGCCTTGACTGGCAAGCTGCTGCAGATGTGTAACGGGGCTCTATACGACGGGGATCGGACCGTTCATGAGATTCACGACTGCAAGATCGAGGCTTTCATGGAATTGATCGAGCAGTTGAACGGTGCGCCAGCCTTGGTCTTTTACAGCTATCAGCACGACCTGACCCGGATTCACAACGCGTTGAAAGGAATAGGCCTTCGTGTCCGTGAGCTTCGGACGCCGGAAGACCAGCTGGACTGGAACGACGGCAAAATCGATATCCTGCTGGCCCACCCGGCCAGTGCTGCATACGGACTGAACTTACAGGATGGCGGCAACCATGTGGTATGGTTCGGGCTCAATTGGTCGCTGGAGCTGTATCAGCAAGCCAACGGTCGTCTGCACCGGCAGGGGCAGGCACAGAAGGTCATCTTGCATCACCTGGTCGTTCAGGGCGGCGCCGATGAAGATGTCATGGCTGCCTTGGAGGATAAAGCATCGACCCAGGACCGGTTACTGGACGCCTTGAAGGCGCGAATTGAGAAAACAAGGAGCTGATTGTGGTGACCACCCTGATCGTATTATTCCTGGCGGCGTACCGCCTGACCCATTTGGTTGTCTTTGATAAAGTCTTCGAGCCGATCCGGAACCTGTTCGTCCGCCGGTATTATAACAATACACCGGAGGGGCTGCAGGTCCAGTACAGGCTAAAGGGCGGACCGGTCCGCCGGTTCATCGGCAAGATCATGAACTGCTTCTGGTGCACCGGCGTGTGGGTATCCTTCGGGGTTGTCGGAGTCAACGTTCTGGTGGATTGGATGTACTGGTGTCTGTTGGCCTTGGCCTTGGCCGGGTTCATCGGGATCGTGGGGACCTGGTGGACCAAACAAGTCGGATTTCCCGAAGCATCCCCGAAGGAGGATGAGCCGTCATGAACGACGTCCAGCGGAGGAAGTTCCGGCAGAAGATGCAGCAGGCAACGGATCAGCAATTCTGGGAATGGATGAACGTGGTCCACTTCAACGCGTACCAGACCGGACAGAAGCATATCCTGGAGGCCATGAGCTGTCATCCGCGGATCAGTAAAAAGATGGTCGGTGAAGTGGAGGAGAAGGGGCAGAAGATCCGGGAGGAATGGGACGGTATGAAGACCGTGGAGTTGGAGTTCTCGATCGACAAGCTGCTGTACGGGAGGGAACGGGTATGCCCCCATTGCCAGAAGACCATCGACTGATGCGCGGGATCTGGAACGGTCTTCTTCTCGAAGCGGCCGCAGCTGGCATGATCATTCTCCTTTGGAGGTGGTTCGCGTGAAGCAAGAAAAGAAGCCCACACGGCAGCAGAAGATCCGGATGGAGCTGGCCGGCTTGAACCCGGGGCACTGGACGGTGGAGCGCGATACCCCGACAGAGTTGGTGATACGGCACCGGGAGACCGATACAAAGAGGACACTTCGAAAGTGAAGACGCCGGAGAGCTGGTACCGGACGACGGGGGAGCAATTGTTGCGAGAATTCTTCAGGAGGTTCCTGGCTATGAGTAAAAACGTTGTCCGAGACCAGCAACGCGAGGTGCGGTTACAGATTCATGACCTGATGGAGCAGCACTGTAAAAATTGCGATGCTGCGAGAGGGCTAAAAGCATTCAGCCGATGGGCAGAGTTGAAAGAGGTGTGCAACGGGTGCGATATACAGAAACAGGCCCAAGAACTGGCCCGCCCGCTATGGGAAGTCAGCCCGGAACGGAAAAAGCTGGCCGTTGGCGAGGCCTATTTTGAGCCCGTGAAGGAGGTCAAGAAGCCTATGGCAGCCAGAACGAAGCAGCGCGGAAAGATCGTGCCGGCCAAGAGCAAAGAGGCGGAGCAGCGTGCGGCGGTTAACAGCCCAGTCAAGAGTTACACCATGAGTCCGGAGGAGCTAGAGGATCTTCGAGCCCGGACCGGGTACCGGGAGCCGGCAGCAGCAGCACCGCCTCCGGAGAACCGGTCTTCGGAGAAACAAGCGGAGCGAGCCCATAAACGGCATGACGGCCGAGCGAAGCAGGGGCCGGACAACGGGAAAACCCGGGAGGACTTCCTTCATGGAGTCGCTGCTGGGAAGACGGTCACGGCCATCGAGAAGGAATGGGGCATGAAGCCAGGGACCTTGGCCTATTGGGTCGGGAAGTGGAATGTTCGAGGATTTACGCCGGGGAGGGCGCGTGAGATGTTAGCAAAGACCGATTCGAATGCGGGAGCGGAGCCGGTACTACCGGATCAAGGAGTCGCGAAAGAAGTAGAGCTGGGAGTCCACAATGAAGCCGTATGGCAGCTGACGGTCGAAGACTTCAACAAGGCCTTCCAGTCCGTCGAGGAGCACCGGCTCCGGGCGGAGAAAGCGGAATCCGACCTGCGAAGTGAAGAGCTAAAGATGGAGACTCAAAGACGACGGTCAGACAAGGCAGAGCAAGATCTCACCAGGATGCGGGAGCAGCTTTTGGAGGAGCAGCGGGGCCACGAGGAAGCCGTTGAGCTGCTGAATGAGACCAAGCGCCGGCTAAATGTGGCGGAAGAGAAACTTGCTGCAGCTGAGGCCGCTGCCATGGTTCTGCATCACCGACAGACTGAGCCGGCAGCCGCCCCGACATACCCCTTCCCCGTCATCGCGTTGACCTATGGGCTGATCGACTTCGGCGGGGACCGGGCGGCCCAGCGGGAAAAGTGCATCGAGGAGGCGGACGAATACAGCACCGAAGTCGAGGCGGCCAACATCGACATCAACCGGGCAGCGTCGGAGCTGTACGATGCCGGCCAGGCCTTCGTCGGGCTGATCCGCAAGCAGCTGCAGGAGCTATTGGTCGACAATACGGACGATGCGGTCCGGCGGTATTTTGAAAAGCAGAACCGG
>NZ_JBPPGJ010000036.1:0-13593 GCF_051594765.1 Oryzibacillus soli
TTGCATTCAACCTGCAGTTTTATTTGCCATGCCTGCATGATAACTACAAGTTAACTGTGGTTTATCTCAGGTAACGCGGAGGTCCTGTCATTATGAATTATTACCAAGAAATTCGGAACGTATACCTTAGCCGGATGAAAGCCCTGGGTGGCGAAAGACACGAGCAAGCGATCCTGAAATTATTCGAACTAGTATCTGCTGTATTTAATAAGCCCAATCTCGATGAGCTCACAAAGCCGGAATTTGAAGGTGCAATTCGGTTATGCAATTCCGTTCTCAATGCGATAGAAAGGGTGAAGGGAAATGCGGATCAAGATCAACGGCAAGGAAGTGGAGCCGGTACAGACGGTGGAGATCAAGCAGGCTGAGTGTTCGAATGCAGCGGCCTGGGGTGTTGTGCTGATCGGGGCACTCGCAGCGATGGGGTGGTGGTCGTTATGGCAATAGCGATCCACCCTGTACACCGCCGGATGGCGGAACTGCAGCTGGCGGCCAAGAAGCGCGGTGGATACCACATGCTTACCACCATGGAGCAGATGGAGCTCAACCACTGCATGCACGTTAACGCCAAGCTGGTACTGGAAGTTGACGGCCTGAAGGAGTTGGCTTACCTAACGCATTGCCTTGGTGACATGGAGTGGCAAATGGAGGTTTGCGAGCAGCTGGATGCGATGGAGGCGAGGATGGCATGAGCGGTTTGCTGGGTCATAATCTGCAGCGGCATCGTCACGCCATGAAGTTGTCGCAACGTAAGCTGGCCGACCGGGTCGGCATCGACCGTGCTGCCATTAGCCATTACGAGCTGAACCGACGGGAGCCGGACATCAGAACCCTAATTAAGCTGGCCAACTACTTCGATGTGTCGCTTGATGATCTGGTGGGAAGGAGCACCAACTCATGACGGATCTGATCATGCATCCGGCGTGGCAAACGCTCGGCGCCCTGCTGTTCCTAAACGTGCTGGGGACGGTAGCCTGGGCCGTTTGGTCCGGCAGCCGTAAGCAAGAATCTCATTGAAGCGAGGGGAAAACCATGAAACCGAAATCCGTGGTATTAAAAGGCGGGGCCATAGCGGTCTTGGATACGGTGGCCAATGTAATGAAGCTGTACGAGGAGGATGGCTTCGATGGCGTCTATATCCCGCCCCGGATGGTCCGGATCTCCGGGAGATCGGATCTGCTCCAGCTCCGGGATCTCTTGAATGAAGCCTTCCCGCCGGAAGAACTTGTCGCTGCGGCGCAGGCGCTGGAACGAGCGGTACTGGAGCGGGTTGATCACGATGAATAAGCATGACCGCCGTCGGATCGGAGCCCTAATCACAGCGCTAAAGCTGGCAGAGGAGAAGGCAGAGACGGCTCTCCTGTACCTCTCCGTCCAGGATCAGCAGACCGATGAGCTGATGGCCGTCGGGCTGGCCCGGGAGCATATCGAGTTGGCGCTTGAGGCGCTAGGCGCCGGGAAGGGAGGTGAGGAGCAAAGGCATGAATCTACAGGTGGCAATGGTCAGACGACGTAAGGAACTGGCGAGCCTTTACTGCATCCAGAAGGACCAGCATGACGACCTATGGGCCTTCGGTATTCTGGCCCAGATCGAGGAGCTGGACCGTGAGATCGAGGAGGCGGGCCGTCATCGGACCGGAGTTGTGATTCCATTTCCGGTTCACGGAAAGCAAAACAGCCCTTCGCGGGGTAGGAGCCCGGAGAGCTGCAGCAAGGAAAAATAATCGATAGCTCCATTATAGCATGGGGCAGAAGGAGATCAAAGACATGATCAAAGCAACGGGAATTGTAAGGCAAGTTGACCCCCTCGGCCGGGTGGTCATTCCGATGGAGCTGCGCCGCACTATGGGGATCGGCGAGAAGGATCCGCTGGAAATCTTCGTCACGGACCAAGGCATCATGCTGAAGTTATACCATCCGTCGTGTATCTTTTGCGGGAACGCCGACAACGTCACCTACTTTAAGGAGAAGCTCGTCTGCGGCGGCTGTAAGGCAGAAATGAAGGAATGCTGAAGGCCCAATGTCTGAATAGCCGAGGGCGGCCCGCAGCCCCGCCGGTTCTCCTGGAGGAGTGGCGCGCATGGGATTACATTCGCCTTCAGAAGCGGCTCTTCCCGGTTGTCCTGCTTATGGACGGCCTGGGGAAGACGGTGGCGGAAGCCAGGGAAGACAAGATCATTTACCCGTTAGAATGGCGAAGGCGGGAGCTGCACTGTTCACAGCTGTGAAAGGGGGTGATGTCTGGCGATCTATCGAAAGGTCCGCACTAATTAGCTCTTACATTATATAGGAGGTCATTACCATGCCTGTACAAATCCAGATCAACGGCGAGAATGCCGCTGAAGCCATCAAGGAGCTGGCTGTTCTGGCTGCCGGATTGAACGGATCCGTAGCCACCCCTGAATCGAAAGCTACTCCGGCTACCCCGAAGCAGGAACGCCAATCCCGGAAGAATCAGGAGCAAGCGAAACTCGAGCCGGAGCCGGCAGAAGAACGGCAACTCACGAATGCAGAAATGAACGAGCAACTCGATAGGGACCTCCCGGGGGAGGACACGGAGGAAGAAGAGGGCCCGATCCCTACGGTGGTGGAGCTCAGGGCGGCGGCGCAGGGGCGTGATAGGGAGAAAGTGAAGGCTCTTCTGCAGAAGTTCGAGAGTAAGTCGATCAGTGAGGTGCCGGAGAACAAGCGGGCTGCCTTCATGAAGGAGCTCGAGAGCTTATGACTCAAGCCGGACACACGGAGCGTGCGCATGCCCTATTGGGAGCCTCCAAGGCCAGCCAATGGATTAGCTGCCCACCGAGTGCCCGCCTGCAGGAGGGCATCCCGGAGAAACGGAGCAAATACGCCGATGAGGGAACCTTGGCCCACGAACTGGGCGAGAATAAACTGCGCCGACGGGTGCTCCCTTGCGATTCCAAGGAGCGTAAGCGGTTGGATGAAATATTGGCAAAGGTCCACGAGGATTCGAACTATAGTGCCGAGATGGAGAACGACATCCAGGAATATGCGGAGCTCGTAGAGGAGCGTTTCATGGAGGCCCGGTCACGTTCCGAGGATGCGGTTATCCTGTTGGAGGAACGTCTCGACTTCTCCGAATGGGTCCCCGATGGGTATGGTACCGGAGATGTCGTGATTATCGCCGACGGTGTCCTCGAAGTCATCGACCTGAAGTATGGTAAAGGCGTTCCGGTGAGCGCCGCTAAGAATGCGCAACTCCGACTTTACGGGCTCGGCGCCTGGAGCATCTACAACTATCTCTATAATATCGACGAGATCCGCATGACCATCGTGCAGCCGCGGTTGGATAGTGTATCCACGGACCGCATGACGGTTACGGAGCTTCTGGAATGGGCTGAGTCGGTGGTGAAGCCGGCGGCCGCGCAGGCCAACGCCGGGGAAGGGGAGTTCAAATGCGGTGACCACTGCCGGTGGTGCAAGATCAAGGGAAACTGCCGGGCCAGGGCGGACGCCAACCTGCAGGCCATTGCTTATGAGTTCAGGGATCCGGCCCTTCTTACTCCGGAAGAGATCGGCTCCATTTTGTACATCGCCCAGCAGCTGAAGTCCTGGGCGGGTGATGTGGAGGAGCATGCGTTCGAGCAGGCCAAGCGCGGAGTCAAGATCCCGCAGTGGAAGCTGGTCGAGGGTCGGAGCAACCGGACCATCACGGATAAGGAGGCTGCCAAGACGGCCTTCGCGGTTGCGGAGATCCCCGAGGAGAAATACCTGAAGCCCCAGGAGCTGCTCGGCATTGGGGAACTGGAGAAACGGGTCGGGAAGAAGGAGTTGGTCGGGCTGATCGGCGACCTGATCTTGAAGCCCCCAGCGAAGCCTGTGCTGGTTCCGGAATCCGACAACCGGCCGGAACTGAACAGCGTCGCCAATGATTTTGCCGGGGAGGATTTCTCGGACATCTAAACTCGAGAGGGGACCGCTATGGGACGGACAGTTAAAGTAAAGCTTCCCGATCCCGACGGAATCCAATACGACGAAGTGGGTCGGATGAAATATCACCCTGATTTTCATGAAAATAGCGGGAAGAGGTTCACCGAGGAGGAGCTTTGTTATCTGGTTAAATTCTACAAACACGATGGTCGAAGGTCTATGTCCTACGCCCTTGGTCGACCGGAGCGCGTGGTCCAGAACAAATATTTGTCCCTTCAAAAGAATCGGATGATCCCCTATTACAAGAGCTTGGACTATTACTAATTACGTAGAGGAGCGAATCACGGCATGGCAGAACTGAACACCAAAATGGTAACCGGCAAGGTACGGCTTTCTTACGCAAATATCTGGGAGCCGAAAGAAAACGATCAGGGACAGCTCAAGTATAGTTGCGCCCTGCTGATCCCAAAGTCTGACAAGGCCACTCTGAAGAAGGTCAAGGATATCGTCGATGCTCTGAAGGCCGAGGCCATGAATAAGAACAAGGGAAAGCTTCCCGGGAATTTCAAACTTCCGCTTCACGACGGTGACGAGGATAAGCCAGACGACCCGAATTATGCCAGCCACTATTACCTGAACGCCTACGCAAACTCTAAGCCGGGCATCGCCAAACCGATCGGCAAGAACCCCGATGGCTCACCGAAGTTCCAGGAGATCACCGACACCACGGAGGTTTACAGCGGCTGCTACGCCAAGGTGAGTATCAACTTTTATTTGTATGACAACAAGAGCAAGGGGATCGGCGTCGGGCTGAATAACATCGTCAAGGTCCAGGACGGCGAATCCCTTGCTGGTAAATCTAGCGTGAACGAGGACTTCGCCGGCGAGGACTTCGATGTAGAAGACGAGGAAGAGGATTACATGAACTAAGGCAGCGGGGGATCAGCATAAAAGCGGGGTCCCCTTCTCCTTCGGGAGGTACAAAAAGTAATGACCATCCTAAGAATTGACCTCGAGACCTTCTCCTCCGTCGATCTGAAGACATCCGGTGTTCATCGATACGTCGAATCCCCTGACTTCGAGATCCTGCTCTTCGCTTATGCCTACGACGACGAGCCGGTGCAAGTGGTGGACCTGACCTCCTATGAGGAGATCCCGCAAAAAGTCATGGAGGACCTTGAAAATCCGGCGGTCGTCAAGGCAGCCTTCAACGCCGCGTTCGAGCGCACGGCCATCTCGAAGTACTACAAAATTAACAGCGACCCGAAGCAATGGCGATGTACCGCCGTGTGGGCCCTGACGCTGGGGCTCCCGGGATATCTGGAGGGCGTGGCCGAGGTGCTGGGGCTGGACGTGAAGAAGGATGCCCGGGGTAAGGCCCTGATCAAGTACTTCTCTGTCCCTTGCAAGCCGACAAAGTCCAACGGCCAGCGGATCCGCAACTTCCCGCATCACGACCCGGAGAAGTGGCAGGAATACATCGACTATAACCGGCAAGACGTCGTG
Organism: Oryzibacillus soli; assembly: GCF_051594765.1. NCBI lineage: Bacteria > Bacillati > Bacillota > Bacilli > Caryophanales > Paenibacillaceae > Oryzibacillus > Oryzibacillus soli. Next base: position 5,395 of record NZ_JBPPGJ010000036.1, read on the forward strand.
GTGGAGCGTGAGATCGGCCGGAGGCTGGAACGCTTCCCGGTACCGGCTCATGAGTGGCGCCTTTGGGCCATCGATCAAGAGATCAATGACCGGGGGACCCGATTGGATCCCTCCCTGGTGCAGCAGGCCATCGCCTGCGACGCGCAATACGAGGAGCGGCTGCTCACCGAGGCCAAGGAGATCACAGGGCTGGATAACCCGAATAGCCTGCCGCAGTTAAAGGGGTGGTTGGCGGAGCGAGGGCTGGAGACTCCCGACGGCCTGTCAAAGGAGTATATGCCAGTGCTGCTGGACGCTGCTCCGGATGAAGAGACCCGCCGGGTGCTGGGATTGCGGCAGGAGCTCAGCAAGACCAGCGTCGACAAGTACCATGCCATGGAGAGGTCCATGTGCGCGGATGGGCGGGCCCGGGGGTTGCTGCAGTTCTGCGGCGCCAACCGGACTTGGCGGTGGGCCGGTCGGCTCATCCAGGTGCAGAACCTGCCCCAGAACAAGATTGAGGATCTGGCATTGGCGCGGGATATGCTCCTGAGCGGGGACTTCGAGTTGCTGGAGATGTTCTTCGGTCCGCCGCCGTTCGTGCTAAGTCAACTGATCCGAACGGCATTCATCCCCTCGGAGAATAGCCGATTCATCGTCTCGGACTTCTCGGCCATCGAGGCCCGGGTCATCGCTTGGCTGGCTGATGAGAAGTGGGTACTGGACGTATTCCGCGGTCACGGCAAGATCTACGAAGCCACCGCTGCTCAAATGTTCAAGGTGCAGCTCGAGCTTATTAAGAAGGGAAACCCAGAATACGAGCTGCGGGCAAAGGGGAAAGTGGCCACACTGGCCTGCGGATACCAAGGCGGCCCCAATGCGCTGATAGCCATGGGGGCTTTGAAGGGCGGGATCGCGGAGGAAGAGCTGCCACTGCTCGTGAAGCAGTGGCGAAACGCCAACCCGAACATCGTGAAGCTCTGGTATGCCACCGAGGAGGCCGCAGTGGAAGCCGTCCGGGAGAAGACGACCGTCAAGCTGAAGCACGGCGTCCAGTACCGTTACGTGCCAGGTTACCTCTTCGCTGACCTTCCCAGCGGGCGCAGCCTCTGCTACGTGAATCCCCGGATTAAGCCTGACCCGAACTTTGATAAGGACGGCCTCGTGTTCGACGGGATGGATCAAGTGAAGAAGAAGTGGATGTCCCACCGGACCTATGGCGGCCGGCTCGTGGAGAATCTGGTGCAGGCCATCGCCCGGGATTGTCTGGCCGAGAGCCTGGTCCGGCTCGCGGACGAGGGGTACCAGACGGTGATGCACGTCCATGACGAGGTGGTGCTGGATGTGCCGAATGACTTTGGCTCCGTGGAGCATGTCACGGAGGTCATGGGCCGAGAGATCAACTGGGCGCCGGGGTTGCCCCTGAAGGCAGCCGGCTTTGAATGCGACTTTTATCAGAAGGACTGATGAAGATGAGAGTCCAGGAATTCCTTGAGCGGGAACGAGACCTGATGCTACAGATACAGGAATGCGCGGAATCCTCCCATCGAGAGGATCCGGAGGAGGTTGAGCCTGAATGAACCCTTATGATTTCTACGTGGCGCCAGAGGAGTACGCTCAGGCTGCCGCAATAGGCGTTGATGGTCAGACCCTGGATCGTCGGATCCGGGAGCTCGGGTGGTCCAAGAAGCGGGCCATGACGACACCCATCCGGCATCTTGATAAGGGCCGCACATACTGGCGCCGTAAGGCCGAGGAGAACGGGATCTCGTTTGCTGCCTTCCACTCCCGGATCCGGCGTGGCTGGAGCGACGAGGACGCGGCGACCAAGCCGCTTCCTACTCCGGAGGAGATACGGCAACACGCTCTTCGGGCAACGGAGAAGGTCCGTAAGATTCCCCGCTGGTGCATGGATCTGGCCGAGCAGAACGGGATCCAACGTGCGACGTTGCGCCTCCGGATCAAGAAGGGAATGTCCCTGGAGGAAGCCGCGACGCGCCCGCTTATGGCCCGTCAGGAGATGGGTCAGCTCGGGGCGAAGAAGCTTCGGGAACGGGAGGGAGACTGGGCAGCACTCCTCTTCGGCAAGAAACTCAAGACGTAATTAAGGATGTGGCATCGGATGCATGAACTAGACATCAGCTTCGGCAAGCACCGTGCCGACACCAACTGGAAACCGGAATACCTGACCTGGGATGAATTCATCGACCGGCTCCGGAAGTTCCGGCGGACGGCGGAGACCATGGCCCAGTACGATGCCATGGATAACCTGGGCCGGCACAAGGTGAAGGATGGCCCGGCCTTCGTCGGCGGCCTGATCCGGAGCGGCCGCCGGAAGAAGGAGAACGTGGACACCCGGAGCCTGATTACCTTGGATGTGGACCACGCAGACGACGGCTTCCACTTCGCCACGGAGCTGGTCTTAGGCGGGGCGGCTTACGCGATCTACCCGACGCACTCCCACCGTCCGAAGAAGCCAAAATACCGCCTGATTGTCCTCCCGGACCGGTCTATGAACCCCGACGAATACGCTGCCGTCAGCCGGAAGCTGGCTGAGCAGATCGGCATGGACTATTTCGACAAGACCACATTCGAGGTGCAGCGGTTGATGTACTTCCCCAGCTGCAGCAAGGATGCTCCGGATCCGGCGGTGGAGGTCTATGAAGGCGACCCTGTCTCCGTGGATGCTCTGCTTGCAGAATACGACGATTGGCGGGATCCCCTGCAATGGCCCCGGCACGCGGATGACAAGCCGCAGCGCCAGACGAGCAAGCGCATGGAGGACCCGCGGGGAAAACGCGGGGTGGTAGGGGCGTTCTGCCGGTGCTATACCATCAGCGAGGCTATCGCCGAATTCCTGCCGGACATCTACACGCCGGTGGACGATAACCTTTCTCGGTACACTCATGTGGGCTCCAGCAGTTTCGGTGGCTTGGTGGTATACGATGACGATACGTTTGCCTACAGCCATCACGAAAGCGATCCGTGCGGGGGGCGGGAGGTCAACGCCTTCGACCTGGTCCGACTCCATAAGTTCGGCAGACTGGACGACAGAGCCAGCGAGAAGACCAACATCGATAAGCTACCGAGCTACACGGCCATGCTGGCTTTCGCCACACAGCAGCCGAAGGTGAAACGGGAACGTCTGTCTGAACTGTCCGAGGAGTTCGCCCCGGATGGGGAGGATGACAGGGGCGACGCGGATCCGGAAGACTCAGACGACTGGGTGGGGCTCCTTAAGGTCAGCGACAAGAGCGGGTTTCCGCTGCCGACGGCAAAGAACGTGGAGCTGATCTTATCGAATGGGGTGTGGCGGGGGGCCTTGGCTTACGATGCCTTCGGGAATACGGAGGTCATCCGCCGGGATCTACCGTGGCGGCCCCGGGAGCGGGCTCATGAGGACTATGAACCGTGGCTGGCGGCGGACGATAAGCGTCTACTTCACTGGTTCGGGAAAAATTACGAAATCAAGTCGGCGGCCACGATTCAAAATGCGTTTACCGAAGTGGCCCATAACAACCGGTTTCACCCGATCATCGAATATCTAGAGGCCCAGAGGTGGGACGGGCGACCCCGGGTGGACCGTCTTTTCACGGAATACCTGGGAGCAGCGGATACCCCATATGTCCATGAGGTGACGCGTAAGATGCTGGTGGCTGCTGTGAAACGCCTCTATCAACCGGGTTGCAAATTCGATTACATGCTGGTGCTAGTTGGTCCGCAGGGCGCTTGCAAGAGCACGATCATCCAAATGTTGGCGCAGCACTGGTTTTCTGACTCCCTGAAGACCTTTGACACCAAGGAAGCGGGGGAACACCTTCAATCGGCCTGGATCTTCGAATTTGGTGAACTGGCGGGCATGACCAAGGCAGAAGTCGATGAGATAAAGCAGTTCATCACCAAGCGCAGCGATAAGTACCGGGTAGCCTATGACCGGGTAATCACGGACTTCCCGCGGAAGTGCGTATTCTTCGGGACCACAAACAACTGGAATTTTTTGAAGGACCCCACAGGGAATCGGCGCTTCTGGCCGGTGACCATTGACCCCGCCAAGAGGACCAAGAACGTCTTTGTGGATCTGACGGAGTACGAGATCGGCCAGGTTTGGGCAGAAGTCTTAGAGGTCTATCGAGCAGGTGAAACACTGATCCTGTCTCCGGAGGTGGATCGTGACGCCGGCCAAATCCAGGGCCTGCATATGGAAGAGGATCCCCGCGCAGGTCTCATCCAAGAATGGTTGGAGACAGCGATTGAGGATGAAATGGGGAAACCGACCAATGAACTCCGGACGAGAGTATGCGCCTCCCAGATCTGGGTGGAGTGCCTCCATAACAAAGCGGGCGCTATCCGCCCCTGGGAAGCCCGGGAGATCGCCGAGATCATGCAACGCATGCCGGGGTGGAGAGAGCGGAAAGGGAAGGCCCGCATACCAGGATACGGGGTTCAAAAAGTGTATGAACGCCTGTTGCCATAGTAATACAAAATCCGGCAACCCCATCAGCAACATCGGCAACATTGTTGTTTCTGACGTTGCTGATGATGTTTCCGAAAATTCGAGGTTATCGGCAACACCGAAAACTCAGTAGTACCAAGGATTGAAGCCACTTTGTTGCTAATGTTGCCGTAAATGTCCTATTAAAGATAAATGATAAATAGCATTAGATTATTAGTTGTTAATATATGGACGCGCCTATGCAAACGCGCATTTGAGCGCATACACGTACGCGCGCGCAACAACAACACCGGAGGTGTACTGAGTGAGAGAGCGGGATATCGAGAACACATTGGTTAAAGCAGTGAAGGCCGCCGGAGGCCTTTGTTGGAAATTTGTCTCCCCCGGTATGTCCGGGGTGCCAGACCGCATCGTTTTGATGCCTGGGATGCCTGCCTGCTTTGTGGAGCTGAAAGCACCGGGCGGCAAACCTACCCCGCTGCAGCTGAAGCGGCATGATGAGTTGCAAGCCCGAGGCTTTCAAGTGGATATTGTCCGGTCGAAAGAAGAGGCGAAGGCCTATGTGGAGGGGCTGACTTCTGGGTGAGATACGCACCGCACAAATACCAGGAGTACGCTACGCAGCGGATCCTGGATACGCCTTACATCGGGCTTTTCCTGGAGATGGGCCTGGGCAAAACGGTCAGTACTTTAACAGCCATCGATTTGCTGCTGAACGATTACTATGACGCGAGACGGGTGCTGGTTATCGCACCGCTTCGGGTGGCAGAGGATACCTGGCCCCGGGAAGTGGAGAAGTGGGACCACCTTCGGCACCTTCGGATTAGCAAGGTGCTGGGGAGTGTAATCCAGAGACGGAAGGCATTGCGGGAACAGGCTGACGTTTATGTCATTAACCGGGAGAACGTGGAGTGGCTTGTGGGGGAGTTTGGAAACAAATGGCCTTTTGATACCGTGGTGATCGATGAGCTCTCCAGTTTTAAGAATCCGGACTCTAAACGGTTCCGAGCTCTCCGCCGGGTCCGGCCGCTGGTGCGAAGGGTGATTGGGCTGACCGGAACTCCGGCGCCGAATGGGCTACTGGACCTCTGGGCCCCGGTTTATCTCCTGGATCGCGGAGAGCGCTTGGGCGGGACCATGAAGTATTACAAAGAACGGTACTTTATTCCGGTGACGACCAATGACCGAATCAGCTGGAAACAAAAGAAAGAGGCAGAGCTGCGGATCTATGAAGCCATTGCGGACATCGCAGTAAGCATGAAGGCCGAAGATTGGTTGGAGCTTCCGGAGCGGATAGATCGTTCGATCCCAGTGAAGCTTTCTGCCGAAGCCCGGGAGTTGTACAAAAAGCTGGAGCGGGATCTCCTACTCCCCTATGCAGATGCAGACGTGGTGGCGAATACGGCTGCGGTCTTGTCCAATAAGCTACTGCAGATGGCGTCCGGCGCCGTTTATGACGAGGAGCGAGGTGTAAAGCTGATCCACGATGCCAAGCTTGGAGCTCTGGAAGATATCATCGAGGCTGCGCAAGGGAAGCCGATCATGGTGTTCTACAACTTCCAGCATAGCCTGGCTCGGGTCCAGGAACGGTTCCCGCAGGCCCGGATCCTTAGAAAAGGGAAGGATGGAAACGAGGATATTCGGGCATGGAACAACGATGAAATCCCCCTCTTACTCCTTCACCCGAAAAGCGCTGGACACGGATTGAACCTGCAGGAGTCCAGCTGCCAGACGGTGGTCTGGTATGACCAGATCTGGAGCCTGGAAGAAGACCAGCAAGCCAACGCCCGGGTTCACCGGCAGGGACAAACCCGGCGAATCGTTGTCCTGCGCTTGATTGCAGAGGACACGATGGACGAAGAAGCGGTGGCCGCGTTGGAGAGAAAGGCAGAGGGGCAGGAGGCCCTGATGCAGGCCGTGAAGGCCAGAATCGAACAAATAAGGAGCTGATTGTGTTGACCACGCTGATCGTATTATTCCTGGCGGCGTACCGGCTGACCCATTTGATTGTCTTTGACAAAGTCTTCGAGCCGATCCGGAACCTGTTCGTCCGTCGATATTACAACAATTCGCCGGAAGGTCTGCAGGTCCAATACAGGCTGCAGGGCGGACCAGTCAGCCGATTTATCGGGCAGATCATGAATTGCTTTTGGTGTACCGGTATGTGGGTCTCCTTCGGGGTTGTTGGGGTCTACGTCCTGGTAGATTGGATGTACTGGTGCCTGATGGCTTTGGCCTTGGCCGGATTCATCGGGATCCTCGGGACCTGGTGGACCAAACAAGTCGGTTTTCCCGAAGCGTCCCCAAAGAAGGAGGATGAGCCGGCATGAATGACGTCCAGCGGAGGAAGTTCCGGCAGAAGATGCAGCAGGCAACGGATCAGCAATTCTGGGAATGGATGAACGTGGTCCACTTCAACGCGTACCAGACCGGACAGAAGCATGTCCTGGAGGCTATGAGCTGCCACTCACGCATCAGTAAGAAGATGGTCAGCGAGGTGGAGGAGAAGGCCCAGAAGATCCGGGAGGAATGGGACGGCATGAAGACCGTAGAGCTGGAGTTCTCGATCGATAAGCTGCTATACGGGAGGGAACGGTTATGCCCCCATTGCCAGAAGATGATCGAATAGGGATGTTTCGAGGCTTGCTTAGCACCGTTAACATCTATGCCATCGTGATCGGTTTGATCCTTCTTGGGAGGTGGTTCTGGTGAAAAGCGAGAAGGAGCGGCAGCGAGGGATCCGCCTACAGATTATTCAGATCCTAGATCAGCATTGTAAGCCGTGTAAGAAGGTCAGAAGATGCAGCATGGATGAGAAGTACGCCATATGCAAGACATGTGAAATTGGGGAGAAGTTGCGAATCCTTGGGCAGACATTAACCCAAGAAAGCGAGGAGTCCAACAACACCCCGGAAGGAGAGGAGCAAAAGCCTGTGGCCCTGTTTAACCTTACAAAGGAGCAGTATCTGGAGAAACGTTTGACCGGCCTGAGCCGGAACGACATAGCCAAAGAGCAAGGAATCGTATCAAGTGGGCTGAATCACTGGCTGAAGAAGTGGGGTATCAAGGATCCGCAGCTGGAGGAGCTGGCTATGGAGGAATATTCACGGGAGGTGCTGCCAGATCAAGAAGTCGCGGAAGCAGCAGAGCCGGCGGTAACGCAAGAAGAAGCCGTATGGCAGCTGACGGTCGAAGACTTCAACAAGGCCTTCCAGTCCGTCGAGGAGCACCGGCTCCGGGCGGAGAAGGCGGAATCCGACCTGCGAAGTGAAGAGCTAAAGATGGATACTCAAAGACGACGGGCTGATCAGGCAGAGCAAGATCTCACCAGGGTGCGGGAGCAGCTTTTGGAGGAGCAGCGGGGCCACGAGGAAGCCGTCGAGCTGCTGAATGAAACCAAGCGCCGGCTAAACGAGGCGGAAGAGAAACTTGCTGCCGCTGAAGCCGCAGCCATGGTCTTGTATAACCGAAAGGCCGATTACACGGAGGCTTCACCTGAAAGGGAGTACCCCTTCCCCGTCATCGCCTTGACCTATGGCCTGATCGACTTCGGCGGGGACCGGGCGGCCCAGCGGGAAAAGTGCATCGAGGAGGCCGACGAATACAGCACCGAAGTCGAGGCGGCGAACATCGACATCAACCGGGCAGCGTCGGAGCTGTACGATGCCGGCCAGGCCTTCGTCGGGCTGATCCGCAAGCAGCTGCAGGAGCTATTGGTCGACAATACGGACGATGCGGTCCGGCGGTATTTTGAAAAGCAGAACCGG
>NZ_JBPPGJ010000037.1:0-12614 GCF_051594765.1 Oryzibacillus soli
TTCTTATCTGTTCTTCAGTAAATACGATTCGCTTTAACTTTCCCATGTTCGTATCGCCCCTCATCTTACCTTGATTAAAACACAAATGACCCACATGAAGGTCACTTTTTTCAAAGTGTCCTTCTTGTGGGTCACAGTTCAGTCAGGGGGTGGACTTTTTCTGCTGAAGAGGTGGTTAGGATGGAGTGGACGCGGCGTATTTCTCACGTGCCAACCGTGCCGCTTCAACCATATTGTGTAGCGCGGCGACGGTTTCATTCTGGCCTCTCGTCTTCAGCCCGCAGTCCGGATTAATCCAGAACAGCTTCGGATCCAGGACATGAAGGACGCGGTCGATCATACCGGCCATCTCCTCCACGTGTGGAACTCGCGGACTGTGAATATCATAGACCCCAAGGCCAATCCCCAGGTTATAAGTGTTCGTCTCGAAGCTATGGATCAATTCGCCATGACTGCGGGAGGTCTCAATCGAGATGACGTCCGCGTCCATATCCACGATGGAATCGATCATGTCGTGAAACTCGCAGTAGCACATATGAGTATGGATTTGTGTCGCTTCCTGTACGGGGGAGGTTGTCATGCGGAAGGCTCTAACCGCCCAGGAGAGATAGTGCTGATGCTCCTCCTCCTTCAAGGGAAGTCCTTCGCGAACCGCAGGCTCATCGACTTGAATCATCCCGATGCCCGCTTGTTCCAATGCCAGAACCTCCTGACGGAGTGCGTAGGCCAATTGGTAGGCGACCTGCTCTCGTGGGATATCCTCGCGGACGAACGACCAATTCAGAATCGTGATCGGGCCTGTCAGCATTCCTTTGACCGGACGATCGGTCTGCGACTGGGCATAGACGGTCTCCGAAACCGTCATATCGCCTCTAGAAGCAACGTCGCCGTATATGATCGGCGGTTTTACGCAGCGGGAGCCATAGGATTGCACCCATCCGTTTTGAGTGAACACGAAGCCATCCAGCTTCTCCCCGAAAAATTCGACCATGTCGGTCCGTTCGAATTCGCCGTGTACGAGAACATCCAGACCAAGCTCTTCCTGAAGCTTCATCCAAGTATCGATCTGTTCGTGAATGAATGCCGTATATTGGTCCTTCGTCCATTCGCCCTTACGCCATAACTGGCGCGCCTTGCGGACATCAGAGGTTTGGGGGAAGCTTCCGATGGTCGTTGTAGGGAACAAGGGCAGCTTCCATTTTGCCTGCTGTGCAATACGGCGCACCTCGAACGGCTTGCTTCGCTTAGGATCCTGTGCCGTCATCAAGGCTACCGCTTCCTGGACATCGATGCGATTGCGGGAAGGGGACTGCTTCAATCGGTCAAGCGCCTCGGCCGCTGTCATCAATTCCTCGGCAACCGCTGGTTTGCCTTCTGTAACCGCCCTTCTCAGAAGGACCAGTTCGTCAAGCTTTTCATCTGCGAAGGCAAGGGCCCCCTTGATCTCGTAGGGTATCTTCGTCTCACGCTCGGTGGATACCGGCACATGAAGGAAGCTGCAGGAGGATTGCAGGATCAAGCGCTCTGCCGGAACCGCTTGCTGCAATTCATCGAGCAGGGCCAGCTTATCATCAAGATTAGCACGCCAGATCCCCCTTCCGTTGATCACGCCTGCGCCAAGAATTTTGTCGCTAGGAAATCCATGCTCCCTAAGGGAAGAGAGGTTCCCGTCGAGACCGTGTACGAAATCGAGCCCGATGCCTTTTACGGGAAGAGTAATGAGATCCCTGTAGTTCTCAACCGATTCAAAATATGTCTGCAGCATGATGTTAAGGGACGGGACGGCTTCAGCCAGGTTCGCATAGATTCGTTTCAGCCGCTGTATATCCTCAGCTGTCAACCTGACAACGGCAATCGGTTCGTCCATTTGTACCCACTGAACGCCTTCAGCGGCAAGCTCCTGCAGCATTTGGACGTAGAGCGGAATCAGACGATCCAGCCACAAGTCCGTCTCATGGGCCGTATAACCTTTGGCGAGCTTCAGGAAGGTAAGAGGGCCTAGAACGACAGGCTTGCCTTCAAGGCCTAGCTTCGTCTTCGCTTCACGGTAGGCTTGCAGGGGGCGGTTCTCTGTCAGTACCGGATTGGCATCGTGCAGCTCCGGAACAATGTAATGGTAGTTGGTATTGAACCACTTGGTCATTTCGCTGGCCGTGGCATCCTTCGTGCCGCGCGCCATTCCGTAATAGACGGATAGCGGGACGGGACCGTCCTTATGCCGGAACCGGTCAGGTATAAGGCCGAACATGACGGCCGTATCCAGTACATGATCGTAGTAGCTGAAATCGTTAACCGGGATCAGGTCGATTCCTTTGTCCTGCAGTTTACGCAAATGACCGAGACGGATGTCCTGGAGCTTGAGATGCAGCTCCGTCTCCTCGATTTTCCCGGACCAGAATGCTTCCAGCGCTTTTTTCCACTCCCGGTCGAAACCAATTCTTGGGTAACCTAGAATACTGCATAGGGCCATAGTATGATTCTCCTCGTATCGTTCATAATCGTAACCAACCGCTTACTTCCGAAAATCAAAAAGGCGTCTCTCCCCTAAAAAGCATAGGGAAAGACGCCCTCATAATCGCGCATTATGACGGTCCATCTAACACCTCCCTATCTCCCGTAGGTACGGCAGTGCTGTCAGAATAGGCAGGTCTCCTGGCTCCAGAATCATCATCAAGCGTAGCCTTCCCAATCCGAAGATCAGTGGCGTCATTCACGCTGACTCCTCTGTTACAGTGGCGGGACCGCGTCGGTTTTTCACCGAACTTCCCTTTTAAGCTCTGATCCGGTTCTAATTGGACAGAGCACCTAATCCCAATATGGAATAATTCCAATATGGATAATCATACATTCAAACGTAAAAATATGCAATACTTCCAAAGTGCCGAAGCGGAACAACGGATCTTTTTGTCCAAGAAATGTTCACTTCCGTTAGGTCGGAGCGCGTGGGTGCGTTACATATATTGATGGGGAAAGGACGGAGAACCGACATGTCAAAAGGCAAGCTGATTCTATTCTGCGCCGCAGGCCTGATCCTAACGTGGATGGCCGGATGCGCCGGCCGCAACTCCGGCAGGGAGACCCGGCTGCCTCCGGCACCGGCGGAGACCGTGGCCCCAACCCTACAAGAGCGGACCGCCCCGATGGCGGCCTAAACGGTCCATCCGGCGTCATCAGCACGTGATTCCCACATATGCATTCCTTGAGTGCCCCTTGGCAGTATGCCAGGGGGCTTATTGCCGATTGCCTGTTCGCCCTCGCCAATCCGGTACGGCCGGCATAGGATAAGATGTCTCGCAGGATTGCCAAGGGAGAAGGCCTCCGCGGCGGTGCACGCTCCTGGCGGCGGATTCCTGCCCATCAAGCCGGAACAAGAAAGGGAGAGGTACATGCAGCGGTTTGTCCACAGCAAGTGGAAGAAAACGCAGACCCTCGGTGCGGACTCGAAAATCAAAGGTCATATTCCTCACACGGAGAGATTGACCCAAGATACGCTGGGAGCCATGCTGTCCCATTATGGAATGGTGTACGTCAAGCCGGACCGGGGAACGTTCGGCAATGGGGTCATGCGGGTGGAGTTGACGGAGGGGATCTACAAATATCAATCCGGCACCGTAATCCGGACCTTCTCGGACCTGAACGGGCTGTATCAGGATCTGGTGAAGGCGACCAAGGGACGAACCTACCTCGTCCAGAAGGGCATCCATCTTCTGAAGCATGGCGGCCGCCGGTTCGACATCCGGGTCATGGTTCAGAAAACGCCGAACGGCTCATGGGAAGCGACGGGGATGATCGGCCGGGTGGCCCATCCGCGCAAGATCGTCACCAACTTCCATAACGGAGGGACGCTGAAGCCCGTTTCCGTGCTGATGGGGTCTTATCTCGATCGCGCCAGACGGGACCGGTTCCGCGGCGGGCTGAAGCAGCTGGGAGTCCGGGTCGCCCGGAAGCTGGAGGCCCGTTATCCCGGAATCAAGGAGATCGGCCTGGACATTGCCGTTGACCATTCGTTCAAGCCTTGGATTCTGGAGGTCAACACCTGCCCGGACCCGTATATTTTCAAAGCGCTGAAGGATAAAAGCGTCTTCCGGAAAGTCATCCGTTACGCCCGGGCCTACGGCCGGATTCAAATGTCCAAAAAATAATCACGCTTCTCGAGCCCGCCTTGAGGTATAGTAGTCCTATACGAACTAGACCCGAAACGATACGCTGTTGGGTGGAATCGAGGGATAACAAAAGATGAAAGCTGCTTATGCCTTTAACCGCTTTATTGAGAAGTGGATGCCGTTCGTCACGCCATGCAGCCTGCTGCTTGGCGTCTTCCTTTCCGTATGGCTGAAGCCGGCGGCCTTCCTGGTTCCGTGGATCTTCGCCTTCATGACCTTCTCGGGGAGCCTCGGCTCCGGCTTCAAGGATCTGAAGAAAGTGCTGCTGCACCCGGCGCCGCTGTTGGTGTGTCTCTTCATTCTGCACGTGTGGATGCCTCTATTGTCCTTCGGTGCAGGCTCGCTGTTCTTCCACGGGGACGCCTATACGATTACCGGCCTGGCGCTGGCGTTCATCATCCCCACCGGGATCGTCAGCTTCATGTGGGTCTCCTTATATCAAGGCAACATCGCGCTGACCCTGTCGATCATCCTGCTGGATACGTTCCTCTCCCCCTTCGTAGTCCCGTATACGCTGCATTTGCTGGTGGGTGCAAACGTGAACATCGATACTTGGGGCATGATGAAGGGGCTTCTGTGGATGGTAGTGCTGCCTTCGCTGGCCGGTATGGCGCTGAACCATTGGACCCGCGGACAGGTCAAAAGCACCTGGGGCCCCAAGCTGGCCCCCTTCAGCAAGCTGGGGCTCATCTCCGTCGTCTCCATCAATGCATCTGTGGTGGCGCCGTACTTCACCACCTTCTCCTGGAAGTCCGTCGGGATCGCCCTGACGGTGCTGGGGGTGGCGGCTACCGGTTACTTCTGGGGCTGGCTGGCCTCCCGGAGGATGAAGGCGGAGCTCGGCGTCACCGTGGCCATGACATTCAACAGCGGCATGCGCAACATCAGCGCGGGCACGGTGCTGGCCGCGACCTATTTTGCCCCGGCGGTGGTGTTCCCCGTCATGGTCGGCACCTTGTTCCAGCAGATTCTGGCCTCCACCTATGCCTATATGCTGAACCGGAAGTACGGTCTCGGACCGGGGGCGGAGAAGAAGGAAGCCCCAGGTGTTCCGCTTTCGGAGGGGCGTCGGGCGGCGGGTTAAGCCGCTGGCTGACCCCGCTCAGCCGGATAGGACCGGAACGGATTGGACCGAACAGAGCACATAGCACGAGCAAGAAAGCCGGAATTCCGATGTAAGCGTCGGAAACCGGCTTTTTTGGCTTGAGAGGGCGGCCAGGAGGGAGAAATCCCGGTTGACAGCAGATGGAATAAATCGGATAATGTACGCGTGTACATTCATCAAAATGATCAGGCATCAAGGTGCAGGGAAGGAGGGCGCGAATGGTTTCCCGCAGAGAAGTAGCGGAGCGGGCCGGCGTGTCGGAGGCGACGGTGTCCCGTGTGTTGAACGGGGTGGGACCCATGAAGGAGGAGACCCGGAGGAAGGTGCTGGAGGCTGCGGCGGAGCTGGGCTACCAGCCGAGTGCGATAGCCCGGAGCTTCGCCCGGGGCAAGAGCGGCAACCTGGGGGTAGTGCTGCCCTCGGTGCCGAAGGTGCATCTGTTCTCCACCTATTATTTCTCCGAAATTCTGAGCGGCATTGGGGAAGCGGTGCAGCGGATGGGCTACGGCCTGCTGCTTCTCTTCCGTTCCCCCGAGGAGGAGATGGATTACATCTCCCATTACCGGACCCAGAAGGTGGACGCCCTCGTCATCCTAGGCGCCAGCGACCTGCCGCACGAGCGGGAGGCGCTTCGCAAGCTGGACCGGGAAGGGCTGCCCTTCTGCATCGTGAACCAGCACTACCCGGAGGAGCGGTTCTACGAGGTGGACGCGGATCACGAGGAAGGCAGCTACCAGGCGGTCCGGCATCTGCTCTCGCTGGGCGCGGAGCGGATCGGGTTCATCAACGGCGGCGCCCACTATTCCAACAGCCGGGACCGGCTGGAGGGATACCGGCGGGCGCTCCGGGAGGCGGGGCGAACCCCAGATCCGGCGCTTATGGCCGAGGGCAATTACAGCCGGCGCAGCGGCCTGTCCGCAGCGGAGCGGCTGCGGGACCGGCTCGGGCAGCTGGACGCCGTCTTCGCCGCCAATGACCGGATGGCCATCGGCTTCATGCAGGGTATCCGCAGCTTCGGCGTGGTGCCCGGCCGGGATATCCGGGTGGCCGGGTATGACGATTCGGATGGCGCCAGCCTGACGGATCCGCCTCTGACCACTGTTCATGTCCCCTTCTATGAGATGGGGAGACGGGCGGCCGAACGAGTGCTGGAGCTGGCGGAGAAGGGACCGCCGAACGATGAGGCGGGAGGGCATGAGCGCGAGGTTCTGGCGACCCGGTTGGTGGTTCGCCAGTCCAGCGGGACGTAAGGAAGCGGGATCGGGCCGCTTCGGCGGTTCCGGCCGGCAAGGAACGATATCGAGAAGGAAGGTGCCGAATGAAGAGCGTGAACGTAGGAATGATCGGATATAAGTTCATGGGAAAAGCGCACAGCCACGCTTATAAGGATCTGCCGATGTTCTTCCCGGCGGCGCCCAGGCCGGTCATGAAGGCCTTATGCGGCCGGGATGAAGCGGGGGTGTCCAAGGCGGCCGTCCAGTTCGGCTGGGAGAGCTATGAGACCGACTACCGGAAGCTGCTGGAGCGTGATGATATCGATCTGGTCGATATCAACGCCCCGAGCAACGCCCACAAGGACATTGTCCTTGCGGCCGCGAAGGCCGGCAAGCATATTTTCTGCGAGAAGCCGTTGGCGCTGACGCTGGCCGATTCCCGCGAGATGCTGGAGGCGGTGGAGCAGGCCGGAGTCACCCATATGGTGGGCTTCAATTACCGGTTCGCACCGGCTGTCCGGCTGGCAAAGAAGCTGGTGGAGGAAGGCCGGCTGGGCAGGATCCATCATTTCCGGGCCTGGTTCCTGCAGGACTGGATCGTGGATCCGGACTTCCCCTTGGTCTGGCGGCTGCAGAAGGAGATTGCCGGCTCCGGCTCCCACGGGGATCTAGGCGCCCATCTCATCGACTTGGCTCACTACCTTGTCGGCGATATGGAAGAGGTCATCGGCATGAGCGAGACCTTCGTACGGGAACGCCCCGCGGCCGATTCCATGACCGGCTTGAGCGCCAAGGGCAGCAAGGATGCGCCGAAGGCTCCCGTGACGGTGGATGACGCCACGCTGTTCCTGGCCCGGTTCAAGAACGGAGCACTGGGCAGCTTCGAGGCCACCCGGTTCGCCCCTGGGCACCGGTGTACCAATTCCTTCGAGATAAACGGAAGCCAGGGCAGCGTAAAGTTTGATTTTGAACGGATGAATGAGCTGATGGTGTACTTCACGGACGATGCGCCCGACGTGCAGGGCTTCCGGAGGGTGCTGGCGACGGACGCGGCCCATGCCTACATGGACGCCTGGTGGCCGGCGGGTCATACCATCGGCTATGAGCATACCTTCATTCACGAGGTGCTGGAGCTGATGACGGCTCTGGGGGAGAAGCGGCAGCCGGTTCCGGATTTCCGGGACGGGGTCAAGTGCCAGCAGGTGCTGGAGGCCGTGGACGTATCGATCGAACAGCGACAATGGATCCGGGTAGAAGACCGGTAGAAGGAGCGTGTGGAAAATGAAACAGGCATTGATCGTACAGGGCGGATGGGACGGCCATCAACCGAAGGAGGTATCGGAGATTCTGGCAGGCCTCCTGCGGGAGGAAGGGTTCGAGGTGGAAATTTCGGACACGCTGGATGCCTTCTTGGACGTCGATAAGCTGAAGGCTCTGGATCTCATCGTGCCGGTCTGGACCATGGGCAGCATCACGAAGGAGCAGCTGAACCCTCTGCTGGAGGCCGTCCGAAGCGGCGTCGGCATCGCGGGGTGCCACGGCGGACTGGGAGATTCCTTCCGCAACGAGACGGAGTTCCAGTATATGGTGGGCGGGCAGTGGGTGGCCCATCCGGGTAATGACGGCGTTCACTACAAGGTGTGCATCAAGGACAAGAATAATCCGCTGATGGCCGGACTGGATGACTTCGATGTGGTCTCCGAGCAGTATTATATGCACGTGGATCCGGCCAACCAGGTGCTGGCAGTCACGTACTTCGGTGAGACGGAGATGCCGGTGGTATGGACGAAGCAGTACGGCGAAGGCCGAGTGTTCTACTGCTCCTTGGGTCATCAGGCGAATATCGTGGCCATGCCGGAGGTGTTGACCATCATGCGCCGCGGCATGGTGTGGGCATCGGAACGGGCCGGTCGGCCGGAAGGGGGACGCTAGACTATGAGGAAGCTGCGCGCGGGCATCATCGGCTGCGGCAACATCAGCGACATCTACATGAAGAATCTGCAGACCTTCCCACATGTGGAGCTGGCGGGCTGCGCGGATCTGGACCGGAGCCGGGCGGAGGCCAAGGCGGAAAAGCACGGGCTGGCCCGGGCTTATGATGTGGAGGAGCTGCTGGCGGATCCTTCGGTGGACATTATCGTCAACCTGACCATTCCCCAGGCTCATGCGGAGGTCAACCGGAAGGCGCTCCTGGCCGGCAAGCATGTGTACGTGGAAAAACCATTCGCCGTCGAGACGGAGGACGGCCTGGCCGTGCTCCAGCTGGCCCGCGAGAAGGGGCTGCGTGTGGGCTGCGCGCCGGATACGTTCCTAGGCGCCGGCATCCAGACCTGCATCGGGCTGATCCAAGAAGGCGCCATCGGCATTCCGGTGGCGGCTACGGCCTTCATGCTCTGCGGCGGGCATGAGAGCTGGCATCCGGACCCGGCCTTCTATTATGCCAAAGGTGGCGGCCCCATGCTGGACATGGGCCCGTACTATCTGACCGCTCTGGTGTCCATGCTCGGTCCCATCCGTAGGATTAGCGGCTCTGCCGCCATTTCTCACCCGGAGCGGACCATCACCAGCCAGCCGAAGCACGGGGAGAAAATCCGGGTGGAGGTGCCCACCCATCTGGCTGGTACCATGGAGTTCGCTTCCGGCGCCATCGGAACGGTAGTTATGAGCTTCGATGTGCCGGGAGGCCACCATCTGCCGAGGATCGAGATCTACGGCAGCGAGGGGACGTTGTCGGTGCCGGACCCGAATACGTTCGGCGGTCCGGTGCTGCTGCGGCGTAAGGGCAGTGCGGGCTTCGAGGAAGTGGCGCTGACCCACCCTTATGCGGAGAACAGCCGCGGGCTGGGCGTTGCGGATCTCGCGCTGGGTGTTATCGAGGAGCGGGAGCACCGGGCCGGTGGCGAGCTGGCCTGCCACGTGCTGGAGGCCATGCATGCCTTCGGCCGGTCCTCCGATACGGGGACCCATATCGTGCTCGGCACCTCCTGTGCCTTGCCGGAGCCTATGCCCAAGGGTTGACGGAGCTTCCCCTATCCCTTACGATGTGGGAAAAAGAGGATCAGGGGAGTGGAAGCCGCGATGCTGTACGTGGTGACGGATTTTGACGGGACGCTGATGCGCGAGGATGTAGGGGATACCATCATGTACGCCTTGGGCGTGATGCAGGAGGAAGGGACCCGGAAGGCGGTCCGCTTGATGAACTCCGGGCAGAGCGGGTCCAAAGCCTGGATTGAGCTGGCCTACCCCTATCTTAAGGGCAAGAAGGCCGAGGTGGACCGGATTCTGGAAGAGGTCCGCCCCCGGGACGGAGCAGCGGAATTCCTGGCGTTCTGCAGACAGCATGGCATTCCAGTAACGATTCTTAGCGACGGTATGGCCTATTATATCGAGGAGTTGGTCAAGCGCCACGGGCTGGTAGTTCAGCAGGTCGTGGTCAATCCGATTCGTTATCTGGAGGACGGGGGCTATCATGTGGGCGCAGAAAACCGGAACCCCGCCTGCGACTGGTGCGGCTGCTGCAAGGCGGGCACGGTCCGGCAGCTGAAGGCGTCCGGCGGGCAAGTGATCTATGTCGGGGACGGAAGCAGCGATATTCTGGGCTCCGGCTTCGCCGACTGGATCTTCGCCCGTTCCACCCTGGCCCGCCATCTGGAGGAGCAAGGGGAAGCCTACTTCCCGTTCGAAACGTTCCACGACATCCTGAAAGTGGTGGCCCCCAGGGTGGAGCAATTCCAAGATGGCACGGCTCAGGGGAAGCGCACCCAGCCCAATACATTTTGCAGGTTTTGAATAAAAAGGCCGAAGGTCCGGAATCCAAACTCCGGTTCTTCGGCCTTTTTTGCGGGAATATCTCGTTCGCATAGGTCTTGCTCATAGGATTCGAATGTCTGGGGTCAGTGGTGCAAATGCTCCTTCAGTGTGTCCACTAAGGTTTGTTGCACGTTCTCGTCCAAATGCTTCCAGATGATTTCGAACAGTACGCCCAATCCGGGTAAAGCACGGTCATCGCCGCCGATGGAGCCTTCGATGACATCGAACAATTCGTCGTTGGTTTTATCCTCCACGCGCCGGACGATGGCTTGGCGTAAATTCAAATTCATGGCGCAATCCCCCGTTTCGAGACTTGATTTATCCCTCATAATATGCGCCAACGAACCGGGCTTCATGCTAGAAGGGCGGGAGGCGGGATTTGGAAGCGACCCCCGAAGGTGGTACAATGGAAGGGTATCCGTACAGTCTGTTATGAAGGATGGTTGATACAAGCCGCGGGAAGGGGAACGCTATGAAAAAACAGTTTGCCGTCATCGGCATGGGCCGGTTTGGGTCCAGCGTAGCGCAATCACTGCACAAGCTTGGCTTTGAGGTTCTGGCCGTCGACCAGAGCGATGCAAGAATCCAGGCCATTAACGATCAAGTCACTCATGCCGTTCAGGCGGACTCCACAGACGAGGAGGCCCTTCGGGCCATCGGAATCCGGAATTTCGATGTGGTGGTGGTGGCCATCGGCCAGGACATCCAAGCGAGCATCATGACCACCTTAATTTTGAAGGAAATGAATGTGGGCAAGGTAATCGTGAAGGCGCAGAACGACCTGCACGGCAAGGTTCTGAAGAAGATCGGCGCCGACAAGGTGGTCTTCCCGGAGCGGGACATGGGGAACCGGGTCGCCCATCACTTAATATCGCCTAATATTCTGGATTATATCGAGCTCTCGGACGATTATAGCATTGTGGAGATTCAGGCGACACGATCGATGGCGGGCCGCAGTCTCCGGGAGCTGGACATCCGGGCCCGGTATGGCTGTAACGTCATGGCGATCAAGCAGGGGGACCGGATGAATATCGCCCCGTATGCGGAAGACCGATTGGTCGAATCCGATATTCTTGTGGTCGTCGGCAAAAATGCCGATCTGGCTAACTTTGAGCGCGCTTATTCGGAAGGATGAACGGAAACGGAAACGGTCGGTGACATATGGAGATAACGTCGGTAAGCAACCCCCGCGTGAAAGCTTGGAGCCAGCTTCTGGCCAAGCGGGGACGGGAAGAGCAAGGGGCCTTCCTGCTGGAGGGCATCCACTTGACGCTGGAGGCATTCCGGTCGAATGTGGAGATTCTTACGGTCTTATATGATATGGAACGGGGGATTCCCCCCGAATTGATTGAATATGCTCAGCCGCCGCAAAGGAGCGAATGGATTGGCGTTACGTCCCAGGTGCTGGCGAAATGTACGGAAACCCAGAGCCCCCAAGGAGTGGTGGCTGTATGCCGCAAGCTCCGTTGGACTGCAGAGGATATTCTGAGCCGCCCGGATGCGCTGGTTGTGGCTGTTGACGGAGTCCAGGATCCGGGCAATCTCGGCACCATCATCCGAAGCGCGGATGCGGTCGGAGCGGACGGCGTCATCTTGGGCCGCGGAACGGTAGACCTGTACAACCCGAAGACGGTCCGTGCCACGATGGGGTCCTTGTTCCATGTTCCCGTTGCGGATGGGGAACTCCGGGAGCTGCTGCCCGCTGCAAGGGAACGGGGAATCCGCCTGGTCGGGACCCGCCTGGAAGCCAGCCGCAACTGCTATGAGCTGGACCTGACCGAGCCGGTCTGGCTGCTCATGGGCAACGAGGGCAGCGGCCTTGCGGCCGATATTGCAGCGTTTGTCGACACGGACGTGCTGATCCCGATGCGCGGCAAGGCGGAGTCCTTGAATGTGGCCATGGCGGCCAGCGTGCTTTTGTATGAGGCGATGCGGCAGAGGCATTACCGCCGGTAGGGGTGTTTTGCACGCATTATCGCGAAGGGCAGGTTTGGCGGAAGGTTCGCCTTACCTGCCTTTTCGTTTGGTTAAAGATCCCATTTGCTTTTTAGATCGGAACCTGATAAAGTTACTACTTGTCGCCGCTAAAACGGTGGACACGCCAACTGCAAGAGAGCTTAGCCGGATACTCGGTTGATCTGAAGTATCGAGTGGCTCGAAAAAAAGTGGTTGACGAAAGAAGTCGAAGCGTGCTATATTAGTCTTCCGGCCGCGAGAGCGACGGTGAGAGTAAGTAAGTAACTTCAAGTTAGCTCCTTGAAAACTGAACAACGAGTAGTAACAACAAACACAGCCAAGTGTAATGAATGAGCTATATCGAAC
>NZ_JBPPGJ010000038.1:0-8314 GCF_051594765.1 Oryzibacillus soli
TAACGGATTCAAGTTTACGAATAAAGGGCTGGCCCTCCAGGCCAAAGCACAGGCGGGAACCGAACTGCAGTTTACCCGGGTCGGCATCGGGGATGGAAGCCTGGGTGCGCAGCAGGTGGTCAATCTGAACACGCTGGTGAGTCAGAAGATGAGCCTTCCGATCACGAAGCTGAAGCCCCAAACAGGCGGGAAGGCAGTGGTTGGCTTCAGCTTTACGAATCAAAGCGTGTCGGCGGGGTTCTATTTCCGGGAAATCGGCCTCTTCGCGCAGGATCCGCAGGACGGCGAGATCCTCTACTGCTACGCCAATGCTGGCAGCGGGGCGGAATTTATTGCGGCGGGCGGCGGGGCGGAGGTAATCGAGAAAGCCATCGACATCATCGCCATCGTGGGCAGCGCATCGAGCGTCACCGCGACGATCAATTCCTCTCTGGTGTACGCAAGCCAGCAGGATCTGACCGATCATAAGACGGCTGCCACTTTGGACCATCCGGATGGTTCGGTAACCACCGCGAAGCTCGCCGCCAAGGCGGTAACAAGCGCCAAGCTCGCCGATGGGGCGGCCACGGATACGGTGATCGGGAACCGTACCGCAGACCAAACCCAGGTCCCATCCAGTAATGTCGGGCTGGTTACGCAATTCATCTCCTGGTTCACGAACCGGTTAAAGGCCATCATGGGGACGACGAATTGGTACGACACGCCGCCTACGACGTTGACTGCGGCCAACACGCATATGAGCGCGACAATCGGCATCCACGGCGCGACTTCTACGGCAACTGTTAATGCGATAGCTCAGAGGGACGGAGCCGGACGCATGAAAGTGGCCGCGCCGGCTGCGAGCGATGACGCGGCTACAAAGGGGTATGCGGATGGTTTGATGACAACCCATACCAGCGCAATCGACCCGCATCCGCAGTATTGGAGCACGAGCGAGATCCGGATCAACAACGGCGTGCCGGAATTTCTGATAGATGGGGTGTGGAAGCCAGTGGGCATGGGTGTTTATGCAATCTCAGATACTGTTCAAGAGCAAAGCGCAACAGAGTGGACGATTAGTCAGACAGCATCCTCTCGATTGGTTTATATCTTCCATCCTAAAACAACCGGTGAAATTCTTATTGAGTACGATATCAGAGGAGATAATAATGGAAGTGGCTCTGTTACTTACTTTACTGCACTTACTCCTGGATTTAATGCGGCTTCGAGCGGCGCTAATGCAAGTGTGAACTACCCTTATATTGACGGGATTAATTTCAGTCCTATGGATTCTAGGACTGTTCTTGGCACAGCACTTGCTATTCCGGGTGGCTTTATTGGTATAACTCTAGGCAACAGAGGGACAAGCCAAGCCTACTTGACTCAAACTTGCCGGCTTAAGATAAACTCTGTTACTCCAATCTACTTTGTAGTCACAAATGAAGCAGCTGCGGCAGCAGGTGTATATAACGTTGCAGGTGTGAAAAATTTCAAGATCAAATACGACATTAAGTAAGGAGGCCGGATATGATAGCGATCCTGTACGATGAATTAACAAGGCGGCATATGGGTTTCTTTCCAGACTACACACCTGAAACGGTCCTTCACTGCCCGTTCGTTCTTGTGGAAGATGTCGCTGAGATTCCACAGGAGTTATTGCAATCGAAGGTAAACTCTTACTATATTCTGGAGGTCGACGGTGATAAACTGGTCGGCTTCACGGAGATTACGCTCCCACCTCCGCCTGCTGATCCCACTGCAGACGAGAGAATCAGCCAGCTGGAAGCAGAAAACGCAACATTGAAGACCCAGGTCAACGAGCTCACCGTCCTGGTGGGCGACTTGATCTTGATGGGAGGCGTCTCAGGATGAGCTTCTGGGCCACTTACGTCTTGCTGAAAGAGGGACAAGGCATATCGCGGAGCACCACACTTGATCTGATCGAGACGAAATTCGGTTTGGCGAAGCGCACGGAGATTGAGAACGAGATACATGGAAACCAGGAGTAGCAGAGCAAGGCCCCGGAGCCGATCCGGGGCTTATTTTATGCCTAAACGGGCGGGAGGGGAGGCAGGACGATGGACTTTTCCGTCATCGCGGCCGGCATTGCGGCTGCGGCCGCTGTCAGCGGGATCTTCTTGGGTTGGAATGGTCGGAATAGGGCGCTGAAAACGGAGATCAAGCAGGAGGCTGTCACGGGGGCATCCCTTCGGTTGGATATGGACTACATCAAGCGAGGTGTGGATGACATCAAATTCGAGCAGCGGGCGCAGGGGAAACGGATCGACGAACTTTCCGAACGTGTTACGAGGGTTGAGGAGTCTTCCAAGCAAGCACATAAACGAATCGACCGACTGGACTCGGTCAAGGAGGAGTAATCATGCAGACGATTATGGATGCAGTACAGCCGTATGTTGCGACCATCGTACAAGCCTTGGTCGGGCTCCTCGTGCTCGTCGTCCTGGCCGGGATCGCGCAGCTGAAGACGAAGGTGTTGGCCTTCCTGGAATCCCGCACGTCGGCGGCGCAGCGGGAGACCCTGCACAAGCTGGCTGCGGAAGCCTACGCATACGTGGAGCGGCAATATGCGGGGACTGGAGAGGCGAAGCTGAACGCAGCAGTCCAGTACGTTATAGACCGGCTGGATCTGAAGAAATGGGGCATCGATACGGACGACGTGACGGCCGCGATCGAGAAGGCCTGGGCAGAGCTCGACACGAAGAATCGGGGCGGTTCGAATGGGTAAGGTATACGTTTCTGCAGAGCAGCTTACGGCATTCGGCTGGCGTGACGACTCCACTCTGGCTGATCTGAACGCTGCCTTGGAGCAGTACGATATTACGACGCCTTCCAGAATCGCCCATTTCATTTCCCAGTGTGGACATGAGTCCGGCATGGGGCGCTGGACAAAGGAGCTTGCCGATGGCACCGCCTATGAAACGCGGACAGATTTGGGGAACACGCCGGAGATAGACGGAGATGGTCCCAGGTATCGTGGAGCTGGTTTTATCCAGCTAACGGGCCGGTCCAATTACCAGCGGTTTGCTAATTACATCGGTGATCCCCGGGTGATGGAGGGCGTCGATTATGTTGCGGCCGAATACCCGTGGATGAGTGCCGGATTTTGGTGGATGAACAACGGAATGAATCGTTTGGTAGATAGCGGAGCTACCGTCGAACAGATCACATACCGGGTAAACGGCGGATACAACGGTTTGAGTGAACGTCGACGCTTATATGAGCGCTGGATAAATCAGAGACAAAGGGAGGATGCAGAGATGCAAGAAGCAATAGAAGCATTGATGCAGCAGAACGCGCAGCTGCAGAGCACCATGCAGGCGCTGGCCAATCGGTTGGCGGATCTAGAGCATCTAGCGCAGTTGCCGGCCATTCCGGACTGGGCACAGGATGCGGTGGAATCCGCGGTGGCTAAGGGGCTGGTCGACTCCCCGGAAGGCGGGAGCTTTGACTTTTACCGGTTCGTGACCATTTTGAAACGGAAGGGGATAATCTGAAATGGGGAAAAAGCCTGAAGCTGTAAAGATAACAGGGAATAATGCGAAAGGGAATGAGACTCTCACAATAAACAGCGGTACGGCAGTCGGTTTAGCATCTATACCTTCTGGTGCAACCCAGGTGCTGATCACCACCGAAACGGAAGATATCCGTTATTGGATCGACGGTTCATTACCGACGGCTTTTGCTGGTCACCTGGTTGTTGCCGGCAGCATGATTGAATTGGATACGTCAGACCAATTAACGAAATTCAAAGCCATTGCAGTTAGTGGAACGGCTACGCTGCAAATTAGCTATTTCTAAGGGGAGGGGATTCGCGTGCCGAGAATCATACCGCCGCCATGGTCAAATGAATCTGCACAGCCCAAAGGTGCTGTTATATACTCACGGGCCGTTTATGATATTGCCCAGCGCATTCCGAGGGATGCTTTTACTCGGGCTAGAAGCCAAATTAAGTCTACTGGCGTACTCAGGGTCGCTTTCGTCGGGGATAGCATTACCGAAGAAATGGACCAGATCAACGCAAAGCCGTCGGATGGGTACCCGTCTCGGTTCACTGCGATGTTGAAGCAGGCCCTGCCTAATGTAACGATCACGGTTGGTAACTTTGGCTTGTCCGGCCGGGAGATTGGACAATTTGTAAGTTCCACCTACACTGGCATGGCGTCTCCCGAAGTGATCGCTACCGGTTTCTACCGTGTTGCACCGTGGGGAGATGGCAGCGGCTCTATCCTAGGGAAATCCTGGAGCGATCATGTGAAAGATTTTGCGCCTGATCTCATCATCGTTGCTTTCGGCATGAATGGGCCCGGCTATGATGTGGCCAGTAATGTCGATGAATCGTTTAAGAGTAACCTAAAAACCATTATCGATAACATTGCAGCTTGGCCTTCAAATCCGAGCGTTGTGGTGGTTCCTGTGTTCCTTCCTACCACAAACACCACGTTATACAGCCAAGGTCAATTGAAAACAAATGCGGTAGCGAGAGCGGCACGAGAATATGGCTATGAACGAAAGGTCGCGGTGGCTGACGTAAACCGTCTGTACCGGATCTTACGGGATGGCGTGGACGAGGAGCTCCGATACTTTGAGCAAGAGAAGAATTTCGACAACTGGAACGCGTTCGGTGCATGGACGTCGAGCGGGTATACGGTATCTGGGGCGATGGCTACAGCATCGACGTCTGGGACTCCATTCATTCAGAGGAAACGAAGCTTCTACAACGGTTTTTTGGATTTCGAAATGAACATCCCCGGATACGGTGCCACATATGCTCAGTGGATCGACGTGCGTAGGAACTCCAAAACAGGGGAACGTATCACGTACATCGTAACTCCAAGCAGCGCTGCTGGGGCGAACGATGGTAGTATCTTACTGTATACTAGCGACACCGGCAGTGCTATCGCGCTCATTACCACCCTTGATCTCCAGCCTGGCGTTTGGCAGAGGTTTAGATTCGAGGCGGTGGGGCCATATCATAAAGCTTACATTAACGGGACGTTAAAACTGTCTCATACAACGTACAAGAAACTGATCGAGGGAGAAACTCGCGTTGCAGCGGTTAACAGCGGCGGTGGATCGAGCATCCGCAACATGGTTATCGGTTACCACGAGCCGACCAGGTGCAGGCCGATATTTAACGAGCTGGAATTGCTTGGTCCCGCTAATAGCTATCTCTCGGGTAATGCAATTAACCACCCCTCGGGTTTTGGTCATGCCATGTTTTATTTGCCTGCATTTTACGGTGTGGTAGAGGCGTTAAGCGACATTAGCAACACGGAAGCAAACACGGTTGAGTCCCAGTACGCTTACGGGCCAATCAAGATGACCGGCACCGGACAGTTCTTATGGGCGGCGCCTGACTCAGCTGCTTATCCTGTCACCACAACGAGCGGGGACAAGATATGGTATACGGTGTATCCAGCGGATCCAACCGGTAGTAACAACCTAACTCAGTTCCGGAAAACGGACACTGGCGAGTTCTTGACCCGCAACATGACGGTTACTTCAGCTAGTACCAAAGCTAATCTGGTCAATTTGGTACCTGGTCAATTTGCAAGGTATGATAATCTGTTATTTATTGCGTTCCCAACCGCCTCCGGAACACCGCCATTAACCTACGAGTTGTGGCAATATAAGACCCCGGCCAAGACGTAAAATGTTCGTATTCAAACAGGCTCCCGGCTCCAGCCGGGGGCTTTTTCTGTTTTCTGGACTCTGCTATAATAGGGACAAATCCGGAAGCACCGGTCAACTTATAGTAGAGGACCGGTGATCGTTTTGTTCAAAAAAGGTGACGTACTGAAAAGCCCTGCCGACTTCGACAATGCCATGCTGTTCGGAATTCTGGTAGAGGTATGGCAACGAGGGGAACTCCTGGACTACGGCAGCCGTATCACGAAGCACACAGAGTCGGCGGTGTTCCTGGATGATGCGGAGGGTTACTTCTTGAAGGCGACGTGCCAGTTTAAGGTGAGATAAAGGGAGGGGATGCATCGATGACGACAGCCATTATTATCTTGCTGAGCATTTCTCTTGTATGTTCGGTTGTAACAGCCGTATTTAATTATAAGACCTTGAAACTGATGAAGGGCAAATGATTAATGGCTCCTGTGGTGAATAACCTGCAGGGGCTTTTCTTTTTTCAAGGAACAGATATATGTAAAGGCCGGTCATGCACGACCAGCTCGAGGCGGAATTCCGCGACCATCACCGGCGGCCGCCGGCTAGGTTTCGGCCCAGATCCGCTCCAGGGCCTCTTCAGGCGGTCAATTTCGTTTCTTAACTTCGTCATTCAGCTTCTTTGCGTTACGGTAGGAGGAAAAACTAACCGCCAGTACGATTAGCGCAATTACCAGGATGGCATACCACATTCCATTGACCTCCTTGATATGTGATGAAACGTCATCTATACTATGAGTAGGAGGGGCGTTACAGCGCCCCAGCCTACTTCTTGATTTTAGCCCTCGATGCTAACCGCTGTCACGGTTGGCATCTTTCTTTTTTTCTGCCAACTCTCGGTTGATCTTTGCTGTCTCGTTATTGAGCTTGGCGGCTCTCAGTGTTAAGAGCGCTGATGTAAGTACGATGAGTCCGGTTAACCAATCCATTGTATCACCTCCTCTCTATACCATAATTATACAACGTTAAACGTTAAATGTCAACGTTAATCGATTATTTAATGATGCATTTTGCGTTGAAAATAAACGAAAAGCGGTGTATATTGTGGTGGAGGGAGGGGAATCAAGTGCTGAAACTTAGACTCCGTGAAATAATGTTCGAAAAGCGCTGGAATGCAAAGCAGCTTAGTGAAGCGACCGGCATCCGCTGGAACAGTATCGATGATATGATGGAAAACCGTTCCAAGCGATGGTCAGTCGAGAATCTGGAGAAGGTCATGGAAGTGCTAGGAATAGAGCGAGTAGAGGACCTGATCGTATACGAAAAAGAGCAGGAGGGATAATCCTCGCTGCTCTTTTTTTGCCTATTGAATAAGAACGTCCGTTCGTGTATATATTTATATACGAGGAGGGGT
Organism: Oryzibacillus soli; assembly: GCF_051594765.1. Taxonomy (NCBI): domain Bacteria; kingdom Bacillati; phylum Bacillota; class Bacilli; order Caryophanales; family Paenibacillaceae; genus Oryzibacillus; species Oryzibacillus soli. The sequence continues at coordinate 7,031 of NZ_JBPPGJ010000038.1, forward strand.
GGCCATGGAGGAGAAGAAGTGGCAAAAATACGTCAACTCCAGCGCAACCGTTGACGAGCTGACCATGATTCGTGACTACGTCTTGTTGACTCATATGCAGACCATGATCCTTCATGCCATCGAGGAGATCGAGTACTCCCGGGATCTGCTCAAGCAGCTGCAGGTGGAGACGTCCCAGGCTTTGTTAAAGAAGATCGATACGGATTATTACACGATCCGCGTGGAGCTCAAACGGCGTGGCATCAAGCTGCATGAATCAGAAGAGAGCCAATCGGAGTCCGGCGTCATGTATTATCCGTTCGTCTGCCGCGGCTATTCTGATCGGTTTGGGATCATGCGCGAGGTCGCCAAGGCCGAGATCAGCGTCCGGTTGGCCCGGTATATGCGGGATCTATTGACCCCCTGCTTTGGCTCCCCACAGCATTAACTTTTATATGGGGACATGCAATATTAGGCATCTCCCGCGCATACGCTAATAGCGAGCGTGGCTTTAGCCCGCCGCCGCCGGAGCGATGGCCACCCGTGGGAAGATTCAGGTGGTGCATTACGACACGTATTACAAATCCCAAAAATCAGAGGCCCGGACGGAAGGATCGACTTCCCGAAGGGCCTTTAATATTTTCTGCATGGTTGTTCCGCTTGGAATATACTCCGGATCCCCACACGCCCAGGTAATCGTATTTCTCCCCAGACCACTCCTCTTAATGAGCCATTCCTGCTTAATCCCCCTGTAATCGATCCACTTTCCTAATTTGGTCCGCGGTTTTCCCAACCCCATGATCTATCACCTCTACCACCAGCATGGACAAGGTGAGTAATTTTTAAGCAAGCTATGTTAAAAAAGTAAGCATTTTGGACAAACGCTGCCCCGTATCCTTGTAACACATTCGACTTACGGAGGTGTTGCTGATGCAGCGCAAGGGTATTTCATGCCGGTTCCGCAAGCAACTGGACGCCGATCTTATAGCAGCTACTGCCGCCCTCTCCGATGGTGAACTCTCTGAGCTGGCCCGCAACGGGCTACGACTCATGCTCGGGATCCGAAAGGCGCCGGCGGTGGAGATTCGGGAACGGCCGCTGACCGTTCCGGAGGCAAAAGAAAAGACGGCTGCCGTCCCCCTGACCGGGAAACCCGCCGTCTTCATTCCGAATCAAAGGCCAAAGGTGTAAGCAATTTGTGCCGCTGCGAAGAAGGCGGCCGCCGCCAGGAACCACATGTGATTCACGCTCCTTTTGATTCATTCTCTCCACAAGGCGGAGGTGTTATGCCGGTGTTATCGACCG
>NZ_JBPPGJ010000039.1:0-7853 GCF_051594765.1 Oryzibacillus soli
CTCCAAGGACCGCTTGCAGCCGATGATCCGGGATACCCCGGCGCTGAATGGAAAGGTCAAGGACGTCAAGAGCCGTGGCTCCGAGAATACCATCCTCCACAAGAAATTCCCTGGTGGCCACATCACCCTGGTCGGGGCCAATGCGCCCTCCACTTTGGCGAGCCGGCCGATTCGGATCGTCTTCTGCGACGAGGTGGACCGATACCCGGCCAGTGCCGGCGCCGAGGGCGACCCGGTCGCGCTGGCGGCCAAGCGGACGACGACGTTCTGGAACCGGAAGCTGGTCCTGGTGAGCACACCGACGGTCAAGGGAGTCTCCCGGATTGAGAAGGCCTATGAGAACAGCACGAAGGAGCAGTGGTGCCTTCCCTGCCCGAGTTGTGGAGAGCTGCAGCCGCTGACCTGGGGACAGACTATCTTCAAGGCCGACGGACCGGATCAGGTTCAAAGCGTCGAGCACTGCTGCCGGGAGTGTGGCGCGCTCCATGGAGAGTACGAGTGGAAGGCTGGAATAGGCCAATGGATCGCCCGTGAGCCGGAGCGGAAGACCCGAGGCTTCCACCTGAACGAGCTGGTGTCTCCCTGGAAGAGGTGGGAGGAGATCGTAAGCGACTTCCTGAAGGCCAAAGACAGCCCAGAGGAGCTCAAGACCTGGGTCAACACCTCCCTGGGCGAGACATGGGAGGAGCAAGGTGAGCAGGTCGACGAGAACGAGCTGGTGAAGCGGCGCGAGCAATACGCCGCCTCGGTGCCGGATCCGGTCCTTGTGCTCACGGCCGGCGTCGACGTCCAGAACGACCGGTTCGAGGTGGAAGTGGTCGGCTGGGGCGTCGGGAAGGAGAGCTGGGGCATCGAATACCGGATCATATACGGAGATCCGGCCAAGCCGGAGATCTGGCACCAGCTCGACGAGTACCTGGGGCGGACCTGGCGGCGAGCCGATGGCAGCGGGATCACGGTCTCTTGTACCTGTATCGACTCCGGCGGCCACCATACCACCGACGTCTACCGCTTCTGCGTCAAACGGGAAACCCGTAGGATCTTTGCCATCAAGGGGGAGGGCGGTGACGGCAAGGCGTTCGTCGGCCGGGTGTCCCGGACGGCCCGGGAAAACTGCGCGCTGTTCCTGATCGGGGTCGACGGCGGCAAGGTGACGCTCCTAACCCGGCTGAAAAACAAGTTCGAAGGCACCGAAGGCTACTGTCATTTCCCGATTAAGGCCGAATGTGGGTATGGCGAAGAGTATTTCAAGGGATTGACTTCCGAGAAGCAGGTCATCCGGTTCCATAAGGGGCGCCCTCGACTGGAGTGGATCAAGGTGGGGAAGGTCCGGAACGAGCCGCTGGACGTGCGAAATTACGCCACCGCAGCCCTTGAAATCTTGAATCCGAACCTCGAAATGTTAGCGAAAGTGGATCGAAATAGCCCGAAAAACACCCAATCCGGCCAGGCGCAGCCTCGGAAGTATGGAGTGGTGAACAAGGGGATTCAAGCATAGGAGGAGGATGACCATGTCCGAACGGCTGCAGACGTTACAAAGCCGGCTTGAGCTGTACATCGCCTGCGAATCAGCGATTTTAGACGGTGCTCAGGAATATTCGATTGGTTCGCGTCGCTTGTCACGGGCAGATTTAGGGGAAATCGCTAAAATGATCGGTTACCTGGAGAAGGAAATCACCACCGAGAAGGCAAAAGCCGGCGGCGGTGGACGGAATAAGGTGCTCGGCATCGTCCCGAGAGACATCTGAGCATGAGCAGGAGGTGAAAACTTGAACCTGTTGGACAAAACAATATCCTACTTCAGTCCTGAAACGGCGCTTAGGCGTGTTGCGGCGCGCAAAACCATGGAAATCGTGAACTCGGGCTACTCAGAGGGCGGTGCTTCCGGCCGCAAGAAGTCCATGCGGGGGTGGTTCACTCTCCCAGGGAGCCCGAAGGACGACATTGATATGAATTTACCTGTCCTTCGATCCCGATCGCGTGACCTATCCATGAACGCGCCGCTGGGAACCTCGGCGATTCGAACGAACAAAACCAATGTCATCGGCCCGGGACTTCGATTGAAGTCAAGGATTGATGCGGACCGTCTCCGGATGTCACCTGAGCAGGCAGACGCCTGGGAGAGGGAAGTGGAACGGGAATTCTTGCTTTGGGCCGAGTCGAAACACTGTGATGCTCTCCGTATGTCGGACTTTGCGGACATGCAGGGTATTGCCTTTGTCGGCTGCCTAATGAATGGAGACAGCTTTGCTCTCTTCAAGCGGGCCAAAGCTCAGCCATACATGCCGTATACCCTCCGCTTGCACCTGATCGAAGCGGACCGCATCAGTACGCCTTGGACCAATCAGATCATGACCGGCAATGTGGATGGGAAAAATCAGAGCACCGGGAACTGGATCACCTCGGGAGTCGAGTACGACGCGGAAGGCGCCGTCGTCGCCTACCATATATGCAACGTCTACCCGATTACGACCGGGCTGGATTCGACCAAAACGCGGGAATGGATGCGGATTGAGGCCTATGGAGAACGGACAGGACGTCCGAACATCCTCCACCTGGCCGAATTTGAGCGGGCGGAGCAACGGCGCGGCGTACCCTACCTCGCTCCGGTTATTGAGAGCCTGAAGCAGATCACCAGATATACGGAAGCGGAGCTCATGGCGGCGGTGATCGCCGGTATGTTCACGGTTTTCGTGAAAACGGAGGGATCGGCAAGCGAAAATCCGCTTGGCAGCATGATTCCGGAGGATCAGAAGGTTGCTCCAAGCGATCCGACGGTTTATGAGATGGGAACAGGGGCAATTAATGTGCTCGGCCCGGGGGAATCGATTGAAGTCGCCAACCCGGCGCGGCCAAGCAGCCAATTTGACCCGTTTGTGAATGCCCTAAGCCGGTATATTGGGGCCGCTCTTGAAATCCCGCAGGAGCTCCTCCAAAAATCGTTCCAATCCAGCTACAGCGCGGCCCGCGCGGCGCTCCTGGAGGCATGGAAGATGTTCCGGACCCGCCGGCAGTGGATGGCGAAGGAGTTTTGTCAGCCCGTATACGAGGAATGGTTAACTGAAGCCGTTGCGTCCGGTCGGATCCGGGCGCCCGGCTTTTTTTCTGACCCGAGCATCCGCCGGGCATGGTGTCAGGCGGAGTGGAATGGGCCCGCACCGGGGCAACTGGATCCGCTGAAGGAAGTAAACGCGGCCAAGGAGCGGATCGCCAACGCCCTCTCCACCCGGGAGAAGGAAACGATCGAGATGACCGGTGGTGATTTTGATCGCAACCTGAAGCAGTTGGCGCGTGAAGAGCAGCTGATGAAAGATGCCGGCTTGAAACCTGACATAAAACCAGTGGCGGCGGCCGCCCCGGGAGAGGAGGTGAAGGAAGAAGATGAGTAAGTTCTGGAGCTTCAAGAACCTATCAGCCACGACGGCTGAGTTGACCCTCTACGGGGATATCCGCTCGGAAAAACCGTGGTGGAGCGAAGGGGATGATGCCATATACCCCAGGCAATTCAAGAAGGATCTGGCCGAGATTGGGAATGTCGATGAAATTGTCCTTCGAATCAACAGCAGAGGCGGTGACGTGTTTGCCGCAACCACCATCTACTCGCTATTGAAGGACCACCCGGCAAAGAAAACAGGCAAGATCGACGGGATGGCTGCAAGCGCTGCGGTTACTTTACTCGCGGCATGCGATACCGTCATGGCGCCCAGTAACGCGCAGGTCATGGTCCACGATCCTCTGCTTGGTCTCATGGGCTTCTATAACGCTCAGGACATGATTCGGATGGCCTCGGTCTTGGAGAAGACCAAGGAGTCCATCCTGAACGCTTATGTGAACAAGACCGGCATGGAGCGCCAGGAGCTCGCTGATCTGATGGCCAAGGAGACGTTCATGACGGCCGAGGAAGCGAAGGAGTACGGATTCGTAGACGAGATCATGTTCGAGGAGAAAGTCGACGTCTCCATGACCAACGACAACCGGTATTTCATCGTTAACAGCATCGCTCACGACCTGGCCGATTTCAAGAATCGCCCGCAATGGAGCACGAAAAATGAACCGCCTTATATTCCGCTGAATGTTCAGCCTACCCCGAAAGCAAAGAAGGAGGATGATCCCGAGATGGAGATCAAGAACTTGGAAGATCTGAAGAAGCATTTCCCTGACCTGTGCAACCAGTTGGTTGCCGGCGCAGCTGCTGAGGCTGTGAACGCCGAGCGGGACAGGTTGAAAGGGATCGACGAGATCGCCGCCACAATGCCGGCTGATATTGTCAACAAGGCCAAGTACGAGGCCCCCGTCAACGCTGAGCAGTTGGCGCTGATTGCATTGAAGGCCGATGCCGCTGCCGGCAGGACCTTTATGGATCAACGTCGGCATGAACTGACGCCGGCCAATCAAGTTCCCGGCGCCACCCCGCCGGACGGCAAGCCGGATGCAGATAAGGAAGCGGTCAACGCCCTGTCCGAGGCGTTCAAAAAACTGCAAGGAGGCGAATAATTCATGCCTGAGAACCTGTACAGCAAGCAAGTCGATTCCGTCGGGTACGACAATCTGTTCGGCAGCATGCCGGGCCATGACATTCACGTCAAATCGGTTACCCTGAAGTCTGGCCAGGGAGTTCTGAAGCGCGGAACGGTCATCGGAATTATCACGGCAACCAAGAAAGGGGTCACCGTGAATAAAGCTAACGCGGATGGCAGCCAGACGGCCGACTCGATTCTGACGGATGATGCGGATACCACTGCCGGGGACGTGGTGGTGACGGCCTATGCGTCGGGAACATTTAACCGCGCTGCTCTGACCTTTGGCGGCACCGATACAGCTGCTGATCACGAGACTCGTCTCCGGGAGCTTGGCATTTTCCTGAAAGAAAATATCGCGTACTAAGAGGGGGCGTATATACCTTGTTGAACATGAACATTTACAAGACCAAGACGATGCTGCAGGCGATCGATTTGAAGAAGCCGGTACGGGGATTCTTCCGGGAAACCTTCTTCCCGGGATTCGAAACCTTCGTGACCGAAGAAGTGTACGTCGATTACCGGAAGGGTAAGCGTAAGATGGCGCCCGTAGTCGCCAATAACCGGGTCGGCGGCATTACGATGGACCGTCAAGGCTACCGGACGGATATCATCAAGGCGCCGAAGATCGCACCGCAGCGTCAACTGACGGTGGATGATATTTCGGTGCGTGGTATGGGCGAGGCCGTATTCAGCACCCGTACCCCGGCACAGCGTCAGGTTGAGCTTCTGGCGAAGGATCTGACGGATCTGGACGAGATGATCTACCGTCGGGAAGAGTGGATGCTCCGCGAGCTCCTGTTTAAGGGGGTCATCAATCTGAAAGGCTATATCGATCGCAACAACTCCCAATTTGTTGAGCAGAACATCGATTATAACTTCACCAACAAGATTGTGCTGGCCGGCGGGGCTCTTTGGAATGCCGAAACCTCTACGATTCTGGGGAACCTGAAGCAATGGACGTTGAATATCATCCAAGCGACCGGCTATGCTCCGGAAATGGTTATTTTGGGGCAAAATGCCGCCAATGAATTCCTGGCTGATTCGGATATCGGGGAAAAATTGAAGATGTTCAATGCAGCGCTGTTGGAACTCAGACCTCGTGTGATTAATCCGGCGTTGACCTACATTGGACGGATCGCAGAGCTCGGTCTTGACATCTACACCTACAACGAATGGTTCCTCGATGACGACGGCAATGAATATCCGATGGTGCCGGTGGATCACATCCTGTTGGGGCGGCCGAACATCGGGAAAGTTCTGTACGGCTCCATCACTCAGTTGGAGCAGGGCCAATTCGTCACCTATGAGTCCACGAGAGTACCTAAACAATGGGCCGATGATGAGAACGAGCAGTTGATGCTTCGTCTTTCTGCCCGCCCCGTGCCGCAGCCGACGGACGTAGACAGCTGGCTTGTTGCCAAAGTGCTGTAAGGAGGACAAACATGACCATTATCGTGGGTAAATTTCCGATCGACGATGGAACCGAAGTGTATGGACCTGGTTCCGTTCTTAGTCACCTTGGCTCAACGGAAGAGAGACGACTTGTGGCCGATGGATATGCGACCTTTCCGGTAGATGTGGAAACAGCTCAGGAGGGAATAGGGCTTTCTGAGCTGGAGGATGTTCAAGCTCTGCCCCTGTTATCCCTCGAGGAGTTCGAGGAGCTGAAATCCGATCCGCAAAAGGAATACCTCTCGGAACTGGGGCTTGAACCGGCCACGAACGAGCCGGGCCGCGTGAAGCAATACGCCGAGTACCTGGACACCATCGATACTGACGGCCCGGATACCGGCCTTCCGGAGTAAAGGGATGGGCTCCTTTAAGGACCAACTCCAGAAGGACTATGACGTCTTCTTCAACGCTCAGGAGTTCGCGGAGACGGCCCTGATCGACGGCAGACCAGTCACCATCATCCTGGACCGAGAGACGTTGAAGAAGCGCGCGGAAACCGAATTTGAAGGCCTGGGAGCCGGTGCGATCCTCTACTTCGCGCCGGCTTCCGCTTTTCCAGGCCAACCCAAGCTCGGCAGTACGCAGTTCTTCAATAAGCGCCAGATGATCGTCATCGATGTACGGGAGACAGACGGCCTCCTGGAGATCATCCTGGACCAGACGCGGGGGTGATGCTGTGGGAACGATCAAGGTGGACACCAGTCAGCTGAACCGGGTAATGAAGGGGCTGGCCGGCCTCGAGAAGCAGGCGCCGAAGGCGTTTATGTCCGCGTTGAACCGGACGCTGGACCATGTGTACTCGAAGACGGGGCGGATCGTGACGAAGCACTACAACGTATCAGCCCGGGAGATCAAGCAGTCCATGTCCAAGAACCGCGCTACGTACAGCCGGCCGAAGGCCTGGATTCTGGTCCGTAGCCGGCGGTTCACGCTCGGCCGGTTCCTCCCCGGTGGGCTCGGATCGAAGTCCAAGGTCGCCAAGGTGAAGATCAAGAAGGGTCCGGGGTACAAGAAAGTCGGCGGGAAGCCCGGGGCCTTTGTGCAGAAGGCAACTGGGAACACTCATGTCTTCCGCCGGACGGGGAAGGGCCGGTATCCAGTGGAGATGCTACGGACCATTTCTCCCACCCAGATGATCGAGAACCTGGATGTGGCCGAGGAGATCCAAACGGCCGGGAGCCAGATGTTGCTGAAACGCCTGGAGCATGAAATCGACTACCGGTTGAAGAAAGCGGGTGGCAAATGATCGACAACCTGATACTGGAGTCCATCCAAGAGTTCCTGAAGGAGCGCGTGGCGCCGGCATTTCGCCTGCAGGTGCCGAACGACGAAGACTACACCGTCTACCAGCTGCAGCATCCCAACGTATTCATCGGCTGGCTGCCACCTCCGAACCAGCTCCAGGATGTGCCGCAGCAGCTACCCGACGGGCTGAAGAGCGCCATTCCGGCCATGATCGTCGGAATGGATGAAGGGGATGACGATGGTTCGGAGGCGGGGATCGGGATCCGGATCAACTTCGTTGTGTTCAACGCCGGCCTCTACCCAAAAGAAGGCGAGATGCTGCCGGATTTCAAGGGGTACCGGGACCTGTTGAACCTGATCTACCGCGCCAGGCAAGAGTTGGCCCGAGCATGCGTCATGCCAGGAGGTTCGACCAGCGTTCAACGGCCGTTCCGATGGGGGATGTACCCGGAGCAGCCCTCGCAATACTGGGTGGGATATCTGACCTTCCGGGCCACGGCGACCTCCCTCCCATACATCCCGGATTATATCCTCGAATAAGAGAAAGGACGTGTTCTCATGCCCTACAAACATGGGGTCTATGGCTCTCAGGCCGCGACGACTGACTCGCTGCCGCCCTCCGGCGTGGCGACCCTG
>NZ_JBPPGJ010000040.1:0-7847 GCF_051594765.1 Oryzibacillus soli
CTCCAAGGACCGCTTGCAGCCGATGATCCGGGATACCCCGGCGCTGAATGGAAAGGTCAAGGACGTCAAGAGCCGTGGCTCCGAGAATACCATCCTCCACAAGAAATTCCCTGGTGGCCACATCACCCTGGTCGGGGCCAACGCGCCATCCACTTTGGCGAGCCGGCCGATTCGGATCGTCTTCTGCGACGAGGTGGACCGGTACCCGGCCAGTGCTGGCGCTGAGGGCGACCCGGTCGCACTAGCGGCCAAGCGGACGACGACGTTCTGGAACCGGAAGCTGGTCCTGGTCAGCACGCCGACGGTCAAGGGAGTCTCCCGGATTGAGAAGGCCTACGAGAACAGCACGAAGGAGCAGTGGTGCCTTCCCTGCCCGAGCTGTGGAGAGCTGCAGCCGTTGACCTGGGGACAGACTATCTTCAAGGCCGACGGACCGGACCAGGTTCACAGCGTCGAGCACAGCTGCCGGGAGTGCGGCGCGCTCCATGGTGAGTACGAGTGGAAGGCTGGAGTAGGACAATGGATCGCACGGGAGCCGGAACGGAAGACCCGCGGTTTCCACCTGAACGAGCTGGTGTCTCCCTGGAAGAGGTGGGAGGAGATCGTAAGCGACTTCCTGAAGGCCAAGGACAGCCCAGAGGAGCTCAAGACCTGGGTCAACACATCCCTGGGCGAGACATGGGAGGAGCAAGGCGAGCAGGTCGACGAGAACGAGCTGGTGAAGCGACGCGAGCAATACGCCGCCTCGGTGCCGGATCCGGTCTTGGTGCTCACGGCCGGCGTCGACGTCCAGAACGACCGGTTCGAGGTGGAAGTCGTCGGCTGGGGCGTCGGGAAGGAGAGCTGGGGTATCGAATACCGGATCATATACGGGGATCCGGCCAAGCCAGAGATTTGGCACCAACTGGACGAGTACCTGGGGCGGACCTGGCGGCGAGCCGACGGCAGCGGGATCACGGTCTCATGTACCTGTATCGACTCTGGCGGCCATCATACCACCGATGTCTACCGCTTTTGTGTGAAGCGCGAGACCCGCCGTATCTTCGCCATCAAAGGCGAGGGCGGTGACGGCAAGGCGTTCGTCGGCCGGGTGTCCCGGACGGCCCGGGAAAACTGTGCGCTGTTCCTGATCGGGGTCGACGGCGGCAAGGTTACGCTCCTGACCCGGCTGAAGAACAAGTTCGAGGGTACCGAAGGCTACTGTCATTACCCGATTAAGGCCGAATGCGGGTATGGCGAGGAGTATTTCAAGGGGCTGACTTCCGAGAAACAGGTCATCCGCTTCCATAAGGGCCGTCCTCGTCTGGAGTGGATCAAGGTGGGGAAGGTCCGGAACGAGCCGCTGGACGTGCGAAATTACGCTACCGCAGCCCTTGAAATCTTGAATCCGAACCTCGAAATGTTAGCGAAAGTGGACCGAAACCCGAAAAGCACCCAATCTGGCCCGGCGCAGCCTCGGAAGTATGGAGTGGTGAATAAGGGGATTCAAGCATAGGAGGAGGATGATCATGTCCGAACGGCTTCAGACCTTGCAAAGCCGGCTTGAACTATATATCGCTTGTGAATCAGCCATTTTGGACGGTGCGCAGGAATATTCGATTGGTTCGCGTCGCTTGTCACGGGCAGATTTAGGAGAGATCGCCAAAATGATCGGCTATCTGGAGAAGGAAATCGCCACCGAGAAGGCAAAAACCGGCGGCGGTGGACGGAATAGGGTGCTCGGCATCGTCCCGAGGGACTACTGAGCTTGAGCGGGAGGTGAAAACTTGAACCTGTTGGACAAAACAATATCCTACTTCAGTCCTGAAATGGCGCTTAGGCGTGTTGCGGCGCGTAAAACCATGGAAATCGTGAACTCTGGTTACTCAGAGGGCGGTGCTTCCGGGCGGAAAAAGTCCATGCGGGGGTGGTTCGCTCTCCCTGGGAGCCCGAAGGACGACATTGATATGAACTTGCCGGTCCTTCGGTCCCGATCGCGTGACCTCTACATGAACGCGCCGTTGGGGACCGCTGCCATTCGAACGAACAAAACCAACGTCATCGGCCCGGGACTCCGATTGAAGTCCAGGATTGATACGGACCGTCTCCGGATGTCACCGGAGCAGGCAGACGCCTGGGAGAGGGAAGTGGAACGGGAATTCTTGCTTTGGGCCGAGTCGAAACACTGTGATGCTCTCCGGATGTCGGACTTCGCGGACATGCAGGGCATTGCCTTTGTCGGCTGCCTAATGAATGGAGACAGCTTTGCTCTCTTCAAGCGGGCCAAGGCTCATCCATACATGCCGTATACCCTCCGCTTGCACCTGATCGAAGCGGACCGAATCAGCACGCCTTGGACCAACCAGACCATGACCGGCAATGTGGACGGGAAAAATCCGAGCACCGGGAACTGGATCACCTCGGGAGTCGAGTATGATACGGATGGCGCCGTCGTTGCCTACCATATTTGCAGCGTCTACCCGATTACGACCGGGTTGGACTCGACCAAAACGCGAGAATGGATGCGGATTGAGGCCTATGGAGCCAGGACAGGACGGCCGAACATCCTCCACCTGGCCGAATTTGAGCGGGCTGAGCAGCGGCGCGGCGTTCCGTACCTTGCACCTGTAATCGAAAGCCTGAAGCAGATCACCCGTTACACGGAAGCGGAGCTCATGGCGGCGGTGATCGCCGGTATGTTCACGGTTTTCGTGAAAACGGAAGGAGCGACAAGCGAAAATCCGCTTGGCAGCATGATTCCGGAGGATCAAAAGGTAGCACCGAGCGATCCGACGGTTTATGAGATGGGGACAGGAGCTATTAACGTGCTCGGCCCGGGGGAATCGATTGAAGTCGCCAACCCGGCGCGGCCAAGCAGCCAATTTGACCCGTTTGTGAATGCCCTAAGCCGGTATATTGGGGCCGCTCTTGAAATCCCGCAGGAACTTCTCCAAAAGTCATTCCAATCCAGTTATAGCGCAGCCCGAGCGGCACTCCTGGAGGCCTGGAAGATGTTCCGGACCCGCCGGCAGTGGATGGCGAAGGAGTTTTGCCAGCCCGTATACGAGGAATGGTTAACTGAAGCCGTTGCGACCGGTCGGATCCGGGCGCCCGGCTTTTTTTCTGACCCGAGTATCCGGCGGGCATGGTGTCAGGCGGAATGGAATGGGCCGGCCCCGGGGCAGTTGGATCCGCTGAAGGAAGTAAACGCGGCCAAGGAGCGGATCGCCAATGCCCTCTCCACCCGGGAGAAGGAGACGATCGAGATGACCGGTGGTGATTTTGATCGCAACCTGAAGCAGTTGGCACGTGAAGAGCAGCTAATGAAGGATGCCGGTTTGAAACCTGACATAAAACCAGCGGCGCCGGCCGCCCCGGGAGAGGAGGTGAAGGAAAAAGATGAGTAAGTTCTGGAGCTTCAAGAACCTATCTGACGAAGAAGTTGAGCTTCGCCTATCCGGTGAAATTATCAGCGATGACGATGCATGGTTCTATGAGTGGCTTGGGATCCCATCAGCATCACCAAATGCATTCCGCCAGGCTTTGGCTGAGCATAACGGGAAGAACATCACGGTATGGATCGACAGCTGGGGAGGTGATGTTTTTGCTGGTGCAGGCATGTACAACGCCATAAAGGAGCACAAGGGGAAGGTTACTGCGAAGATCGACGGAAAAGCGGTATCCGCTGCCTCCATCATTGCAATGGCGGCTGACGAGATCATTATGAGTCCTGTTTCCATCATGATGATCCACAATCCTTACCCTGGAAGTGGGGTTCGTGGGGATGCAAGGGAGCTCCGCCATGCAGCAGATGTCTTGGATGAAGTGAAGGAAACGATCATCAATGCCTACCAGAACAAGACGGGTAAGGATCGGGAGCTTATCTCTAAGATGATGGACGAAGAAACGTGGATGAGTGCCAAACGGGCAGTAGCTGACGGCTTTGCAGACGGAGTTCTCTATGCCGAAGCATCAGAAGGTGAAGGTGCGATCCACAACTCGTACTCGTTTAGTCGACTCGCTATTCAGAACAGTGCAGATTCCGTCATGTTCAACTTCTTTGAGAAGTGGAAGAGTTTCCAGATGAATCAAACCAATCTATCCCTGAAGGAGGATCCCAAATTGGAGATTAAGAACGTGGAAGAACTGAAGCAGCATTTCCCGGAGCTCTGCAATCAGTTGATTGCGTCGGCCACGGCGACCGTTAGTGCTGAAGCGACAGTGGCCGAGCGCAACCGGATCAAGGAGATTGATGATATCGCCAACTCCCTGCCCGGTGATCTGGTCAACAAGGCCAAATTCCTGGAGCCCGTCAACGCGCAGCAATTGGCCTTCCAGGCACTGAAGTTGGATGCTGCCGCCGGCAGGACGTTCCTGGACCAACGGAATCAGGAGATTGCCCCCGCCAATAAGGTACCGGGAGCTTCGCAGGACGATGAGAAGGATAAGGAACTTGCTGTAATCAACGCGATCGCAACGGCTGCTAATCAAAAACGTCAGGGGGTAAAAGCAGATGCCTGAGAACCTGTATACCAAGCAAGTGGACTCCGTCTCGTTTGACAGGCTAATTGCAGGGTTGGAACAACCGATCCTGTTGAAGTCCGTAACGGTGAAATCCGGTCAGGGCGTGCTGAAGCGTGGCACCGTAGTCGGCATCATCACCGCGACTGGTAAGGCCGTGACGGTCAACAGCGCGAGCGCTGACGGCAGCCAGGCGGCTGACAGCATTTTGACCGATGATGTGGATACAACGGCCGGCGATGTCGTGACCACGGCGTACAGTTCCGGATTGTTCAACCGGTTGGCTTTGACCTTCGGTGGTTCCGACACTGCAGCAGGTCATGAGGCAACGCTGCGGACGAAGGGAATCTTCCTGAAAGACAATATCAAATATTAAGAGGGGGTAATCTTGTTGAATCTGAACATCTATCGCACACAGATCTTGCTCGGGGCAGTGGAACGGATCCTGCCGGCCCATTCGTTCTTCCGTTCGACCTTTTTCCCGAACCTCCAGACCTTCGTGACGGAGGAGGTTTTGCTCGATTACAAGAAGAGCAAGCGGAAGATGGCACCTTTTGTGGCTCCCCGCGTCGGCGGCATCACGATGGATCGCCAAGGGTACCGTACCGATAAATACGCAGCCCCGAAGATCGCACCGCAGCGTGCCATCACGGTGGATGATCTGGTTATTCGTGGAATGGGTGAAAATGTATTCAGCCAACGGACGCCGGAACAGCGCCAGTCAGAGCTGATCGGCAAGGATCTGGCTGAATTGGATGAAATGATTGCGCGTCGTGAGGAGTGGATGTGCCGTGAGCTGCTGCTGAACGGGAAGATCACGATGAAAGGCTATATTGATCGGGACAATAATACCTATGTGGAGCAACTCCTGGACTACGGATTTACGAACAAGGAGATCCTTACCGGCGGAGCTGTTTGGTCTGCTGAAACGTCTGCGATCTATGCAGACCTGGCTCGGTGGCGTTTGAATATTATCCAAAGGAGTGGCCGGGCGCCGAAAGTCGCCATTCTTGGTCAAAATGCCTCTGCCGAATTCTGTGCGGACTCTGACATTAATGAAAAGCTGAAGCAGTACAACGGCTTGTTTGCTGAATTGCGTCCCGTCATCCAAGATGATGCACTGACCCACATCGGCCGTCTGCCGGAACTTGGCCTTGATCTCTACACCTACAACGAATGGTACATTGACGATGATGGCACGGAGAAACCGATGATGCCGGTGGACCATGTGATTCTTGGCCGACCGGGCATGGGCGAAATCCTTTACGGAGCGGTCACACAAATGGAGTCGGATGGCCAATTCTACACCTACGAAGGCACGCGGGTTCCGAAGTCCTGGGCAGATACGAATAACGAGCAGCGCATGGTACGACTCTCCGGCCGTCCTGTCCCGAAACCCGAGGACATCGATGACTGGTTCGTCGCCAAAGTGCTGTAAGGAGGACTAACATGACTATTATCGTGGGGAAATTCCCGATCAACGACGGATCCGTGGTATACGGACCAGGTTCCGTAATATCCAACCTCGATTCCAGCGAGGAACATCGGCTTGTGGCCGATGGATATGCGACCTTTCCGGTAGATGTGGAAGAGATGCAGGAGGGGATAGGGCTTTCTGAGATGGAGAATGTTCAAACTCTGCCTCTGTTATCCCTCGAGGAGTTCGAGAAGCTGAAGAAGTCCGACCAGCAAAAGGAATACCTCTCGGAACTGGGGCTTGAGCCGGCCATGAACGAGCCGAGCCGAGTGAAGCAATACGCCGAGTACCTGGACACCATCGATACTGAAGACGGCCCGAATACCGGCCTTCCGGAGTAAGGGGTATGAGTTCTTTTAAGGACCAACTCCAGAAGGACTATGACGTCTTCTTCAACGCTCAGGAGTTCGCGGAGACGGCCATGATCGACGGCAGACCGGTCTCCGTCATCCTGGACCGGGAGACGTTAAAGAAGCGCGCAGAAACCGAATTTGAAGGCCTTGGAGCCGGTGCGATCCTCTACTTCGCGCCGGCTTCCGCTTTTCCAGGCCCACCCAAGCTCGGCAGTATGCAGCGCTTCAATAAGCGCCAGATGATCGTCATCGATGTACGGGAGACGGACGGTTGCTTAGAGATCATCCTGGACCAGACGCGGGGGTAACGCTATGGGGACGATCAAGGTGGACACCAGTCAGCTGAACCGGGTAATGAAAGGGCTGGCCGGCCTCGAGAAGCAGGCGCCGAAGGCGTTCATGTCCGCATTGAACCGGACGCTGGACCATGTGTATTCCAAGACGGGACGGATCGTGACGAAGCACTACAACGTATCGGCCCGGGAGATCAAGCAGTCCATGAGCAAGAACCGCGCCACGTACAGCCGGCCGAAGGCCTGGATTCTGGTCCGGAGCCGGCGGTTCACGCTCGGTCGGTTTCTCCCCGGCGGGCTCGGATCCAAGTCCAAGGTCGCCAAGGTCAAGATCAAGAAGGGTCCGGGGTACAAGAAAGTCGGCGGGAAGCCCGGGGCGTTCGTGCAGAATGTGACCGGGAACACTCAAATCTTCCGCCGGACGGGAAAAGGCCGGTATCCGGTGGAGATGCTTCGGACCATTTCCCCAACCCAGATGATCGAGAACCTGGACGTGGCTGAGGAGATCCAAACGGCCGGGAGCCTGATGTTGCTGAAACGTCTGGAGCATGAAATCGACTACCGGTTGAAGAAAGCGGGTGGCAAATGATCGACAACCTGATACTGGAGTCCATTCAAGAGTTCCTGAAGGAGCACGTGGCGCCGGCATTCCGCCTGCAGGTGCCGAACGACGATGACTATACCATCTACCAGCTGCAGCACCCCAACGTATTCATCGGCTGGCTACCTCTTCCGAACCAGCTACAGGATGTGCCGCAGCAGCTTCCGGACGGGCTGAAGAGTGCCATTCCGGCTATGATCGTCGGAATGGATGAAGGGGATGACGACGGTTCGGAGGCGGGGATCGGGATCCGAATCAACTTCGTCGTGTTCAACGCCGGCTTCTACCCGAAAGAAGGCGAGATGCTGCCGGACTTCAAGGGGTATCGGGACCTGTTGAACCTGATCTACCGCGCCAGGCAAGAGTTGGCCCGGGCATGCGTCATGCCAGGAGGTTCGACCAGCGTTCAACGGCCTTTCCGATGGGGGATGTACCCGGAACAGCCCTCGCAATACTGGGTGGGATATCTGACCTTCCGGGCTACGGCGACCTCCCTCCCATACATCCCGGATTATATCCTCGAATAAGAGAAAGGACGTGTTCTCATGCCCTACAAACATGGGGTCTATGGCTCTCAGGCCGCGACGACTGACTCGCTGCCGCCCTCCGGCGTGGCGACCCTG
>NZ_JBPPGJ010000041.1:0-7337 GCF_051594765.1 Oryzibacillus soli
TAACGGATTCAAGTTTACGAATAAAGGGCTGGCCCTCCAGGCCAAAGCACAGGCGGGAACCGAACTGCAGTTTACCCGGGTCGGCATCGGGGATGGAAGCCTGGGTGCGCAGCAGGTGGTCAATCTGAACACGCTGGTGAGCCAGAAGATGAGCCTTCCGATCACGAAGCTGAAGCCCCAAACAGGCGGGAAGGCGGCGGTTGGGTTCAGCTTTACGAATCAGAGTGTGTCGACCGGGTTCTACTTCCGGGAGATCGGCCTCTTCGCGCAGGATCCGCAGGACGGCGAGATCCTCTACTGCTATGCCAATGCCGGCAGCGGGGCGGAATTTATTGCGGCGGGCGGCGGGGCGGAGGTTGTCGAGAAAGCCATCGACATCATCGCCGTCGTGGGCAGCGCAACGAGCGTCACCGCGACGATCAACTCTTCCCTGGTGTACGCAAGCCAGCAGGATCTGACGGACCACAAGACGGTTGCCACATTGGACCATCCGGACGGATCGGTTACGACCGCCAAGCTCGCCGCCAAGGCGGTCACAAGCGCCAAGCTCGCCGATGGGGCGGCCACGGATACGGTGATCGGGAATCGTACCGCAGACCAAACCCAGGTCCCATCCAGTAATGTCGGGCTGGTTACGCAATTCATCTCCTGGTTAACAAACCGGTTAAAGGCCATCATGGGGACGACGAATTGGTACGACGTGCCGCCTACGACGTTGACCGCGGCCAACACTCATATGAACGCGACAACCGGCATCCACGGCGCGACTTCTACGGCAACGGTTAATGCGATAGCTCAGCGGGACGGAGCTGGCCGCATGAAGGTGGCTGCTCCAGCCGCGAGTGATGACGTGGCCCGAAAGGATACGGTCGATGGGGCGATGACGGCACATACCGGCGCGACCGACCCGCATCCGCAGTATTGGAGCACGAGCGAGATCCGGATCAGCAACGGCGTACCGGAATTTTTGATAGATGGGGTGTGGAAGCCAGTGGGTATGGGTGTACTCGCTATTTCAGATACCGTGAAGGAGCAAGACGCAACCGAATATTTAATCAGCCAAACATCCAACGCCAAACTCGCATATATCTTCTATCCGAAAGCTACGGGTGAAGTGCTAGTCGAGTTTGAACTTAGGAGCGATATGACCACCTTAGGGACAACAACTACGCTTTACGCTGTTTGTTATGGTATTTATGGGGCACAAAGCGCTTCATCCGGGACGTTTAACTACCCTACTATAGATCTAATAGCAAGCTCCATCGACTCGCGTACCGCTCTTGGGACTGCGTTCAATCTCGACAGTAATCAACAAACTATCAATGTAGCGACTAGGGCTAGTAACGCAGGATATGTTGTGCAGTCCGCCAAATTGAAGATCAATACCATAGCTCCGGTATACTTTATCGTTCACAATCCGTCCTATAACAGCTATGGAGTGTATAACGTTGCGGGCGTCAAGAACATCAAAATCAAGTACGACCTTAAGTAAAGGAGTGAGTCGATGATCGCGATTTTGTATGACGAAATTACGATGCGGCATACAGGTTTCTTCCCTGACTACACACCGGATGTCGCGCTTCACTGTCCATTCATTCTGGTAGAAGAAATCGCGGACATTCCACAAGAGCTAATCCAGCCGAAAGCAAACTCCCAATATATCCTAGAAGTCAAAGATGACAAACTGATTGGCTTTAATGAGATTGCCAACCCGCCTCCGCCTGTACAAACCGAGCCTACAGCTGGAGAGAGACTAGCCCATCTGGAAATAGAAAATGCATCCTTGAAGAGTCAGGTCAACGAGCTCACCGTCCTGGTTGGAGACCTGATCTTAACAGGAAGGGGTGTGTAAGATGAGCTTCTGGGCCACTTACGTCTTGCTTAAAGAAAGACAAGGAGTATCGCAGGTAACCACACTTGATTTGATTGAGGCGAAGTTCGGTTCGGAGAAACGCGCAGAGATTGAGAAGGAGCTATATGCAAGACAGTAAGGGGCCTCGGAGCCGATCCGGGGCTTATTTTATGCCCAAAGCAGGGCGGAGGGGAGGCAGGGCGATGGATTTTTCCGTCATCGCGGCCGGAATCGCGGCTACGGCCGCTGTCAGCGGGATCTTCTTGGGTTGGAATGGTCGGAATAGGGCACTTAAAACGGAGATCAAGCAGGAGGCCGTCACGGGGGCATCCCTTCGGTTGGATATGGACTACATCAAACGCGGTGTGGATGACATCAAATTCGAGCAACGGGCGCAGGGGAAACGGATCGACGAACTGTCCGAACGTGTTACGAGGGTTGAGGAGTCTTCCAAGCAAGCACATAAACGAATCGACCGATTGGATTCGGTCAAGGAGGAGTAATCATGCAGACGATTATGGATGCAATTCAGCCGTATGTTGCGACCATCGTACAAGCCCTGGTCGGGCTTCTGGTACTCGTCGTCCTGGCCGGGATTGCGCAGCTGAAGAAGAAGGTATTGGCCTTCCTGGAATCCCGCACATCGGCGGCGCAGCGGGAGACTCTACACAAGCTGGCTGCGGAAGCCTACGCATACGTGGAGCGGCAATATGCAGGCGCTGGGGAGGCGAAGCTCAACGCGGCCGTTCAGTACGTCTTGGATCGGTTGGAACTGAAGAAGTGGGGCATCGATACGGACGACGTGACGGCAGCAATTGAGAAAGCCTGGTCGGAGCTCGATGGGAAGAATCGGGGTGGTTCGAATGGGTAAGGTATACGTTTCTGCTGAGCAGCTTACGGCATTCGGCTGGCGTGACGACTCCACGCTGGCTGATCTGAATGCTGCCTTGGAGCAGTACGATATTACGACGCCTGCCCGAATCGCTCATTTCATTTCTCAATGTGGCCATGAGTCCGGCATGGGGCGCTGGACAAAGGAGCTTGCCGATGGCACCGCCTATGAAACGCGGACAGATTTGGGGAACACGCCGGAAATAGACGGAGATGGTCCCAGGTATCGTGGAGCTGGTTTTATCCAGCTAACCGGCCGGTCCAATTACCAGCGGTTTGCTAATTACATCGGTGATCCCCGGGTGATGGAGGGCGTCGATTATGTTGCGGCAGAATACCCGTGGATGAGTGCCGGATTTTGGTGGATGAACAACGGAATGAATCGTTTGGTTGATAGCGGAGCTACCGTCGAACAAATCACGTACCGGGTAAACGGCGGTTACAACGGTTTGAGTGAACGTCGACGCTTATATGAGCGTTGGATTGATCAGAGACATAGGGAGGATGCAGAGATGCAAGAAGCAATAGAAGCATTGAGGCAGCAGAACGCGCAGCTGCAATACACCGTGCAGGCGCTGGCCAACAGGGTGGCGGATCTGGAGCATCTAGCGCAGATGCCGGCCGTTCCGGATTGGGCGCAGGACGCGGTAGAATCCGCGGTGGCTGCGGGGATGGTGGACACCCCGGAAGGCGGGAGCTTTGATTTTTACCGGTTCGTGACCATTTTGAAACGAAAGGGGCTGATCTGAGATGGGGAAAAAACCGGAGGCTGTAAAGATAACAGGGAATAATGCGAAAGGGAATGAGACTCTCACCGTAAACAGCAGTACGGCAGTCGGTTTAGCATCTATACCTTCTGGTGCAACGCAGGTGCTGATTACCACAGAAACGGAAGATATCCGGTATTGGATCGACGGTTCATTACCGACGGCTTCTGCTGGCCACCTGGTTGTTGCCGGCAGCATGATTGAATTAGATACGTCAGACCAATTATCGAAATTCAAAGCGATTGCAGTTAGTGGAACGGCTACGCTGCAAATTAGCTATTTCTAAGGGGAGGGGATTCGCGTGCCGAGGATCATACCACCGCCATGGTCAAATGAATCTGCACAGCCCAAAAGTGCTGTAATATACTCACGGGCCGTTTATGATATTGCCCAGCGCATTCCGAGGGATGCTTTTACTCGGGCTAGAAGCCAAATAGGGTCTACAGGCGTACTCAAGATCGCTTTCGTTGGGGATAGCATTACCGAGGAAATGGACCAGATCAATGCAAAGCCGTCGGATGGGTACCCGTCACGGTTCACGGCGATGTTGAAACAGGCCCTGCCTAATGTAACGATTACGGTTGGTAACTTTGGCTTGTCCGGCCGGGAGATTGGACAATTTGTAAGTTCCACCTACACTGGCATGGCGTCTCCCGAGGTAATCGCTACCGGCTTCTACCGTGCTGCACCGTGGGGAGATGGCAGTGGTTCTATCCTAGGTAAATCTTGGAGCGATCATGTGAAGGATTTTGCGCCTGATCTAATTATTGTCGCGTTCGGTATGAATGGGCCCGGTTATGATGTGGCCAGTAACGTCGATGATTCGTTTAGAAGTAACCTAAAAACCATAATCGACAGCGTTGCAGCATGGCCTTCAAATCCGAGCGTTGTGGTGGTTCCGGTGTTCCTTCCTACCACAAACACCACTTTATACAGCCAAGGTCAATTGAAAACAAATGCGGTAGCGAGAGCGGCACGAGAATATGGTTATGAACGCAAGGTCGCTGTGGCTGACGTAAATCGTCTGTACCGGATCTTGCGGGATGGCGTGGACGAGGAGCTCCGCTACTTTGAGCAAGAAAAGAACTTCGACAACTGGAACGCGTTCGGTGCATGGACGTCGAGTGGATATACGGTATCCGGGGCGGTAGCTACAGCATCAACGTCCGGGACTCCATCCATTCAGAGAAAACGAAGCTTCTACAACGGTTTTTTGGATTTTGAAATGAACATCGCCGGATACGGTGCCACATATGCACAGTGGATCGACGTGCGTAGGAACTCCAAAACAGGGGAACGTATCACGTACATCGTAACTCCAAGCAGCGCTGCTGGGGTGAACGATGGCAGTATCTTACTGTATACAAGCGACACCGGCAGTGCTATCGCACTCATTACCACCCTGGATCTCCAACCTGGCGTTTGGCAGAGGTTTAGATTCGAGGCGGTGGGGCCATATCATAAAGCTTACATTAACGGGACGTTAAGACTGTCTCATACAACGTACAAAAAACTGATCGAGGGAGAAACTCGCGTTGCAGCGGTTAACAGCGGCGGTGGATCGAGCATCCGCAACATGGTTATTGGTTACCATGAGCCCACCAGGTGCAAGCCGGTATTTAACGAGTTGGAATTACTTGGTCCCGCCAATAGCTATCTCTCGGGCAATGCGATTAATCACCCATCCGGGTTTGGTCACGCCATGTATTATTTGCCCGCATTTTATGGCGTGGTTGAGGCATTAAGTGACATCAGCAACACGGATGCAACTTCTACGTCCCAATACGCTTATGGGCCCATCAAAATGACTGGCACCGGACAATTCTTATGGGCGGCGCCTGACTCAGCTGCTTATCCTGTTACTACTACGAGCGGGGACAAGATATGGTATACGGTGTATCCTGCAGATCCGACCGGCAGTAATAACCTGACTCAGTTTCGTAAGACGGACACTGGTGAGTACTTGACCCGCAATATGACGGTTACGTCCGCCAGCACCAAAGCAAATCTAGTAAACTTGGTGCCCGGGCAGTTTGCAAGATACGATAATCTGTTGTTTATCGCTTTTCCGACTGCATCAGGTACACCGCCATTAACCTACGAGTTGTGGCAATATAAGACCCCGGCCAAGACGTAATATGTTCGTTCGCTCTACAGGCTCCCGGCTCCGGCCGGGGGCTTTTTCTGTTTTCTGGACTCTGTTATAATGGGGACAATCCGGAAGCACCGGTCAACTTATAATAGAGGACCGGTGATCGTTTTGTTCAAAAAAGGTGACGTACTGAAAAACCCTGCCGACTTCGACAATGCCATGTTATTTGGCATCATGGTGGAAGTCTGGCAACGCGGGGAGCTCCTGGACTACGGCAGCCGCATCACGAAGCACACAGAGTCGGCGGTGTTTCTGGACGACGCGGAGGGGTACTTCCTAAAGGCGACGTGCCAGTTTAGGGTGAGATGAAGAAGAGCTCCCCACGAGGAGCTCTTTTTTTGCTATTGAACAAGAACGCCCGTTCGTGTATATATTTATATACGAGGAGGAGTGGCCATGGAGGAGAAGAAGTGGCAAAAATACGTCAACTCCAGCGCAACCGTCGATGAGCTGACCATGATCCGGGACTACGTCTTGTTGACTCATATGCAGACCATGATCCTTCATGCCATCGAGGAGATCGAGTACTCCCGGGATCTGCTCAAGCAGCTGCAGGTGGAGACGTCCCAGGCTTTGCTAAAGAAGATCGATACGGATTACTACACGATCCGCGTGGAGCTCAAACGGCGAGGCATCAAGCTGCATGAATCAGAAGAGAGCCAATCGGAGTCCGGTGTCATGTATTATCCGTTCGTCTGCCGCGGCTATTCAGATCGGTTTGGGATCATGCGCGAGGTCGCCAAGGCCGAGATTAGCGTCCGGTTGGCCCGGTATATGCGCGATCTGGTGACGCCTTTACATCACGGCAATTTTAATTAGGATACATGCAATATTAGGCATCCCCCGCGCATACGCTAATAGCGAGCGTGGCTTTAGCCCGCCGCCCCCGGAGCGATGGCCACCGGTGGGAAGATTCAGGTGGTGCAATACGATATGTATTACAAATTCCAAAAATCAGAGGCTCGGACGGAAGGATCTACTTCCCGAAGGGCCTTTATTATTTTCTGCATGGTTGATCCACTCGGTACGTACTCTGGATCACTGCACACCCTGGTTAAAGTATCTCGGCTGATCCCAGTTGCCTCCCGGATCCGTTCCTGCTGGATATGGCGTTTATCGATATATTGCCCGAGCTTGCTCCGTGGCTTCCCCAATCCGCTCATAGGCCTGATCACTCCTTTTATTCCAAGGGTGGTCAGGCCTTTCATTTTTTATACTAGCCTTTCGGTATTTTTGCGGAATATTGGACAAACGAGGTCCCGTATTCTTGTAACACATTCGACTTACGGAGGTGTTGCTGATGCATCGCAAGGGTATTTCATGCCGGTTCCGCAAGCAACTTGACGCCGATCTTATAGCAGCCACTGCCGCCCTATCCGACGGTGAACTCTCTGAGCTGGCCCGCAATGGGCTAAGGCTCATGCTCGGGATCCGGAAGGCGCCGGCGGTGGAGATTCGGGAGCGGCCGTTGACCGTTCCAGATGCAAAAGAAAAGACGGCTGCCGTCCCCCTGACCGGGAAACCCGCCGTCTATATTCCGAATCAAAGGCCAAAGGTGTAAGCAATTTGTGCCGCTGCGAAGAAGGCGGCCGCCGCCAGGAACCACATGTGATTCACGCTCCTTTTGATTCATTCTCTCCACAAGGCGGAGGTGTTATGCCGGTGTTATCGACCG
>NZ_JBPPGJ010000042.1:0-7171 GCF_051594765.1 Oryzibacillus soli
CGCCCTGGCTTCCCTGACCTCGGTCTCCAAGCTGCCGTACCATGCTTCCGTCGACGGCATCTCCAACACCTTCTCCATCGTGCCGCAGGCACTGGGCAAGGACGATGCATCCCAGGTACGCAACCTGGTGGCCATCCTGGACGGCTACGCCGTGAAGCAGGGCCATCACCTAAACATCAACGTGTTCAAGCGCGAGACGCTGATGGACGCCATGGAGCATCCGGAACAGTACCCGCAGCTGACCATCCGGGTATCCGGCTACGCGGTTAACTTCATCAAGCTGACCCGCGAGCAGCAGATCGACGTCATCAACCGGACGTTCCACAGCTCGCTGTAAGATCGGCTCCCGATGTCGGCTTCCCCTCCTAAGTTCCAACCGGGAAGGGGATTGCCGTCCGGGCACGCTGAGCGGATAGATTGTAAGTAATGGGCCTGGACAGTGCTGTCAGGCCTTCTTTTTTTGGATGCTCACGTATTCAAATAAGGAGGGGGATCGTCACCATGGCGCTCCAGATATCCGTCTGCATCGGAAGCTCCTGCCACTTGAAGGGCGCTTACCGCATCATCGAAGGGCTCGAGGCCTTGATCGAGTCCAAGGGCTTGAAAGACCATGTGGAGTTGAAAGCGAATTTCTGCGCGGGGCAGTGCCAGCATGCGGTGGCCGTCAAGGTGGGCGGGGAGCTGTGTGTACAGGTGGATGCGGAGGAACTGGCCCGGTTCTGGGACGATCATATCGAGGGGAGATGGTAACGGATGGGACATCTGCGCTTCCAAGCCGCCAACTGCAAAAATTGCTACCGGTGCATCCGGACCTGTCCGGTCAAGGCCATCGAATTCCGGGACAATCAGGCCAAGATCATGGACGAGGCCTGTATCTTCTGCTGCAACTGCCTCATGGAGTGCCCGCAGAATGCCAAGACCATCGACTCCGACTTCCAAAAGGTGGCCCGGATGCTCCGCTCCGGTCTGAAGGTGAAGGCCAGTCTGGCCCCCTCCTTCGCCGGCTACACGGAGGATCCTGCCGGCTTCATCCGACATCTCTATGAGCTGGGCTTCACGGAGGTTCGCGAGACGGCGGAGGCGGCTGCGGCCGTCTCCGAGGAATACGCCCGTGAGTTCGCCCGGAAGGGGCGCCTCATAACGACCGCTTGTCCCGTGGTGGTGGAGTACGTCGAGAAGTACTTCCCACAGGGGATCAGCCTCTTGGCCCAGGTGGACTCCCCGATGATGGCCCATGCCAAGTGGATCAAGCGGCAGGATCCGGAATCCCGGGTGGTCTTCATCGGTCCCTGCTTCGCCAAGCGGAGGGAGATGTCGGACCAGCCCGGCTTTGTGGACGCGGTTCTGACCTTCGAGGAGGCGCTCCGTCTGGAGCCGATTCCCGGCATAAGCCTCGCTGCAGCGGCTATGGAGCACGAGCCGCCCCAGCAGGAGCAGGGAGCCGGGTGGACGTCCGGCTTCACGGAGGCAGGCCCGGATCACGTACGGGCCCGGATCTACCCGGTGGAGGGAGGAGTCCTGGAGACCTCCTTCCCCCACGAGCCCCCGCAGGCAACGCCTCGCCGGAAGGCCATATCGGGCATTGAGAATCTCCGGAAGCTGCTGGCTTCCGTGGAGGATCTGCCCGAGGGTTACTTCCTGGAGCTGAACGCCTGCGAGGGGGGCTGCCTGAACGGGCCGGCCTCCGGGGACCGCCTCCACCCGCTGCTCAAGCAGGAGCGGGTCCTGGCCTACCGGGAGAGCCCGGCGCCCAATCCGGGCGCAGGACCGCTGCCGATGGGGGACCGGGCTCTGATCGCCCGGTCCTTCAAGGACCGCAGCCTGCCCCCGGTCCGTCATTCGGACGAGGCGATCCGCTCCGTCCTGGAGAAGCTGGGCAAGCACCGCCGGGAGGATGAGCTGAACTGCGGCGCCTGCGGCTACAGCAGCTGCAGGGACAAGGCGGCCGCCGTTCTGGAGGGCAAGGCCGAGCTGTATATGTGCATGCCGTACGCGCAGACCCGTGCGGAGTCTTTTGCCCACGTGCTGCTGGAGAAGACGCCTAATGCGGTCATCGCCGTGACGGACCAGCTGTATGTGAAGGAAGTCAACGAGGCGGCGGAACGCTTCTACCAGATGGACGCCCGCCAGCTGGTGGGCCTGCCCTCCGATTTCCTGCTGGATCCTGCGGAGATCGTGCTGTCGCCGGGAGAGCAGGTTCGGAAGAAGCTGGTATTCCCGGACCTTCGTAAGACGGCTATCGTCTCGGCTTCGTATGTGCATTCCCAACAGATCTATCTGGTCATTCTTCATGACCTGACGGAGCAGGAGAAGGAGCAGGAGAAGCTTCGCTTGCTGAAGCACGATACGGTGGAGATGGCCCAGAAGGTCATCGAGAACCAGATGAGGGTGGCTCAGGAGATTGCAGGCCTCTTGGGCGAGACAACGGCGGAGACCAAGGTCACGCTGACCCGGATGAAGAAGCTGCTGCTGGAGGATTAGACAGAGGAGGCCGATGCGGATGGAAAAGCAGGTGGAGCCGAGAATGGAGCACCGGCTGTTTGCCGATGTGGGCTTCTGCAGCCTGAATAAGTCGGGGGAGGAGCTGTGCGGGGACAAGGTCCACATCACCCGGACGCCGGATTCGGCGGTGGTGGTGCTGGCGGACGGCCTGGGCAGCGGAGTGAAGGCCAACATTCTGGCCACGCTCACCTCCAAGATCGCCGGGGATATGCTCCGGATGGGCTCGGACATCGAGGAGGTGGTGGACACCTTGACGGAGACGCTTCCGGTCTGCAAGGTCCGGGGCGTCGCCTATTCCACGTTCACCATCTTCCAGATGTTCTCCGACGGGCGAGCTTATCTCGTGGAATACGACAACCCGGGCACCTTCTTCTTCCGCCAAGGGAAGGCGGAGCAGCTCTACTATCTGGAGCGGACCGTCAACGGCAAGGCGATCAAGGAATCCCGCTTCCGGGTGTCGGAGGGCGATACGCTGGTCATGGTCAGCGACGGAGCGGTGCATGCCGGCGTGGGCCAGATCCTGAATCTGGGCTGGCAATGGCCCCAGATACTGGAGCATCTGGGCCGGACGGTTCCGGTCTGCAAGACGCCGGAGGAGGTGGCCCGCCAGCTGGCCGACGCCTGCGGAGAGCTCTACTGCCACAAGCCGGGAGACGATACGACGACCGTTGCGGTCCGGTTCAAAATGTCCAGCCCCCTCACGCTCCTGGTGGGCCCTCCGAGCATCCGGGCCATGGACGGGGCCGTGGTGCAGGAATGGATGGACCAGCCGGGACGCAAGGTGGTCTGCGGCGGCACCTCCGCCAATCTGGTGGCCCGGGAGCTGGGGCTGGAGCTGACGGTGAACCTGGCCGACCGGGCCGCGGACCCGGATGTTCCTCCCACCGCCGTCATCGAAGGCATCGATCTGGTGACGGAGGGCGTACTGACGCTCCGCAAGGTGCTCGCGCTTCTGCAGGAGTACCGGCTGGATCCGGGCGCTGATCTGCCCCAGGGCCGGAGCGGGGCCCATAAGCTGGCCACACTCCTCCTCCGGGATGCGACGGAGATTCACTTCATGGTGGGCACGGCCATTAATCCGGCCCATCAGAACCCGAATTTCCCCCAAGACTTGAACATCAAGCTGCGCATCGTGCACGATATCATCCGACTCCTAAGGGAATTGGACAAACCGACCTCCATCACCCTATACTAAGTGGGTTATGGAGATTGGCATGAAGGATGATCGCACATGAACCCGCAGTTTTATATGTATACCTTCTCCTCCAGGGAATGGGAGGTAGAGCTGGTCCGGATGGAGCAGCGGACCGTATTCGGCGCCGAGGCCGGCCCGGAGGGCTGGCTCCGCAGCCCTGTCCGGTTCGAGCCGGACCGGAGCCCCTTCGTCCGCCAGCGGCTGGACGTCCTCTTCGAGGCCGGGAGCCTGGAGGAGCTGGTCCGGCAGGTGGACGGCTTCCAAGTGGGGGAGGGCACCTTCAAGGTGCGCTATGTGAAGACGGACGAGCCGGTGGAGTACGACGTGCAGCGGCGGACGGAGTCTCGGGTCGGAGCCGTGATCCGCGGCACCGTAGACGTCCGGGAGCCCTCCCGGCTGTATGGGGTGGCCCATGCGGGCGGCCGCTGGCTGTTTGGCGTGCACCGGCCCTCCGAGGCCGTCTGGCTCCGCCACCAGAACAAGCCCCAGGGGTACTCCACCGCCCTGAACACCCGTATCGCGCGGGCCTTGGTGAACCTGGCCCTGCCCGACCCGGACCGGGACGGCACCCGCCTCCTGGACCCCTGCTGCGGCATCGGCACGGTGCTGGTAGAGGCCCTCTCCATGGGGCTCGATGCCTCCGGCTCCGATGTGAACCCGCTGGCGGTGAAGGGAGCCCGCATCAACCTGGCCCATTACGGCATGTCGGACGTGGTCATGGTCCGGGACATCGGGGCCGTGGAGGGGCGGTATGACGCCGCCGTGGCGGACCTGCCCTACAACCTCTGCTCCGTCAGTCCGCCGGAGGAGCAGCTCCGGATTCTGCAGCGGGTTCGGGAGCTGGCTCCCCGTGCCGTTCTGGTGACGACGGAGGAGATGGACCTGCTGGTCGAAGCGGCCGGGCTGCACATCGCCGATCGCTGTACGATCCCGAAGGGCAAGCTCGTCCGTCACATTCTGCTCTGCCGTTGATTTCTCTGTAAGCCGTTCGTTCCGGTGCTCATGGCGCCGGAGTGGGCGGCTTTTTGCTGTTGGGGGACTGACCCGGCGGGACTCATTCCCGCCAGCCGGCGCGAGCCGCGGGTAGCGGTAGACTGCTGCCAGGGGAAGGCTTGATGATAAGAATCCGACGGACTGCTCCCATGAATTGTCAGGGCAAATATCTAAAAATTCGGTAAACTCCTCCCCCTGATCTGCATAGGTATTTAATACGTTCCATCTTTCAATTGTTGGTTGGGTGGCCTAGGACTTCGTCGCGAATTCATCATGGGGGCTCCTTCAAGGTGCAGGGATGACGATTCGAATCGAGTCATCTCTTGGGGGAACCGGGAAAAGGATGCAGAGTCAACGAGAGGAGGGTTACCATGGATCTTTTCAAGAAAATTGCGGAATACCGGGCTGAGAACGAAAGGTTGGCTTGGACGGGTTCGTTCAAGGAGTACTTCGAATTGGTGAGGGCAAACCCCAAGCTGGCCATGACGGCCCATGCCAGAGTCTATAACATGATCGCCTCGAAGGGGACGGAAGAACATCTCGGGCAGACCCGGTATAAATTTTTTGAGCAGGAGATCTTTGGACTGGACCGGGCGATCGAGAAGCTGGTGGAGGAATACTTCCACTCCGCGGCGAGGAGGCTGGATGTGCGCAAGCGGATCCTGCTTCTGATGGGACCGGTCAGCGGGGGCAAATCTACCCTGGTGACCATGCTGAAGAAGGGGCTGGAGCAGTATTCGCGTACAGACGACGGTGCAGTGTATGCCATTGCCGGCTGCCCTATGCATGAGGATCCTCTTCACCTCATTCCCGCAGAGCTGCGGCCGGATGTAGAGAAGGAGCTGGGCATCAAGATTGAGGGCAACCTGTGCCCATCCTGCCAGATGCGGCTGAAGACCGAATTCGGCAGCAACATTGAAGAGGTCCAGGTCGAGCGGGTGCTCCTCTCCGAGACGGAGCGCGTGGGAATCGGCACCTTCAGCCCCTCGGATCCCAAGTCGCAGGATATCGCCGATCTGACGGGCAGCATCGACTTCTCCACCATTACGGAATTCGGCTCCGAATCCGATCCTCGAGCCTACCGGTTCGACGGCGAGCTGAACAAGGCCAACCGGGGGCTTATGGAGTTCCAGGAGATGCTGAAGTGCGACGAGAAATTCCTCTGGAACCTGCTGTCGCTGACCCAGGAGGGCAATTTTAAGGCGGGCAGGTTCGCGTTAATCAGCGCTGACGAATAGGTTGATACATGATATAACTAAAAAAAGCGGGTCATGACGCAGCATGTCGCGATATTTGCGTTCATGCGAACAAATGTGCTATAATAACCACGAAAGTGGTGTGGACAAGAACAAAGACGCGAGAGCACTTCCGGGTGCAGACCGCGTCTTTTTTGCGTTCCTGCCAGAATCAAGAAGGCGTTGGCAATGCCCCAGGGCGTTTGGTGGCGCCTTTTCTGCATGCTGGGGTAGCGGAAAGGTTATACGCATTCCCAAGGCAATAAGCGAAATGAGCCCTCGATAGCGATTGCCTATATACGGGACGGGCTGCATGCATGGTTCAATTCCATGCCCCCGGCTTTTAAACAGGAGGTGGAGGCCGTGAATCTAGACCAGCGGATCCAACGTGACCGGGATCGGGAGCGGCAGCCTCTCCTGTGCCGCGGTTGCCCATACGGGACGTGGACCGGTACGAAGCAGACGTGCATCAGGTTGGAGTGCGTGAAGCAGCAGCCCCGGAATTTCCTCCAATGGGTCAGACACATGAAGGGGAGAGACCAAGGCTTTAGCGATATGGATATTCATCAGCAATGGGAGATGTATCAGCGGTGGAAGAAGGGGCGGTGCTTGAGTTGATCCACATATTCACAACGGGTTGTCCACATACCTGTGGATATCACGGGTCCTTCCAGCGTCCCGAACGCATGCGGGTGCTCGCGACCCCGAAATCTGTGTAGCGACAAATTTTTATTGGTTTTTGCGTTTCATCATGCAAGATCATGAATGATTATGCAAAAGCATTCAGCCCATATCGA
The DNA here is from genome assembly GCF_051594765.1 of Oryzibacillus soli. Lineage (NCBI taxonomy): Bacteria > Bacillati > Bacillota > Bacilli > Caryophanales > Paenibacillaceae > Oryzibacillus > Oryzibacillus soli. The sequence continues at coordinate 6,723 of NZ_JBPPGJ010000042.1, forward strand.
AATTCAAGCGGACCGCCACTTTCGGCGGTCTTTTTATTTCCGGAGCCGGCGGAAGGAGGAGGAGCGGCATGCGAAACGAGGGGAAATCGGAAGGCGAAAAGTTAATCACGACGAAGGACCTGGCGGAGCTGCTTGATCTGTCCGCTCGCCGGGTCCAGCAACTGGCTGAAGACGGTGTCCTGATCCGGGCGGAAAAGGGGAAGTACAAGCTCCTGGAGAGCGTCCACCGGTATATCAAGCACGTCCAGAATCGCAGCCATGACGACGACGTGGACTACTTCTCCGAGCGGGCCAAGCACGAGCGGGCTAAGCGCGAGAAGGCGGAGTTGCAGGTGGCCGTTATGCGTGGAGAGCTCCACCGGGCAGAGGACGTAAAGGATGTCATGACAGACATGCTGGCCGCGATCCGGGCGAAGCTGCTCTCCCTACCGGCGAAGATCGCACCGAGG
>NZ_JBPPGJ010000043.1:0-4818 GCF_051594765.1 Oryzibacillus soli
CAGGGCCTTCATGGCAAATTCCCCGGCGCCTTGCTCCAGATGGTCGATGAACATGGCCCCTGTATCGAAGCTGCCCGTTCTCACCTGCAGGAGGTCATTTTTCCGGGGCTTCCACTGGCTCCATAGGCCATCTGGATCCGCGAAGACGACGGACAGGCTGTCCGGCCTTCCGCCGGCGTGGTCCGTCAGCTGCAGCACCGTTGGCTGAACAGCAGAGGTGATGTCCACCCCGTTGTACAGGATGTTCATCCACTCACCCGCTTCCAGGGAGGCAGCGTGGCGGCCGTGACCGTCTTCTCCAGGATCGGGATCTGCAGCTCCTCCCCACCCTCGAAGAGGAGCACCCGCCTGTACTGCGGATTCGCTTGGATCAGGACGGTGGCCCGGGTCTCGTCGTCGTAAAAGTCGAGTGCGATCGCGTCGAAGGAATCGCCGGCCACCGCCGTATAAACGTAATAGGTATCAGTCAAAGTTCTCCCTCCGTTTCGATTCCCACCACTCCTCGCACATAGCTTTGAAGTCTTCAAAGCCGGATAAGATCATCGCCCGGATGCCATCAGCATTCCCGCCACCGGGTATGTTTGGTGCGTAAACGAATGTCGGGCCTCCTCCGGCCGGTGATACGCCAAGCGCCTGGGCTGTTTGGTTGAGCAGGCCCAAGCTCCTCGGAGTTCGTTTCAGCGGAATGGCCGCTTCAGGTCCAGCTTCCCCGAATATCGATGGCCGACTTGCGAAGCCCCCGGAGGCATATTGATCCATCGAGGAAACGGACTGCGAGACGGTCTCTTCCCCGATAGTAGGGATCAAGGGAATTTTCATGCCGGGGATCTTGACCTTGTTTATCTTCTTGATGAGCCAATTCAGCTTATCCACGATGAAGTTTACCCCCACCACGAAGGCCGATTTAATCGCCTCCCAGGAGTTGGCCAGGAAGGCGGACACGGTGTCCCAATGCTGGTAGAGCAGCACGGCCCCTGCAATGAGAGCACCGATTGCCAGCACCACGATACCGATCGGCGAGGTGATAAAGGCCAAGACTGCGCCAAAGGCTGTCGTTGCCGCGGTGGCTGCCCAGGTGGCCGCCGTTCCGGCCCACGTGGCCGCCGTGCTGATCCCCTTCATGATCGCATCCTTCGCGTAAAGGATGTGGAGGTAGGTGGTGGCCGCTGCATCCTTCCACTTGGCAATGCTGAAGACCTCGGTGGCGAGGGTGGCCGCTTTCGTCACCATCTCATAGAGAGCGATAGCCCCCAGGGTACCTTTCCAGACCAGCATGGCCCCCACGATGCCGTAGATGAGCGGCTTAATCAGCGTCCAGTGATCACTCATGAAGCTATAGATCCGGTACGCGGCGTTCCCCGCATCCCATACCCCGTTGGCGAAGCTGCGAATGGCCTGAGTAGCGGCCGGGATCAAGGCGATTCCCTTCTCCACGGCCCCCGCGACCTTGTTGGAGATCCGCTCGATCTGCGCCTGGTCGCCGCCGAACTTGCTCATCAGCTGGTTACCCTGCTGGAACAGCTTTGTGAAGGCCGGCAGGGTGCTGTTCATGATCTTGGCTGCCGTCTCGCCGGCGTTGGTTTTGATGAGCCGCAGCTGGTTGGCAAAGCTATTGGAGGTCCGGGCGAAGTCGCCCTGGGCGTCCTTGCTCCGTTCCAGCAAGTAGTTATAGCGCAGGATGGCCTTGTCCGCCTCGTTCATCTTGTCGAAGGAGGTCTTGATGCCCTTCGAAAGCGCATAGGCCTCCAAGGCAGCTACCTGCATGTTGATACCCCAAGCCATCAAGGGCTCCGTCTCACCGGTCAGACCGGAACGGATTTTCTCGAAAGCAGCATCCTGGCTAACGTTGTAAAAGGAAGCGAAGTCGCCAGCCAGACTGGCCATGCCCTCCGACATCTCGAGGATCTGATTGTTGGCCAATCCAGAGCTTTTCAGGATGGCTCCGATCGTGCTGCTATACTGCTTCGCCGCCAGCTCCGATAGGCCAAAGCCATTCTTGGCCGTTTTGGCCCATTGGTTAATCTTGGTCGCGTTTTGGCCAAATGTCACATCCACGACGTTCTGGACCTCTTGGAGATCGGATGCCAGCATAATGCCCTTGGTTGCAACGGCCGCCATGGCCGTGCCGATTGCCACCACTCCACCGGTTACAGCTGTCTTGGCCAAGCCCCAGGTTCGGCTCATCACGTTGCCGAGGATCCCCGTCTCCCGTGTAATCCGCTGTGTCCCCTTCTCGGCAGACTGGAGGGCCTTCCGAAGGCTCGGATCCACCTTGCCGGCCAGCACGATCAAGGCTTGAAGCTCTCGTTTACTTGCCACGGTTCCTCTCTGCCTCCTTTGCCTGTCGCTCAGCTTCGTCCGCCAGGGATTCGTAAAACTCCATCAGCTCCACGATCGGCATGCTCATACATTCTTGGCGGGTAGCGAAGTGATGAAAGACAAGTTGAGTGATGCACTGCCGGAGGTACTTGTCGGTCAGGACTCCGAGCCGATGAAGAAAAAATCCCGGACCATGCCCTCTGCCTTAGCCGCATCCTTGAAGCTCATCCGGAGCACGTCATCGATCTCGATGGACGGCTCCGCCTTCCGAACCGCGGCCGCGAAGATGAACAAGTGATAGGCCGGATCCAGTTCCTGAACAGAGACGATGTTCCCGGCCTTCGTGTAGGCCTTGGTGGCCTCCAATTTATCCCGGGCGTTAAGGGTATCGAAATCGTAAGGAAGCTCCTGTACAGAGGTTCCGTTAATCGAAATGGGCTTGCTCAGTTTGAACGTAGCCATCATTCATCCTCCTCGAAATAGGAACAGCCCTGCTTATTGCAGAGCTGTCCGCAGCTGTTCGTATAGATCCACGCCATTGACGACATAGCGGTAATTGAATTTATCGATCAAGAGCACTTCAACTCCGTCGACCACCTTGCGGTAATTGACAATCTCATACTCACTGGACCCATCCGCCGAACCGTTCACTTCCAGCTTTCCTGGGTCGTATTTCTTGTTGAATCCGGTCATGAACACCTTGTTTTGCTGGACACTGATCCGGTTTCCGCTGGTATCGAAGATGTCCGTCACCCATATCACCTCGAAGCGAATCTCTCCCGGACGGGAGAGGACCGCATAGACCGGATTATCCGCCCGGTGATTCACGGTGAAGGTCATACTGCCGATCTGCCCGTAGCTGGGCATATCCACCTCCCCCATAATACCTGCTCCCTTGGTCGTGTCGGTCAGCTTCTCGATGGAGGGCAGCTGCAGGTCCGTGACGTCATCCACGATCTGAAGGATCCCGTTCAGGTCCGTGGCTTTCAACTTGTACTGGATCGTTTTGTTGGTGATCTTCACGCGGATGCACCTCCATACAGGGTATTAAGTCCCTGAGTCGTATACTGCAGGCGGAAGTTCAAGCTCTTGGCCACCGGCGTGGTCGTAGTCTGGATATCGAAGACGAAGTCCCCCTCCACAATGGAGCTGGTCGGGTTGCTCGTCTCGTTGAAGACGATCTTCCCGTGCAGCATCTTCCCGTCGGCCACCAGGCTGTTCAACCAGGTGCCGGCATCGTTCAAGATGGTATCCACCACACTGCGGTTGAGCGGACCGTCCACGTTCGCCATATACCGGGCCTGGAAGCTGTTGGAGAGGTACTGCATCATCCGGATGCTGGCATCGAACACATCCCGCGGATCCATTTGGGCGCCGTAGGTGTAGTTCGCGCCGTGCGGGCCCCAAAGGACCCAGATACCAGAGCGGAAGTTGAACGTCGTGATGCCGTTCTTGTTCAGCTCGTTGGCCTCCTGCTCGTCAAAGACGATGGCGGACCCGTCGCCGGTCACCGTGCTGGTGATGTCCACCTGCTTATTGGACGGGCTCACATACGGCACGTTATCTGCCGCATAATCCGTCTGCTGCATGCGGACCGCAATCAGCGTCGAAGCGTGGAAGACCTTTCCCGCCACCTTCGCCATCGGCCATCCAACCTTCAGCCCCAGGTCGGTGTACCCGTTGGTGCTCTTCCAGGTGATGGCGGAGACAACAGTCTTCGAGGTCTTGCTGTCCAGATCGGCCAGCACATAAGCGTCCCAGTGACCATTGATCCCTTTGGCCGCCGTCATCATGGCTTCCTTTACGGCCTTCGTTTCAGACCAGCCGGGGGCGGCCAGCAGGGTCGGGATCATGTTGTGGGTCTGATAGATGAGCTCCATCACCGAGAGGCCAGAGCGCACGCCGGCAGCCGTCTTGCTGCCGATAACGTCCGCCGTGGTCACCTTGGTGACGTCCATCTTGCTGTAGTTCACGCTGGAGGGGTTGGCCAAGGTCGTCAACGCCTTCAGCTTGACCCGTTCACCTTCATACTCCGCCGTGAAATCGGTCCCCAGGACCTTCCCGGTGATGGCGATAGAGGACAGCATGGCCGGCGAATCCAGGTATCCGACCCCATTGGTGATCGCCACACTGGTTCCGGTCACCGCCGTGGTATGCTTCGTCGGATCGAAGACGTTGATTACGATAATCGGGCCGATGGGCTGGATCCGGCTCTTGAAATGGGCATATACGGCCTCACAGAGCGTGAAGGTCGTCCAGTCATCGGAGTAGCCGATTTTGGCCTTGGCATCTTCGTAACTGGTGATCAAAATCGGCGTATTGACGGCAGCCGCCGGGTTGGTGAGCTGCTGCACCGGTGCCGTGCCGATATAGACCGGCAGGGTCGCCACGCCGGAGGGCGGCAGCGAGTCAGTCGTCGCGGCCTGAGAGCCATAGACCCCATGTTTGTAGGGCATGAGAACACGTCCTTTCTCTTATTCGAGGATATAATCCGGGATG
>NZ_JBPPGJ010000044.1:0-4815 GCF_051594765.1 Oryzibacillus soli
CAGGGCCTTCATGGCAAATTCCCCGGCGCCTTGCTCCAGATGGTCGATGAACATGGCCCCTGTATCGAAGCTGCCCGTTCTCACCTGCAGGAGGTCATTTTTCCGGGGCTTCCACTGGCTCCATAGGCCATCTGGATCCGCAAAGACGACGGACAGGCTGTCCGGCTTCCCCGTGGCGTGGTCCGTCAGCTGCAGCACCGTTGGCTGAACAGCAGAGGTAATGTCCACCCCGTTATACAGGATGTTCATCCACTCACCCGCTTCCAGGGAGGTAGCGTGGCGGCCGTGACCGTCTTCTCCAGGATTGGGATCTGCAGTTCCTCCCCACCCTCGAAGAGGAGCACCCGCCTGTACGGCGGATTCGCTTGGATCAGGATGGTGGCCCGGGTCTCATCGTCGTAAAAGTCGAGTGCGATCGCGTCGAAGGAATCGCCGGCCACCGCCGTATAAACGTAATAGGTATCAGCCAAAGCTCTCCCTCCTCTTCGATTCCCACCATTCCTCGCACATGGCCTTGAAGTCTTCGGCTGCTCCTGCGAGCGTTGACCGCATGGAAATGGAGTCACCGCCGTTGATGGTTGGCGAGAAGACAAATGTCGGGCCTCCTCCGGCCGGCGTCACGCCAAGCGCCTGGGCTGTCTGGTTGAGCAGGCCCAAGCTGCGCGGGGTCCGTTTCAGCGGAATGGCCGCTTCAGGTCCAGCTTCCCCGAAGATCGATGGCCGACTTGCGAAGCCCCCGGAGGCATATTGATCCATCGAGGAAACGGACTGCGAGACGGTGTCTTCCCCGATAGTAGGGATCAAGGGAATTTTCATGCCGGGGATCTTGACCTTGTTTATCTTCTTGATCAGCCAATTCAACTTATCCACGATGAAGTTGACCCCCACCACGAAGGCCGATTTAATCGCCTCCCAGGAGTTGGCCAGGAAGGCGGACACGGTGTCCCAATGCTGGTAGAGCAGGACGGCCCCAGCTATGAGCGCACCGATTGCCAGCACCACCAGACCAATTGGCGAGGTGATAAAGGCCAAGACTGCGCCAAAGGCTGTTGTTGCCGCGGTGGCTGCCCAGGTGGCGGCCGTTCCGGCCCACGTGGCCGCCGTGCTGATACCCTTCATGATGGCATCCTTCGCATACAGGAGGTGCAGGTAGGTGGTTGCCGCTGCATCCTTCCACTTGGCGATACTGAACACCTCGGTGGCGATGGTAGCCGCCTTCGTGATCATCTCATAGAGAGCGATAGCCCCCAGAGTACCTTTCCCGGCCAGCCTGGCCCCTACAATGCCGTCAATGAGCGGCTTGATCCGGGTCCAGTGGTTGCTCATGAAGATGTAGATCCGGTACGCGGCGTTACCCGCATCCCATACCCCGTTGGCGAAGGTCCGAATGGCCTGGGTGGCGGCCGGGATCAAGGCGATTCCCTTCTCCACGGCCCCCGCAACCTTGTTGGAGATCCGTTCGATCTGCGCCTGGTCGCCACCGAACTTGCTCATGAGCTGGTTGCCCTGCTGGAACAGCTTCGTAAAAGCCGGCAGGGTGCTGTTCATGATCTTGGCGGAAGTTTCGTCGAAGTTCGTCCGGAGGAGCCGAAGTTGGTTGGCGAAGCCGTTGGAGGTCCGGGCGAAGTCGCCTTGGGCGTCCTTGCTCCGTTCCATCAGGTAGTTATAGCGCAGGATGGCCTTGTCCGCTTCGTTCATCTTGTCGAAGGAGGTCTTGATGCCCTTCGAAAGCGCATAGGCCTCCAAGGCAGCCACCTGCATGTTGATGCCCAAGGCCATAAGGGGCTCGGTCTCGCCTGTAAGGCCGGACCGGATTTTCTCAAATGCGTCTTTATGGCTCAGGTTATAGAACGAGGCAAAATCTGCCGCCAACCCTGTTAAACCCTCTGACATCTCAACCATGCTCTTTTTTGAAATCCCGGAGCTAGCGAGAATAGAGCCAATGACACCGGTATACTGCTTCGCAGCTAGCTCGGAGAGTCCGAAACTGGTCTTTGCCGTTTTGGCCCACTGGTTAATCTTTGCCGCATCTTGCCCGAAGGTCACGTCCACCACGTTCTGGACCTCCGCCAGGTCCGACGCCAGCATGATCCCCTTTGCACCGACGGCCATCATGGCACCGCCGATGGCTAAGGCCCCACCGGTGACCACCTTGCGTGCGACATCCCAGGTGGACGTCATCACTCTCCCCAAGAGGCCGCTTTCGTTGGTAACCCTCTTCGTCCCCTTCTCAGCAGACTGAAGCGCCTTCCGGAGGCTGGGATCCACCTTACCGGCCAGCACGATCAACGCTTGAAGCTCTCGTTCACTTGCCACGGTTCCTCTCTGCCTCCTTCGCTTGTCGCTCAGCTTCGTCCGCCAGGGATTCGTAAAACTCTATCAGCTCCACGATCGGCATGCTCATACATTCCTGGCGCGTGGCGAAGTGATGAAAGACTAGTTGGGTGATGCACTGCCGGAGGTACTCATCGGTCAGGACTCCGAGCCGATGAAGAAAAAATCCCGGACCATTCCCTCTGCCTTCGCCGCATCCTTGAAGCTCATCCGGAGCACATCATCGATCTCGATGGACGGGTCCGCCTTCCGAACCGCGGCCGCGAAGATGAACAAGTGATAGGCCGGATCCAATTCCTGAACGGAGACGATGTTCCCGGCCTTCGTGTAGGCCTTGGTGGCCTCCAATTTATCCCGGGCGTTTAGGGTATCGAAATCGTAAGGAAGCTCCTGTACAGAAGCTCCATTAATCGAAATGGGCTTGCTCAGTTTGAACGCAGCCATCTTTCATCCTCCTCGAAATAGGAACAGCCCTGCTTATTGCAGAGCTGTCCGCAGCTGTTCGTATAGATCCACGCCGTTGACAACGTAACGGTAATTGAATTTGTCGATCAAGAGCACTTCGACACCGTCGACTACCTTGCGGTAATTAACGATTTCATACTCGCTGGAGCCGTCCGCCGAACCGTTCACTTCCAGCTTGCCGGGGTCGTATTTCTTGTTGAAGCCGGTCATGAACACCTTATTTTGCTGGACGCTGATCCGGTTCCCATTGGTATCGAAGATGTCCGTCACCCATACCACCTCGAACCGGATCTCTCCCGGGCGGGAGAGGACCGCATAGACCGGATTGTCCGCTCGGTGATTCACGGTGAAGGTCATGCTGCCGATCTGCCCGTAACTGGGCATATCCACCTCCCCCATGATACCGGCGCCCTTGGTCGTGTCGGTCAGCTTCTCGATGGAGGGAAGCTGCAGGTCCGTGACATCATCCACAATCTGAAGGATCCCGTTCAGGTCCGTGGCCTTCAACTTGTACTGGATCGTTTTGTTGGTGATCTTCACGCGGATGCACCTCCATACAGGGTGTTAAGCCCCTGGGTCGTATACTGCAGGCGGAAGTTCAAGCTCTTGGCCACCGGCGTAGTCGTGGTCTGGATATCGAAGACGAAGTCCCCCTCCACAATGGAGCTGGTCGGGTTGCTCGTCTCGTTGAAGACGATCTTCCCGTGCAGCATCTTCCCGTCGGCCACCAGGCTGTTCAACCAGGTGCCGGCATCGTTTAGGATGGTATCCACCACACTGCGGTTGAGCGGACCATCCACATTCGCCATATACCGGGCCTGGAAGCTGTTGGACAGGTACTGCATCATCCGGATGCTGGCGTCAAACACATCCCGCGGATCCATTTGGGCGCCGTAGGTGTAGTTCGCGCCGTGCGGGCCCCAAAGGACCCAGATACCAGAGCGGAAGTTGAACGTCGTGATGCCGTTCTTGTTCAGCTCATTGGCCTCCTGCTCGTCGAAGACGATAGCCGCCCCGTCGCCGGTCACCGTACTGGTGATGTCCACCTGCTTATTGGACGGGCTCACATACGGCACGTTATCTGCCGCATAGTCCGTCTGCTGCATGCGGACCGCAATCAGTGTCGAAGCGTGGAAGACCTTCCCCGCCACCTTCGCCATCGGCCAGCCGACTTTCAATCCTAAATCGGTGTACCCGTTGGTGCTCTTCCAGGTGACGGCGGAGGCAACGGTCTTCGAGGTCTTGCTATCCAGGTCAGCCAGCACATAGGCGTCCCAGTGGCCGTTGATCCCTTTGGCTGCCGTCATCATGGCTTCCTTTACGGCCTTCGTTTCGGACCAGCCCGGAGCGGCCAGCAGGGTCGGGATCATGTTGTGGGTCTGGTAGATGAGTTCCATCACCGAGAGGCCAGAGCGAACGCCGGCAGCCGTCTTGCTGCCGATTACGTCCGCCGTGGTCACCTTGGTGACGTCCATCTTGCTGTAGTTCACACTGGATGGGTTGGCCAAGGTCGTCAGCGCCTTCAGCTTCACCCGTTCACCTTCATACTCCGTCGTAAAATCCGTCCCCAAGACCTTCCCGGTGATGGCGATGGACGACAGCACAGCCGGCGCATCCAGGTATCCGACGCCATTCGTAATCGCCACACTCGTTCCGGTCACCGCCGTGGTATGCTTCGTCGGATCGAAGACGTTGATGACGATAATCGGGCCAATGGGCTGGATCCGGCTCTTGAAATGAGCGTATACGGCTTCACAGAGCGTGAAGGTGGTCCAGTCATCGGAGTAGCCGATCTTGGCCTTGGCATCTTCATAGCTGGTGATCAAAATCGGCGTATTGACGGCGGCCGCCGGGTTGGTGAGCTGCTGCACCGGCGCCGTGCCGATATAGACCGGCAGGGTCGCCACGCCGGAGGGCGGCAGCGAGTCAGTCGTCGCGGCCTGAGAGCCATAGACCCCATGTTTGTAGGGCATGAGAACACGTCCTTTCTCTTATTCGAGGATATAATCCGGGATG
>NZ_JBPPGJ010000045.1:0-4063 GCF_051594765.1 Oryzibacillus soli
CCAAGGTATTTATCCTTATAAAACACATCTAAAACAGCCTCGATATACTCCGAGTTTTCATTATATTCATTACTGCTTTCCATCCAATGACTTATAGTTATTGAAAGTCTGCTATGTTTTAAATCAATTAATTCTCTTTGATAATCTATAAAATATTCACTAAACTCTTTTGGTTCTTCAACTATATAATTATTGAAACTAATCCAAAAATAGTTGATAACAACGGTTTTTATATCATTGTCTTTAGACCAATTTTTCAGTTGATCTAGTACTAATAGGTTCATATTTCACCTTCTCTTTGCCATATTTCGCCTAACGTTGTTGTATCTACGAACCCTCACCACCTTAAGGAAGCCGATCCAAAAGCGCAGCTGGATCCCCGACCGGCCGCGCGCGGTTAGGTGGTGCAGGGTTGTCTGCTGAATCTTCTTCCCCGAAATGCCTCTTGCAGACCGAGGGCCGCCAGGCCCGACGCGTAGATACGGTGTTATGTGATGGCACCGACTTCTAGATTTACCTTCAGCCCTCATGACCTTCAAATTCTCTTTATCTTTAATGTCCCTTGATCTTCAATGTCCCTTGATCTTCAATGTCCCTTGACCTTCAATGTCCCTTGATCCTCTACGTCCCTTGATCTTCTACGTCCCTTGACCTTCAATGTCCCTTGACCTTCAATGTCCCTTGACCTTCAATGTCCCTTGACCTTCAATGTCCCTTGACCTTCAATGTCCTTTGACCTTCAATGTCCCTTGACCTTCAATGTCCCTTGACCTTCGGTGCTTTCACATAACGTTGTTGTATTCACGAACCCTCACTGGCTTAAGGGGCGCTAGCCCCGGGTCCGACGGACTTAGCCAGTGCAGGGTTGTCTGCTGATTCCACTTCCTCGAAATGCCTCTGCAGACCAAGGGCCGTAAGGCCCGCCGCGTGAATACGGTGTTATCTGATGCCAACGCCTTCTTCGAATCCTCTTAAAGATGTTCCTAATTCTTTCATAGCAATTAAATACGAATTTTCCCTACCATCATCATCCATGTATTTCCCAATATCATATGTATTTAATTCAATAATTCCCTTAAACAAATCTGGCGCTTTTTCATTCCATATAATCTTGTCAGGTATATAAGGAAATGTAGTATTGGGGTTTTCTGTATGTATAAATAAGGCATCGCAAGTGGGGGAATGCAGGTCTATATGAATCCATGTTTGAAATGGTTTTGTATTATTCAATTCTGAGGACTTAATTTTATTTAATATCATTACATAGTATTTTAAGTGGTTTCTTCGATGCTTATTACTTAATTCGCTATATCCCCAACCATCCAAATGCCAATGCCAGAAATTGTACCAATCTGAAAGTTCAAAATCTGGTTTAAAGCAATCTATTTTTCGTTCAATGTTCTTGTAATGTCTTTTGCTTTTTCTTTTTAGTTTCATAAATTCTCCTATTAGCGTTGGTTTCAGATAACGTTGTTGTATTCACGAACCCTCACTGGCTTAAGGGGCGCCAGCCCCGGGTCCGACGGACTTAGCCAGTGCAGGGTTGTCTGCTGATTACGCTTCCTCGAAATCCCTCTTACAGACCAAGGGCTACCTCCTCGAATCTGCTTCCCTGCTTGCCCGCAGCGTGAATACGGTGTTATATGTTGTTGCCCTCTTCCTCGAATCGGCCCAAGAAATCGTCTTTCTATGTCTTTACCCATCACTTCTAGGTTTTCAATACGTTTTTCATAAGGGCTTTAAGGGGTTCATCCGATTTCCTCGAAGGGGTTCACCAGGGGGGCGGGAAGGCTGGGTTTCGTCGATTGGTACAAGGGCAAGTCCCTTTAACCAATCGGCTTTTCCAGTCCTTTCCGCCTTTTCAATGTCTTTATCGGATGAATCCCTTCCATGCCCTTCACAAGTATTGAACATCTAGATGGGTAAAGACTTATGACGATTTCGTTCAGGAATCGCTTTGATCTTGAAACCCCAATCGCTCTTAAGTATCAAGGTTCCGCCGAACAAGCTGCTTGCTCGCAGTCCAACTCCAGGCGGGTTCTTGATTCTGTTGGGGGTTCAAGATCTTGATTCCTGATGGGCTTCCTTCTTTAGCTTTAGGGCAATTACATATAACGTTGTTGTATTCACGAACCCGAGAACCTTAAGGAAGCACAGAGCCAAGCGCAGCTGGCTCCCGACCGGCCGCGACGCGGTTAGGTTCGCAGAGGTTGTCTGCTGAGTCCACTTCCCCGAAATGCCTCTTGCAGACCAAGGGCCGTCAGGCCCGCCGCGTGAATACGGTGTTATGTGCTGTACCCGCCTTCTTCGATTTACATTCACATATATTTATCTAATTCTTTTATTTGATTCAACATTGTTGGTTCTCCTATAAAGGGGAAGTTCCCACTAAAATACCACGAAGTCAAATAATGTAGTAATTCGTATGCTTCTATGTAGTATTCTCGTTTCATTTTATTTATTGATCTAAAGTTCTCATGACTTGACCAATCTGGTATAAAAATCGAAATGTAATAAATGCCCGCAGCAAACTTCCTATCTAATATTTTGTTTTCACTTGTTGAAATACAATAATCATTTAGTAATTTAAGTAAATTAACAAACTTATTATGATTCCATTCAAGTTTTATTCTAAAATCAATTAAAAATGAATCATCTTTTGCTGTTAGTTCATCATATAACGCTTTCATTATTAGACCACCTCGACGTGTAAGCGAATAATTCTTATGCTTTTTGTTTTAATCAATTGTACTTAAATTATCTTTGCGGGTATTGCACATAACGTTGTTGTATTCACGAACCCGAGAGGCTTAAGGCGCGCTAGCGCCGGGTGGCTCCGCCACTTAGCCTCGCAGGGTTGTCTGCTGATTCCGCTTCCTCGAAATGCCCCTTGCAGACCAAGGGCCGTTAGGCCCGCCGCGTGAATACGGTGTTATATGCTGTCGGGGCCTTCCTGAATATGCTAGATCTCACTGGTCTTAAACCGCTCTTGATCTTAAACCGCCCTTAACCTTAAATGGCTCTTGACCTTAATCGCTCTTGACCTTAAATCGCTCTTGACCTTCAATCTCTCTTGACCTTAAATCGCTCTTGACCCTAAATCGCTCTTGACCTTCAATCTCTCTTGCTCTTAAATCGCTCTTGACCTTTAATCTCTCTTGCTCTTAAATCGCTCTTGCTCTTAAAAAGTTTATTACTGGCCTCTGCCCCGATTGCATATAACGTTCTTGTATTCACGAACCCTCACTGGCTTAAGGGGCGCTAGCCCCGGGTCCGACGGACTTAGCCAGTGCAGGGTTGTCTGCTGATTCCGCCTCCTCGAAAAGCATCTGGCAGACCAAGGGCCGCCAGGCCCACCGCGTGAATACGGTGTTATATGCTGTCGGGGACTTCTTTGACTCAGCTTTCAATGATCTCTCATTTCTCTAGTTATATATTCTTGTCACATCATCTTTGGGTTTTCTTTATATATTGTTTTTTCAGATGTTCTTACTCAATTTCATATACTGTTACAAACGCATCTTCATTAAACCCAAATCGTCTCCTCTTTATTACATATTCCTTATCAAAAATCACGATGTTATCACCTGGATCAAGTGTGGGTAAGGCCCTCTCAGTCTCTTGTTCAAAAATTAAGTTTCCCCCTTCAAAAAATCTTGTAATAAAGCACTGTATGGGTTTAAATTGTGGTTCATATTTTTGTATATTCATTTGATCTTCTCCATCAAGAAATATTGTTTTGGTTGTTTCGATATTCAGGTCATTAATATAAATATACCACTACCAACATAAAATGGTAATGGTACAAATTCGATCTATATTCATCTTCCCCCGATTGCATATAACGTTGTTGTATTCACGAACCCGAGAACCTTAAGGGAAGCATGGTCCACCGGCGCAGCTGGATTCCGACCGGCCGCGAAGCGGTTAGGTTCGCAGAGGTTGTCTGCTGACTTCACTTCCCCGAAAAGCCTCTGCAGACCAAGGGCCGTTAGGCCCGCCGCGTGAATACGGTGTTATATGCTGTCGGGGCCTTCCTGAATATGCTAGATTCCACTGGCCT
>NZ_JBPPGJ010000046.1:0-3286 GCF_051594765.1 Oryzibacillus soli
CTGCAAGAGGCATTTCGAGGAAGCGGATTCAGCAGACAACCCAGCACCACCTAACCGCGTCGCGGCCGGTCGGGACCCAGCTGCGCATATGGATCTGGGCTTCCTTAAGGTGGTGTGGGTTCGTAGATACAACAACGTTATGCGTAATTACTGTAGACCCTGAACCATTTTAAAGGACGATTCTAAAGACCATAACTTACAAACAAGTAGAGAAGGGTTAGTCGCGAGAGAATGCGTGCGAGAAGTAACCCCCTTCGTCCACGCGAGCGGAAGATTTTGTCGCGTGAGACGCGACTCGGAATGAAACTAGAATGATAGGGGGAAAGACATAAGGGCATTTTAATAAAAATTATAAGAAATAAACAAACTAGAATTAAAGAATTGGAAACACATTGGTTTAGATCACAGAGCTCATAAAACAAGTAAGATCGATTTTGGCAAGGACATGAATGTGATACACGGAAGACAGTAACTACGCATAACACAGTATCTACGCGGCGGGCCTGGCGGCCCTTGGTCTGCAAGAGGCATTTCGGGGGAGCGGATTCAGCAGACAACCCAGCACCACCTAACCGCGTCGCGGCCGGTCGGGATCCAGCTGCGCTGATGGATCGGGGCTTCCTTAAGGTGGTGTGGGTTCGTAGATACAACAACGTTATATGAAACTTACGAAAAAACTAATGGAAGTGAATTCAATGAAGATATGTAGAAGATGTGGGCAACCAGTGCGGGTCTATGAAACAGAATATGACATATTCGAAGGAATGCATTGGATATGCTTTCACTTCGAATTTGAACATGGAGAATTTGATCCAGATGAACCATGCAACGATCCAAGTTGTCCATGGAATAGGATTAATAATAAGCAAGAATTTATTCTTGAGAATGAAAAAAGCTATACAGTTCATAAGGAACAGCAATTTCTAGGGCTCTATGTAAAGGAACATCAAAAGGAGTTCTATCCTAGTGCTAAATTATTGATTGTAGTTGAATCGTTTAATAATTATGTTGCAAATAAATCTGTATGGTTAGAGAAAACTGAACTGAATGAATTTATCTTAAAAACAAAAGAGTTACATTTGAAAAATGAAAAAGGACTAGTAAAGCTAGAATCAATGACCCCAAATGAATTTGAAATAGAAGTTGAAAAATCTAGATTGGGACAATATCAACTTAAATATAAACTTCAGTCCAGATATTTAAATGATTACAAGTCAGAGATTATTGGATCACAAGAAATTGAATATTTAGAGATAGAAAGATTGTGTAAGTATTTCAAGGATGTCGTAAGCTTCATATAACACCGTATTCACGCGGCGGGCCTTACGGCCCTTGGTCTGCAAGAGGCATTTCGAGGAAGAGGATTCAGCAGACAACCCTGCACTGGCTAAGTCCGTCGGACCCGGGGCTGGCGCCCCTTAAGCCAGTGAGGGTTCGTGAATACAACAACGTTATCTGCAATTGTCCAGAAGCTAAAGAAGAAAGCCCATCAAGAATCAAGATCTTGAACCCCTAAGAGAACCAAGAACCCGACTGGAGATGGACTGCGAGCAATCATCTCGTTCGACGGAACCTTGATTCTTAAGATCGATGGGGGTTCAAGATTAAGGGATTCCTGAACGAAATCGTCTTAAGGTCTTGACCCATCAAGAATTTCAATACTTATCTAAGGGCAATAAAGGGATTCATCCGATAAAGACATTGGAAAGGCGAGAAGGACTGGAAAGCCGATTGGTGGAAGAGACCATCCCTTGATCCCATCGGCTACCCCCCAGCCATCCCGCCACCCTGGTGAACCCCTTCGAGGAAATCGGATGAACCCTTAAAGCCCTTATAAAAACCTTGAAGGATGGGTAAGAGACATGGAAAGACGATTTCTTGGGCCGATTCGAGGAAGTGGACAACTACAGATAACACCGTATTCCCGCGTCGGGGGACAAGCCCCCTCGGTCGCCAAGAGGCATTTCGAGGAAGTGGATTCAGGCGACACACCCGCACCACCTAACCGCGTCGCGGCCAGTCGGAAGCCGGCTTTGCCTTTGGCTCCATGCTACCTTTAAGGTGGTGGGGCGTCGGGAATACAACAACGTTAGGTGAAATCGGACAAAATATCCATAAAAACCATTAAGGATGTGAACCATGAGTGAATATATATGGTCATATCAAGAAAGCAAATAATGAACTATCGGTTATCTTCAATGCTGATAATCTGAAAAACGTTAAAAATGAATTAATTCTTCAGGCCATAGTGAGTTCATGGCTATTTCTAAAAAAATTTATCAAAAACATAAGACCTGATTGGACTCAATATTTTAGTAATAGACTTGAAAATATTATTGCTGAGGAATTAATTATTACAAATGATATGTTAAGTGATTCGTTCAGACAATATGAAAGAATGATCAATGAACGAGAAGTAAAGAGTTACATTTATCAATACATAAAACTGATGGAAACATTATTAACATTCAATAAGCCTTTTGAGGAATCATGTGCTATCTGTCAGGGAGAGTTATTCTATTTTACTGATTTAGTCAATTCTATAGTATTTAAAGAGTGTAATACATGCGGAGCCCACTTTGATCCATTAACTGATATAAGATTAGTACATAAAGGGACCCAAGTAAGACCTTCAACAAGATTTGAGCTACTGAATGAAAGAATAATTGAATTATAACTCAAGACCTTGTTAGCTAATTCAAGAAGTGTCCGACATCACCTAACACCGTATTCACGCGGCGGGCCCTTACGGACCCTTGGTCTGCAGAGGCTTTTCGGGGAAGTGAATTCAGCAGACAACCCTGCGAGGCTAAGTGGCGGAGCCACCCGGCGCTAGCGTGCCTTAAGCCTCTCGGGTTCGTGAATACACGAACGTTATATGTAATTGCCCTAAGGCTAAAGAAGAAAGCCCATCAGGAATCAAGATCTTGAACCCCCAACAGAATCAAGAACCCGCCTGGAGTTGGACTGCGAGCAAGCAGATCGTTCGGCGGAACCTTGATACTTAAGAGCGGTGGGGGTTCAAGATCAAAGCGATTCCTGAACGAAATCGTCATAAGTCTTTACCCATCTAGATGTTCAATACTTGTGAAGGGCTTGGAAGGGATTCATCCGATAAAGACATTGGAAGGCGGAAAGGACTGGAAAAGCCGATTGGTTGAAGGGACTTTCCCTTGTACCAATCGACGAAACCCAGCCTTCCCGCCACCCTTGTGAACCCCTTCGAGGAAATCGGATGAACCCCTTAAAGCCCTTATGAAAAACGTATTGAAAACCTAGAAATGTT
>NZ_JBPPGJ010000047.1:0-2879 GCF_051594765.1 Oryzibacillus soli
GTCGTAGATTACGGCCACCGGGAACATATCTGTCCGGAGCGACATGGCCGCATCGATCTTGAAAGAAAGCAGGTTGATCAGGAGGTCCTTGGCCTCTCGTGTGTTCAGCCGGTCCGGGACGTCGATCACCGTGCATATCCCGCGCTGGCCAAGCAGCTCCACCATATCCAGCCCCTCGTCCGCGTTCATACATGCCTCCAGGTACGGATCTCCCAGGATGGTGTCCAATCGGTTGAAGATCGGCGAGACGATCTGCCGCTGCCGGGCCTCGCTCTCGTTATGGTACTGCTGCAGCGTCTCCCGATTCAATCCCACCGCCATGCTATCGATCACCTGTTTCCGGTACTTCTGGTCCGTGAAGATCCGGATCACCTCGGACAGCTTGCCCGTCTGCATCCCCATCACAGCCGCCCGGAGGAATCGCTGGGTCTGCGCGCCGGCGGTATCCGTATTATCCTCAAAGAACGCCAACATGATCTGTGAGAGCCTCGCTTTGGCCTGCGGGGCGTGCAGCACCTCCCGAAAGTCCAATGACACCACCTGTTCCCCCAGAACGATCCTGCGGCGATTCTCCGCAGGCAGCGCGTGGGATACCTGCTCCCACATCTCCGACTTTTTCGGATCCACCATGACGGCGGAGAATCCCGCGCAGACATACTCGATCGCCCGGTTGCAGCCGAATCCTTTCGTCTTCCCACTTCCCATCCCGCCGATCGCCACCGTCGGCAGACAAAGCTGGTCCCAGTCCTTTACCGGGAACGCCACCGGTACCGTCTGCTTCTTGAAGGCCACCTCGCCGATCCGGATTCCTCCCCGGGTCAGCACTGCCGGCACCTCGATCTGCCGGTTGTCCAGGGTCTCCATGCGGTCCCGGTGCTCATCCTGGAGTGCGGCCGTCGGCAGCTCCACTAAGCGCCCCAGTTCTTCGTTGCTCATGACGTTCTTGTCCGGGTCCAGGCGCGTTGGCCAGCTGATCCGGAAGGTATTCAGCTCCCGGATGATGACAGGCCGCAGGCGGTCGCCTATTTCGGCACGCTCCAGCTCATTGTCGGCCGTCAGGTCGTTGAAAGAGTTGGACATGGTCCGGAGGATGATCTGCTGACGCATGGTGTCCGGCGAGCTGGCGGCGATCCGGATGTAGGTATTGAAGGTAGGCGCCTTCCGCTTGTTGACCGTCCCCTTGGCCAGGCTGCCATCGATCATGATCAGTCGCTTTTCCTGGTCATCGCTGCCCTTTGCCGGCTTCTGCTCCTCTCCACCCACCGCAGCATGGAGAACATCCAGGGCGGCCTGCAGGAGCCCGCTGACTGCCTCGCCAAACGTCACAAACAGGTCCCGCTTGGTCAGACGGGTCCGCCTGGGCGTCCGGCCCTTCTGGAACTCCTTGTGCTGACGTTCGGCCCACTCCTGCCAGTCCAGGCGGCTCACCGGCTCCGCGCAGATGGAGAGTCGAGCCATGTCGCCGGCATGCATTTCCCCCGTAATCGATAGGATCGATCGCATCGGTTCCAGCTCGAGCCGGCGGTCTACCTGCAGAGCGAACATGTTGGAACGTCTGTATTTCATCTCGCAGACAGATGCGGACGCCGGTATGACCGTTTGCCATACATCCATTTCTTCGATGCTGGCCAGCGGCCAGGCATGCTCCAGCTGCATCAGGATCTCCCGCTTCCAGTCCGCCGGCACAGTGCAATAGAATCGGATCTCATCGTTTCGGAGCATCACGTCCCACCAGAGGGCCCCGGCCACCTTCCGCCCCTGCAGGCGCTCCAGTGGCGTCACATAGAAGCTGGAGAGCGCCCGGAACAGGTCATGGACCTTCTTATTGTCTACGGTCCGGTCCGGAGTCAGCCGCAGCTGCACATACTCCACGGGTCGCCCTTCTATGAATTTGAATCGCATTGATCACCCCTCCTATATCTGCCCCACCAACCGGGCCACAGCCAGAAGGACCGACATGAGCACTGCCCGTGTTCCCTTCTCCAGCCACTTTCCGGAGCCGGAGCACGCCACCAAGAAGCAGATCAGCCCCCATAACAAGGCCGCCTCCGCTGCGATGGGGATCCCGTTGATCTTTAGCCAGGCGGCACCATGCTGGATCCAAGTGATCACAAGCTGGCCGATGGTGTCCTGAACGACATCGCCAGCCGCCTCGGATCCGCGCTTCAGCAGCTCCGGCACGATGGCGCCGTCCGTGGATGGCCGCAGCCCTTCTGGCGTCAAAAGGAATCGCATGCTCACCACGCTCCCACCGGCCGGACTTTGTTGACCTGGTCCACGATCCACGGCACCCAGAACAGGAGGATATAGGCGCCGGTGGATACCTTCATCCGGCTGAAACCCTGCTGCGGCTTTCCGATCAGCGCCTCGAGCGCCCCCCACGCCATGAAGACGAAATAGATTTCATGCGCGAAACCGAAGATCACGTCCTTAACCGGCTTGGTGGCGGCCGCCAGCTGGGTGGCAAAATCCGCCGGCCCCGCCATCGCCATCGCTGCGACGGCTACAGGAGCGGCCACCGGTGCCGCATGAACCAGAGCAGACGTCTTCAGTAGGATTAGCCCGCCAGTCAAGACTGCCGACGCCAAAGCAGGCGCTATCGCCCTGGGAGCTTCGGCTTTGACGGGGTCCGCCGGGACAGCCGCACCTTTCTCACGGATCTCCCCTGACATGAAGGCTTTCCAATCTAATGCTTGTGTCTTTGCCATCTTCTCGCATCCTTCCATATTGATCTCAGGCCCATCGCGGCACAAACACATGAGCATACCAGCAGTACGGTCGATAACACCGGCATAACACCTCCGCCTTGTGGAGAGAATGAATCAAAAGGAGCGTGAATCACATGTGGTTCCTGGCGGCGGCCGCCTTCTTCGCAGCGG
>NZ_JBPPGJ010000048.1:0-2852 GCF_051594765.1 Oryzibacillus soli
GGTTTTACTTTTTCAGTTCTGCCGGCACTTCCGGGCGATGGCAGAAGACAACGCAATCGGCATCTGCCATCTTCTCAGCGCGTTTGGCCAGCAATTTGTCGATCCACTTCAACATCGTGGTCACCTCCCCTGATCTATAGCTTGTACCTGTCGACCACCCTCTGCATGAAGGGGATCGTAGTTACTGCTTGTACCAAGAAGACTTTGGGCAGTAGTGCGGCTATATGAAAGAATCCAAGTAGTACGAAGATACAAGCGATTATTTTAAATCGACGATGGTATTGCTGTGGAGCAAGACTTCCGCTCGGAGCGAACATCATTACCAATACGAAAGCAATCGAATTCACGATAAGTTCATTATACCAATGATATAATGGCATGTATATCGAAATGAATACCATAACAGCAGAAAATAGTGTACATCTTGTATCTGTGGAAAGATGAAGTCCACCACTATACCGACGAAGGATTGAGAAGGCGATGGGGGCTATCAAGGCGTCCACCAGGTGACCCGTGAACCCTCCTATTATGATAACAATCAAATAGAATATGAGATAATGGAGAGCGTCCTTCAAGGCATACTCCAGTACGGCCACTGAAGTACGCTGTACGCGTTTATTGATACCGACGGCCATAGAATGAGCAAGTGAGCTGACGATCTTCATAGTCCTTTCCCCTTGTACTTATCGGGAAATCGATCCCGGAGGACTTTCTTGTTTTCAGCGTAGGTATACCAGATGCCAAAAATCATGAAAATGGTAAGGATGATGACGTGGTAGCTTTTCAGCGAGTCCTGGATCCCTAGCTGCACGGAGAACAAACCGAAGATCAATGCGGCCGCCCATATGTAGTTATTTTTCCGGAGTGCATACTTCCCGTGGAAGCGGCTGACAATGAAGCTCGTTCCCCAATTTCTCCATCGAAATATTCCCGCGATCAGAACGCAAACAACAAAGGCTGTAACGTTTGACGTTAAGAATAACCATTCTGAAGACAGTAGATCATCGAGGGTAATATCCAATCCACGCATGTACATGTAGGTGATAAATTCATCGATGAACGCAATGACAGCGTATCCGCTCAAACTCACCAATATACTATAGGCAATTGGGTATCGCCTAAGCAGCATCAGAGCAATGACGAAAACGGCAAGAGTTGCGGGAAGGAAGAGTTTCGAGTAGAGCTGATACCTTACCAGATAATTCGTACTCCCCAGGAGTACAGCCAGAATAGCAATCTGCTTATGATTCTGGACTATCCATATTTTGAATATGGCGTACGTCATCATCACGACTGAAGCATGGATCAATATGGCACAAATAAAACGAACAATTTCGGTCATATCTGATCATCCTCTCTTCTTGTCTTCTTCCGCTTCTCATGGATTATCGCATAATCATGGATCGTGCTTTGAAGCCAGTACGGCTTCCCGTCGATCATCGTATCTGGCGCAGGAAAATCCTTCGCCTTCATAGTATTTGGCATGTTCTGGCGGGTTACATTCAGCGCTTTGGCCGCCCCTGTAATACCGTACAAAGGCGGAATCTCTGGCTTTTTCTTCATGTTGGTAAGCCGCCTCCTTCTGTAATTTGCCTACTCATATTTTAATACAATGTATTAGAAGGTGTCTAGACATATTTAATACATTGTATTAAAATAATATAATACATTGTATTAATTCATTATGGAGGGTACATCCATTGGCACATCTCATTGTTTGGTCGTATTGCCTGGGCATACCGGTGATAAGCAATGCAATGCTGAAACGAATGAAAGCCCACCCCAGCGATAAAGGGAAGGTACGGGCATACTCGGTCAACTATGTGATCAATGCCTTGATCCTGGCATTTGCCTTTTTCAACGGAGTCCAGTTCGAATATTCTTCCGGAAAGGTGTCTCCCTGGCTATGGATCCCGGCAGCCGGCTTGCTCATTCACTTTGTTGGAGACATAGCTCTCGACGTATACGGAGTGTTGCGCCGGCCTGAATTCCGTCGTCAGGTTGCCGAAGTGTATCGTGAGAGGTCCTATATTCAGCCCACAACCCGGCGGCAGATTAGCATGTTCTACGGTGTGGCCATCATCGTCGGGATCGTCGAGGAGCTTTTCTACCGATCCTACCTCCCGACTTACCTGCAGGAGCTGGGCCTGCCGTATTGGACTGCTGTTATCACCATGATGCTCCTGTTCGGGTTGGGCCACTTCCCGCAAGGTTGGGGTGCTGTGGTCAGATCCGGAGTGAACGGCCTGATGTACTTGTTGCTTTTCGCGCTCACCGGCAGCCTTCTGCTGCCGATCATCCTGCACATCTTCTATGACGCCCGGATTGCGTGGACCAGTTCGATCATCCTGAAACAGAAAGAAGCCCCGCTCACCTGAGCAGGGCTTTTCTCATATCACAAAGTCCACGAACTCCGGCGACCGGAGCATGCCGTTGCTGGTCCAATTCCGTATCCGCACCTTCGCCTTCAGACGCGGCTCCACATATACGAAGTTCCGGTCCTCTCCGGTCCTGATCCCCTGCGCCACCCCGTAGAATGCCTTCCGGTGAGCAGCCGGAACGGCCAGCTCGATGATCCCTGCCGGGCGTCCTTGGTATTGTGCAAGCCAGCCGAACTGGTCCTTGCGGTAGCCGGCCAGCTCCACGACCGCGTAGGTATAATTGATCACCTTCAGCCAATGCTCCGAGCGGCGGCCGACGTAGAGGGAGTCCTTACGTTTGGCGACAATTCCCTCCATCCGCTTCTCCTGTATCGCCCGGAACAACTCCTTGCCGGCGCCTTCCACGTAAAGAGACTGGCTGAAGTGGCTGTTCTGCTCCAAGACGTCCGCGAGGATCTGCTTGCGCTCCAT
>NZ_JBPPGJ010000049.1:0-2544 GCF_051594765.1 Oryzibacillus soli
GACCGGCCGCGACGCGGTTAGGTGGTGTTGGGTTGTCTGCTGAATCCGCTCCCTCGAAATGCCACATGCAGACCAAGGGACCTCCAGGTCCCGACGCGTAGATACGGTGTTAACTGATGGCACCGACTTCTTCGAATTACAATAAACGTTCTTGACCTTCAATGTCTCTTGACCTTCAATGTCTCTTGACCTTCAATGTCTCTTGATCCTCAATGTCTCTTGATCCTCAATGTCTCTTGATCCTCAATGTCTCTTGATCCTCAATGTCTCTTGACCTTCATGTCACTTGACCTTCATGTCACTTGACCTTCATGTCTCTTGACCTTGATGTCTCTTGACCTTCAATGTCTCTTGACCTTGATGTCTCTTGACCTTGATGTCTCTTGACCTTCAATGTCTCTTGGCCTTGATGTCTCTTGACCTTGATGTCTCTTGATCTATCGGTGCTTTCAGTTAACGTTCGTGTATTCACGAACCCTCACTGGCTTAAGGGGCGTTAGCCCCGGGTCCGACGGACTTAGCCAGTGCAGGGTTGTCTGCTGCTTCCGCTTCCTCGAAAAGCCTCTGCAGACCAAGGGCCGTCAGGCCCAACGCGTGAATACGGTGTTATCCGATGCTGCTGTCTTCTTCGAAATACGAATATGCTTCGTCCTTTCTTCTTACTGCCGGGCTCGCTTCGGATTCGAATACGCATCGTTCCTTATTCTTATTGCTGGGCACGCTTCGGATTCGAATATGCTTCTTCCTTCTTCTTTCCGCCGGGCTAACTTCGGATTCGAATATGCTTCGTTCCTTATTCTTACAGTCGGGCTAACTTCGGATTCGAATACGCTTCTTCTTGCTGCCGGGCTCGCCTCGGATTCGAATATGCTTCGCTCCTTCTTAGTACTATCAAATCCTGTGCCTTGTGTTTTCTGGTTTTTCATTTAATTTATTGTTCTTCAGCAGTTTCGGATAACGTTCTTGTATTCACGAACCCTCACTGGCTTAAGGGGCGTTAGCCCCGGGTCCGACGGACTTAGCCAGTGCAGGGTTGTCTGCTGATTCCGCTTCCCCGAAAAGCCTCTGGCAGACCAAGGGCCGTCAGGCCCGCAGCGTGAATACGGTGTTATAAGATGTCGGCGACTTCCTCGAAACACAATTACCAAATCGCTATTCCTACCTTATCTTTTTCTTTAAGTACTACCTTTATCATTTCCAATGCATTCCTTACTCTAAATTCAATAAAATCTTTATTATAGATTGTATGTAGTTTAATAATTTCTAAATTATCTATCAAAATATGCAATTCGCTTTTAAGTTTATCTATATCTTCATCAAATACAAAAATATCCCTACTGTTTAAAGAATAAATTAGCTCGCATCCAAGTTCTCTAATTAAATCAATACCCCATAAAGTTTTTCTACATGACTCAAAACCAAATACATTATTGTGTGGTGCTAGAATCTGCCTTTCCAAAAAATCAGTATCAATAGATATGCCTTCCTTAGGAATTACACTAACTATTAAGCTCATGTAATTAATCTCCTCATATGATTGTCTAAAGTCTTTAGTCTAATTTCTAGTGTAAGGATTGATTGCAAAATTTTTTTGTAATGAAAACTCTACGTTTTTAGCTACTTTAAATAATGTTTTTCTTTCTTTGTTCTACACTTATATGAATCATTTCTTTTATTATTATCGCCGATTTCTTATAACGTTCTGGTATTCACGAACCCTCACTGGCTTAAGGGGCGCAAGCCCCGGGTCCGACGGACTTAGCCAGTGCAGGGTTGTCTGCTGATTTCGCTTCTCCGAAAAGCCTCTGCAGATCAAGGTCCCGTAAGGGGCCGCCGCGTGAATACGGTGTTATAGGAAGTAGCCGCTTCTTGATTCAACTTACAATTACTCTTCGATACTATCTTCAGTTATAATTTCTTGAATAATTTCCTTTATTAAATCTTGTTTAAATTTCAGCTGATTCTGGATCCATATTTCGCCTTCACTTGATGTGTAATATAAATTGTTTTTTCTAATAATGCTTTTCTTTTTTACATAACTCTGAACCCATAGAATTTCACTTTCTGGATCAATTATTCCCAAATAATATAAAGGTTTTACTGCTATTTTCATTAATGGCTTTTCGAGATCAGACCTGAAGTAACAAAGATGAGAAATAATTGAGAAATACCCAAGTGCTGCTCCTTCACAGTTATAGCTTGGTAGAAATTGATCTACCTGAGAAATAATTTCTTCGTTTGAGAACTTAAATGGATATTTTTCTATATTCTTTAAAATATCCTGTAATTGTGGACTGCGAGAGAATTGAATAATCATTGTTTTCATCCCTTGCTTTAGATCTTTAGATTCTCGGCTATTTCCTATAACGTTGTTGTATTCACGAACCCGAGAACCTTAAGGGAAGCATGGATCCACCGGCGCAGCTGGATTCCGACCGGCCGCGAAGCGGTTAGGTTCGCAGAGGTTGTCTGCTGACTTCACTTCCCCGAAAAGCCTCTGCAGACCAAGGGCCGTTAGGCCCGCCGCGTGAATACGGTGTTATA
>NZ_JBPPGJ010000050.1:0-2532 GCF_051594765.1 Oryzibacillus soli
ATATAACGTGCATGTATTCACGAACCCGAGAGGCTTAAGGCGCGCTAGCGCCGGGTGGCTCCGCCACTTAGCCTCGCAGGGTTGTCTGCTGATTCCGCTTCCTCGAAATCCCTCTTGCAGACCAAGGGCCTACTTCTTAGATTCCGCTTCCCTGCTTGCCCGCAGCGTGAATACGGTGTTATATGTTGTTGCCCTCTTCCTCGAATCTGCCCAGAAATCGCCTTTCCCTGTCTTTACTCATCATTTCTAGGTTTTCAATACGTTTTTCATAAGGGCTTTAAGGGGTTCATCCGATTTCCTCGAAGGGGTTCACCAGGGTGGCGGGAAGGCTGGTTCCGTCGATTGGTACAAGGGAAAGTCCCTTCAACCAATCGGCTTTTCCAGTCCTTTCCGCCTTCCAATGTCTTTATCGGATGAATCCCCTCCAAGCCCTTCACAAGTATTGAACATCTAGATGGGTAAAGACTTAAGACGATTTCGTTCAGGAATCGCTTTGATCTTGAAACCCCATTGCTCTTAACGAATCAAGGTTCCGCCGAACAAGCTGCTTGCTCGCAGTCCATCTCCAGGCGATTTCTTGATTTTGTTGGGGGTTCAAGATCTTGATTCCTGATGGGCTTCCTTCTTTTGCTTTAGGGCAATTACATATAACGTTGTTGTATTCACGAACCCTCACTGGCTTAAGGGGCGCCAGCCCCGGGTCCGACGGACTTAGCCAGTGCAGGGTTGTCTGCTGATTCCGCTTCCTCGAAATGCCCCTTGCAGACCAAGGGCCGTTAGGCCCGCAGCGTGAATACGGTGTTAAGTGATGTCCCCGCCTTCGAAGCGTAACTGAAAAGTTCTATTTTATTTTCTTATAATTAATCAGAATCTTATATTTTCTTCTATTACTATCTCTTCAAATATGTCTTTTAATAGTGTTTCATTTAATTGTAATTTTCCTATAATCCAATCCCTTCCAAATTCTGTTGCCGGTTTATATGTCTTCTCAATCAAATATTCTCCTGTGATAAATCCCAGTACCTCCTTATGATCATTAATTCCAAGATATATAATAGGTCTTATGGCAATTTTCATTAATTTACTTTGAAGGTGCTCTCGAAAATAACATATATGACTAACTATTTGTAAGTATCCATATGCTGCACCCGAACAACCTTGACTTGGAACATACTGTTCTACTAAACTAATTAATTCTTCATCTGTGAGGTTTAAAAGGTCTTTAGATTTTAAAACACGATCAATGGTAATATCGTCCATATTAATCACTCAATTCTCTTTTTTATATTCTTTGCGGGGATTTCACTTAACGTTGTTGTATTCACGAACCCTCACTGGCTTAAGGGGCGCCAGCCCCGGGTCCGACGGACTTAGCCGGTGCAGGGTTGTCTGCTGATTCCGCTTCCTCGAAATCCCTCTGCAGACCAAGGGCCATAAGGCCCGCCGCGTGAATACGGTGTTATATGAAGGATTGGCCAGCTTCCTCGAATAGAGACATGGATGTCGGCCCACAAAGAGCACTTATATATAAATGTTTTATTTTCTTATAAGTTCAAATTCATTTAAAAAGAGATTCTGCAGGTATATAATCCTTTCGATGATTTTTGTGACTTGTAATCTCCTTATATAAATCTCTTGCTATTTCAAATATTCCTTCAAAAGCTTTAGCCGAAATATCTTTTTGTCGCGTCTGTTTATTACCTCCATCTTGAGGATAATACGAAAAATATATAGTTCCCTTGTCTAGGACTAAGTGAAAACCTTCTTCACTTACTTTACATAAACTTGAATCAATATGTGTAAAAAAGTTCCGTACAGCCCTAAATTGTTCTGCTTTGTTATATAAACTTAAAATATACTTTTCAAGTTCAAGCAAATTACCCTTATCCTTTAACGGTTCTAACAAATTATAAATGTCTCCAACTAATGAAATAACAGACCTAAGTATTAAATAATCAGCTGACGATATCGGAATACTAATCTGATAATGACCTTTCTTGCTTATATATGATTTGCCAATACCTACTTTTTCTATGCTAGACTCATTAGTCATTTTGCAAATTGCTACATGTAAAGAATCGATTGTCAAAAACAAGTGTGGAATAACTAATTTAATACTATCATTCACATTTTGGTCAGACCGTTCGCCACACCACCAAAAAATTGGGTGTACAATATTATCGTAGTGAATATCAAAATCTTTAAATATCATTTTTAATTGCCTCCGATAGTCACACAATTTTGAAGCTCTTCAGCCCCATGGATGGGGCGGTCGATAAATCCCACAAAATATCTTTGGCCAATCTTTCATATAACGTTCTTGTATCTACGAATCCACACCACCTTAAGGAAGCCCAGATCCATATGCGCAGCTGGGTCCCGACCGGCCGCGACGCGGTTAGGTGGTGCTGGGTTGTCTGCTGAATCCGCTTCCTCGAAATGCCTCTTGCAGACCAAGGGCCGACAGGCCCGCCGCGTAGATACGGTGTTATGCGTAGTTACTGTCTTCCGTGTATCACATTCATGTCCTTC
>NZ_JBPPGJ010000052.1:0-2307 GCF_051594765.1 Oryzibacillus soli
CTCACCAGCGTGTTCAGATTGACCACCTGCTGCGCACCCAGGCTTCCATCCCCGATGCCGACCCGGGTAAACTGCAGTTCGGTTCCCGCCTGTGCTTTGGCCTGGAGGGCCAGCCCTTTATTCGTAAACTTGAATCCGTTAAAGGAACTCATCTCAATTCACCTGCTTTATGGTCAATTTATCAGCCGAGTGGACTGCAAATCCCATCGTGATAGGGAAGTCCTCCGTACTCAGGAGCACCACGGCATCCAGCACCGAACGAAGATTCTTCACCGCATCCACCGCTCGCGCCAGCTGCGCGGCCTTATCACCGGTCGCGTCGGGATTGTTGGTCACGATCCTGAAGTGGTAGGGTTGGCCGCTGTACTGAAACCATTCCTCAACCGCTGCGTCGCCCAGGTAGATCTCCGCCACGCGCTTCACGGCCGCCGGCGTCCCGCGGATCCGGGCCAACCGGAGTACGTCCTGG
This sequence comes from Oryzibacillus soli, assembly GCF_051594765.1. NCBI lineage: Bacteria > Bacillati > Bacillota > Bacilli > Caryophanales > Paenibacillaceae > Oryzibacillus > Oryzibacillus soli. Next base: position 470 of record NZ_JBPPGJ010000052.1, read on the forward strand.
ATGGCCTCACGTTTTGTATCAACATCCGCTTCGGGGTCGTACCAATCCACGTCAAACTGCCATGCCAGGATATCAAGAACCTCCTCCGGCACCTGATCCAACCGACCATATATCATGACCTGCTGGACCTCATCGGCCAGCTGCCGGAGCTGCTCTGTGAGCGCTGCGGCGAAACCCTGGACGGATGGATCCTCCCGCATGGCTTTGGTCTGGAGCTGGGAGAGGTCTACGGTCTTCAGATCCATTAGATCAGCCCCCCATAGTTCACGGTCTTGGTCCCCAACTTTGCCACCGCATTGGCAGCGACGGCTGCATAAGCCGGGGCTGTTATCGTCACCCGAAAGGCGCCGGCGTTATATATCCGGGCGATCAGATCATCCGGCGTCACCGGGCGGCCCAGTTTCGCGCATTGCCATGCGATATGCTGGTCAATTGCTCCTCCGGTGCCCTCGATGGCCGCCTTAATCGCCGTTACCTCCGCAGCACGCTCCGCGCTGATGAAGTAGGTCAGGTTGATGTTGTATGTCACCGTGGTGGGGGCCAGAACGGCCACCTGGTCCGTCAGCGGCCGTCGGTCCGATGCGCTCACTTCGGCCAAGACCTTGGCCAGGACGGAGCTATCAGGCAACGCTCCGTCCTTGAGCAGTGGATATACGTTCACCACGCCGGCGCTAGGCGACGTCACGGCCACGTCCGCGATGTTGACGTCCGCTGACTTGGCGAAGAACCGGTAAGCCTTCTCCGGGCCTGCTACGCTGAAGGAAGTCGGGGCCAGCCGCTGCCGTTCCCGGTAGGCCTCGTCACTCTCCCGATCGGACCCACCCGCGCTCGTTGTGATGTTGGCCACGCTGGCCACATACGGTACAGGATCCACCAGGATATTGATCTGGCCGGCGACCAGGCCGTTATACTTGACGCCGCCCTCCGCCGCCTCCGTGGTGACGTCTCCCGTCGTGGATCCCGGGGCGATGGTCAGGTCTGCCTTGGTCACGAAGTACAGCTCACCGTCCGGCGTCACACGGGTGCCTGCCGGTATCATGACCGCCGCCAACTGTATGGTGGACAGCGTAAATCGGATCGTTACCGTTGCCTTCTGATCCGCCAGGCGCGGCACCATAATTCGGTCTCCCAGGGCATCCAAAACGTCACCAGTGGCGAAGGGGAGCAGATTCTGGTTCCCCGTAAAGTTGATGTCGTTCTTCAGGCCCAGCAGCACCGGAATGAACTGCAGGAGGAAGATCCGCCGGGGGTCACCCGGATACAGCGTAATCCCGGTGGTCTGCTCATATCGCCGGATCAACTCTTGTTGAAGGAGCTGCGCATCCACCTCCACAAAAGCAATCGGTTCGAAATTCATACTTCCATCACCACCTTGAAGTTCATTGTGCCGTCCTCATCCACTCCGTCGAAGGAGACGTCCTTCAGCCGGGCGCGAGGCTCGCGTTCCTCCACCACCGCGTAGATCTCCGCGACGGCCCGGGTGACGGCGAGTTGCTGGGGCATATCCAGGAAGTCCGGTCGGATCCCCAGCGTCCGATCATAGGCCACCTCATACTTGAAGGTGCTGATCAGGGTCCGGACGTTCTGGACGATCTCCGCAGCGCCGGTAGCGCCCCAGTCGATGTCCGGGGCGCTCGTTGTTTGCAGGGTCACTTCCATTACAAGATCAGCTCCTGTTGCTTATTCAGGCGGAACTGCGTGGCCGCCGACACGTTTGGGTTGGCCCGCTTTTGTTCGGCCTTGTCCGGTGGACTGTAGATGGACGGGCTCGGCTCCAGTCCAATCGCCACTCCAGCTGCCGCCTTTTTACTGGCCGAGGCTTCTGCGCTGCCTGCCCG
>NZ_JBPPGJ010000053.1:0-2194 GCF_051594765.1 Oryzibacillus soli
TTCGTCTTCCCACTTCCCATCCCGCCGATCGCCACCGTCGGCAGACAAAGCTGGTCCCAGTCCTTTACCGGGAACGCCACCGGTACCGTCTGCTTCTTGAAGGCCACCTCGCCGATCCGGATCCCTCCCCGGGTGAGCGCCGCCGGCACCTCGATCTGTCGGTTGTCCAGGGTCTCCATGCGGTCCCGGTGCTCATCCTGGAGCGCAGCCGTTGGCAGCTCCACCAAGCGACCCAGCTCTTCGTTGCTCATGACGTTCTTGTCCGGGTCCAGTCGCGTCGGCCAGCTGATCCGGAAGGTATTCAGCTCCCGGATGATGACAGGCCGCAGGCGGTCGCCGATTTCGGCACGCTCCAGCTCGTTGTCGGCCGTCAGGTCGTTGAAGGAGTTGGACATGGTCCGGAGGATGATCTGTTGACGCATGGTGTCCGGCGAGCTGGCGGCGATCCGGATGTAGGTATTGAAGGTAGGCGCCTTCCGCTTGTTGACCGTTCCCTTGGCCAAGCTGCCGTCGATCATGATCAGCCGCTTTTCCTGGTCATCGCTGCCCTTTGCCGGCTTTTGCTCCTCGCCACCCACCGCAGCATGGAGAACATCCAGGGCAGCCTGCAGGAGCCCGCTGACCGCCTCGCCGAACGTCACAAACAGGTCCCGCTTGGTCAGCCGGGTCCGCCGGGGCGTCCGGCCCTTCTGGAACTCCTTGTGCTGCCGTTCGGCCCACTCCTGCCAGTCCAGGCGGCTCGCCGGCTCCGCGCAGATGGAGAGTCGAGTCATGTCGCCGGCATGCATTTCCCCCGTAATCGAAAGGATCGATCGCATTGGTTCCAGCTCGAGCCGGCGATCCACCTGCAGAGCAAACATGTTAGAACGCCTGTATTTCATCTCGCAGACAGATGCGGACACCGGTATGACCGTTTGCCATACATCCATCTCCTCGATGCTGGCCAGCGGCCAGGCATGCTCCAGCTGCATCAGGATCTCCCGCTTCCAGTCCGCCGGTACCGTGCAATAGAATCGGATCTCATCGTTCCGGAGCATCACGTCCCACCAGAGGGCCCCGGCCGCCTTCCGCCCCTGCAGGCGCTCCAGTGGCGTCACGTAGAAGCTGGAGAGCGCCCGGAACAGGTCATGGACCTTCTTATTGTCTACGGTCCGGTCTGGAGTGAGCCGCAGCTGCACGTACTCCACGGGTCGGCCATCCATGAATTTGAATCGCATTGATCACCCCTCCTATATCTGCCCCACCAATCGGGCCGCAGCCAGAAGGATCGACATGAGCACCGCCCGGGTCCCCTTCTCCAGCCACTTACCAGATCCGGAGCACGCCACCAAGAAACAGATCAGCCCCCATAACAGGGCCGCCTCTGCTGCGATGGGGATCCCATTGATCTTGAGCCAGGCGGTGCCATGCTGGATCCAGGTGATCACAAGCTGGCCGATGGTGTCCTGAACGACATCACCGGCCGCCTCGGATCCGCGTTTCAGCAACTCCGGCACGATGGCGCCGTCCGTGGATGGCCGCAGCCCGTCGGGCGTCAAAAGAAATCGCATGCTCACCACGCTCCCGCCGGACGGACTTTGTTGACCTGGTCCACGATCCACGGCACCCAGAACAGGAGGATATAGGCGCCGGTGGATACCTTCATCCGGCTGAAACCCTGCTGCGGCTTTCCGATCAGCGCCTCGAGCGCCCCCCATGCCATGAAGACGAAATAAATCTCATGCGCGAAACCGAAGATTACGTCCTTAACCGGCTTGGTGGCGGCCGCCAGCTGAGTGGCAAAATCCGCCGGCCCCGCCATCGCCATCGCTGCGACGGCTACAGGAGCGGCCACCGGTGCCGCATGAACCAGAGCAGACGTCTTCAGTAAGATTAGCCCGCCAGTCAAGACTGCCGAAGCCAAAGCAGGCGCTATTGCCCTGGGAGCTTCTGATTTGATGGGGGCCACCGGGACAGCCGATCCTTTCCCGCGGATCTCACCTGCCATGAAGGCCTTCCAGTCTAACGCTTGTGTTTTTGCCATCTTCTCGCATCCTTCCATATTGATCTCAGACCCATCGCGGCACAAACACATGAGCATACCAGCAGTACGGTCGATAACACCGGCATAACACCTCCGCCTTGTGGAGAGAATGAATCAAAAGGAGCGTGAATCACATGTGGTTCCTGGCGGCGGCCGCCTTCTTCGCAGCGG
>NZ_JBPPGJ010000054.1:0-2157 GCF_051594765.1 Oryzibacillus soli
CCAAGGTATTTATCCTTATAAAACACATCTAAAACAGCCTCGATATACTCCGAGTTTTCATTATATTCATTACTGCTTTCCATCCAATGACTTATAGTTATTGAAAGTCTGCTATGTTTTAAATCAATTAATTCTCTTTGAGAGTCTATAAAATACTCACTAAACTCTTTTGGTTCTTCAACTATATAATTATTGAAACTAATCCAAAAATAGTTGATAACAACGGTTTTTATATCATTGTCTTTAGACCAATTTTTCAGTTGATCTAGTACTAATAGGTTCATATTTCACCTTTTCTTTGCCATATTTCGCCTAACATTGTTGTATTCACGAATCCTCACCACCTTAAGGAAGCACGGATCCTAAAGCGAAGCTGGATCCCGACCGGCCGCGACGCGGTTAGGTGGTGCAGGGTTGTCTGCTGAATCTACTTCTCCGAAATGCCTCTGTAGACCAAGGGCCCGCCAGGTCCCGCAGCGTGAATACGGTGTTATGTGATGCCTGTGCCTTCTTGAATTCGCTTCAAAATATCTACGATCTTTAAGTCCTCTATGTCTTGTATTTGAACCCCATATATTTCTTGTATTTTTATATATTTTTCATTCAACATCCCGTCCGTCCAACAAAAATCATGCATTGAAGTTTTATCACTAACAAACATTTCATAATAATCCATTTCAAATATTTCTTTAAAAAAACGAACTGCTTCATTCTCAAATTGATTCATTCGTTTTACACTCGCATAACTGAGTTGAACCCTGTGACCAGGTCTGGGAAGTATATGTCCTTCTGATTTATGTTTATCAAATTGTTCTTTCAGCTTTAAATATGCTTCTGTTTTGGTTTGTCCATCTCCATTCATCCAGTACCAATTTATTATTCTTGCTTCCCATGGATACATAGTAAGATTAGTCTCTGATAGGTCCAGCAATTGTTGTTGTCTAAATTCAATTGGGTAGTCGTGTAAATTCCAACTCGATTTAAAAAAAGAGAATAGAAACTTGTACGTTCTTTTTAAGGGTCTTGTATATTTTGAGAATTGATTCATTGTATCCTCCTTTAATCATGTATTGCGCAGGTTTCACATAACGTTGTTGTATTCACGAACCCTCACTGGCTTAAGGGGCGTAAGCCCCGAGTCCGACGGACTTAGCCAGTGCAGGGTTGTCTGCTGATTCTACTTCCTCGAAAAGCTTCTGCAGACCAAGGGCCGTTCAGACCCGCAGCGTGAATACGGTGTTATGTAAAGCTACTCCACTTCCTCGAATCTACTATGCTCTTCCTCAATTCCCTTCATCTGTGCAATATGTCCTTTAGTATGTTGTATTAAAAAATAAATATATTGATATACATCGATCTTTCCTAAGTTATTTACTGTCATTTTCGTTTTGTATAGAATACCTTCTCCTTGCTTTAAACGTTCAAGTATGACTAAACATTCGTTCATTTGTTCAAGGATTTTATCTTTTACTTCATCTCGTGTTAGATCACCTTTTGGCTCCATATGTTCCGGTCTTACCCAAGTAAATGATTTAAAGATCGCGATTTCATTGAGTTCATCTAGGTTGTATTTATAGTTTTGTAAAGCTTCTTCAAGATGCTTAGGATCCTTTGCTAACAATAAAGACTTTTCTTGGCCCTTCCTGACTAAGATCAATAGATAATGGTTTGTTAATGCAATATGTTCGAGGATCTGCTCTATACTCCATGTTGTACCTGATATATAAGACATTAATGATTGAGTCTTCTCAAACCATTTAAGTACATCAGACAGTGTTTTAGTTATATCTTCTTTTATTACTTTTATTGTTTTACCCACAGTCATAACTAACCACTTCCTTTTATAGTCTTTGGAGTAGTTTCACATAACGTTGTTGTATTCACGAACCCTCACTGGCTTAAGGGGCGTAAGCCCCGGGTCCGACGGACTTAGCCAGTGCAGGGTTGTCTGCTGATTCTACTTCCTCGAAAAGCTTCTGCAGACCAAGGGCCGTTCAGACCCGCAGCGTGAATACGGGGTCTGTCAAGAATTTTGTGTAAGCTCATTTATAGGGAACTCCCCCGGGGAGGGGGAGTTGGCCTGTCTACCGTAAATGTTGACCGACCCGATCAGGAAAAAAGACCGACAGCTGCAACAGCATTTGTCCCCAGTTCTGA
>NZ_JBPPGJ010000055.1:0-2144 GCF_051594765.1 Oryzibacillus soli
TCGGCAATTTTGGTGTAGAGGGTACTACGTCGATACGGTAGGACGGAATAAGAAAATCATCCAAGAATACATACGCAACCAACTCGAAGAGGACAAAAACTACGAGCAGCTAACGATGAAAGAGTTGATCGACCCGTTTACGGGTGAGTCGGTGAAAAAGGGCAGGTAACGAGGCCCCTTTTTAGGGGCTCGCCCGTGAACCCACGCGGTTGGCAGCCATTTCAGAGCGCCTTTAGGCGCCGGCTAGTAACATGCCCTTATAGGGCTAATGGAAGCCACCGGCTAAGCCGGTGGTTATGACTTGGCGTGGATTCGGACATTGCGATGAAAGTTCACTGCACCAACCGCAGATTTGTTCACCCTCTAGGTTGGAATCGTTCACTTGCTGCAAGAAGATTCACTAGCCGTCGGTCCTCGTGGGGGATTATGGTAAATGATGAAGGGGGTGGGTGAGAGGTGTGTGCAGCATCCGGCACTCGGGCAGCTTCGGCCGGGCCGTGCAGGAAGTCCAAATCCATGGAGGAGGAATGAATGATGGGGAACAGGCTTGTCCGGTGGATCCGGGGAATGATGGCGGCGGTGCTGGTCCTGGCGCTCTTCGGCGGAGACTACGCAGCGGAGAGGGCGTCGGCGGCATCGGTCAATGTGGGGAACGGCGCGGTGATGAAGGATACGGCGGGCAATGTGATCCATGCCCATGGCGGCGGCGTGATCAAGGTCGGCTCCTATTACTATTGGTTCGGCGAGAACCGGACCTCGGACGGGAAGTTCAATGCGGTCTCGTGCTACCGCTCAGCGGACCTGAAGACCTGGGAATTCCGAAGCAACGTCCTGACCAAGGATTCGGCGACGGAGCTGAATGTGTCCAATATCGAACGTCCCAAGGTGATCTACAACAGCTCTACGGGGAAGTTCGTGCTCTGGATGCACTGGGAGAATGGCGTGGATTATGGGCAGGCGAGAACGGCGGTCGCCTCGTCCTCCACGGTGGACGGCACCTATACGTACCACGGCAGCTTCCGGCCCCTAGGCTATGATTCGCGGGATATGACGGTCTATAACGACAATGGCACGGCCTACTTGATCTCGGCCACCAAGGTGAATGCGGACTTGAACATCTACAAGCTTACACCGGATTTCCTGGGGGTGGAATCTCTGGTGCAGACGCTCTGGCCCGGCCAATACCGGGAGGCGCCCGCCATGTTCAAGCGCAACGGAGTGTACTTCCTGGTGACCTCCGGGGCCACGGGGTGGAACCCGAACCAAGGCAAGTACGCCACTGCCACCAGCATTACGGGCACCTGGAGCGGCTTGGCGAACTTCGGCGATTCCACTACATACGACTCCCAGAGCGCGTACATCCTGCCGGTGGAGGGCTCTCAGACCACCTCGTTCCTCTATATGGGCGACCGCTGGGCCGGAGCCTGGGGCGGGAAGGTCATGGATTCGCGGTATGTATGGCTGCCGCTCCGCTTCCCGACGAATACCAGCCTGGCTATGGATTGGGCGTCAACCGTCAGCCTCGATACGGCCACCGGCACTGTAACAGGCTCCAACCCGGCATGGGATTCCACGGCCTACTACTCGCTCTGGAACCGCAAGAGCGGGAAGACGCTGCAGATCGTGGGGGCCTCGACGGCCAACGGCGGGGATACGGAGCAGTGGGCGGATTCCCAATCGAACAACCAGCAGTGGCAGCTCGTTGCCGCCGACTCCGGTTATTATAAGATTCTGAACCGCAACAGCGGTAAAATTCTGGGCGTGGAGAGCGGCTCCACGGCGGACGGGGCGGTCGTCGAGCAGTACACCGACGGCGGATGGACCAGCCAGCACTGGCAGCTGGTGGATCTGGGCGGCGGCAACTACAAGCTGAAGAACCGGGCCACCGGCAAGCTGCTGGAGATCAAGGGACAGTCCACCGCCGACGGAGGCGTTGGGGACCAATGGACGGATAACGGAGGCACCAACCAGCAGTGGAAGATCATCAAGGTGAACTGAATACCAAGGGGCTGTCCCAAAAGTCATGAAAAACATGGCTTAGGGATGGCCCCTTCTATTTTTGCTTTTTTTGTAAAACAAAAAGAAACCTGTCCTAGGTAAAATGGATGTGTCGAGCAACCATTTATTCCAAAAGGAGAGGTTTC
>NZ_JBPPGJ010000056.1:0-2135 GCF_051594765.1 Oryzibacillus soli
GGAATCTAGCATATTCAGGAAGGCCCCGACAGCATATAACACCGTATTCACGCGGCGGGCCAGACGGCCCTTGGTCTGCAAGAGGCATTTCGAGGAGCGGACTCAGCAGACAACCTCTGCGAACCTAACCGCGTCGCGGCCGGTCGGGAGCCAGCTTCGCTTATGGCTCTGTGCTTCCTTAAGGTTCTCGGGTTCGTGAATACAAGAACGTTATATGAAACTTACGAATAATCATATTGGAAGTGAATTCAATGAAGCTATGTAGAAGATGTGGGAAACCTGTGCAGGTCTTTGAAACTGATTATGACCTATTTGAAGGAATGCACTGGATATGCTTCCACTTTGAATTTGAACATGGAGAATATGATCCAGATGAGCCATGTGATGATCCGAGTTGTCCGTGGAATCGAATTAATAATAAACATGAATTTATACTTGAGCATGATAAAAGCTATATAGTTCATAAAAATCAGCAATTTTTAGGACTAACTGTTAAGGAATATCAGAAGGATAGATTCCCTAGTGCCAAGTTATTGGTTGCAGTTGAATCGTTAAGTAACTATGTTGTTAATAATTCTGTATGGATAGAGAAAAAAGAAATGAATGAATTTATCTTGAGAACAAATGAATTACATTTAAAAAACGAAAGAGGGTTTGTAAAGCTCAAATCAATGAGCCCTGATGAATTTGAAGTAGAAATAGAAAAATCTAGATTAGGACAATACAAACTTAACTATAAACTGCAGTCAATATATTTGGATAATTACAAGTCAGTAATAATTGGGTCGCAAGAAATTGAATATATAGAGATTGAAAGATTGTGTAGGTTATTCAAAGAAGTCGTAAGCTTCATATAACACCGTATTCACGCGTCGGGCCTGACGGCCCTTGGTCTGCAGAGGCTTTTCAAGAAGCGGAATCAGCAGACAACCCTGCACTGGCTAAGTCCGTCGGACCCGGGGCTGGCGCCCCTTAAGCCAGTGAGGGTTCGTGAATACACGAACGTTAACTGAAAGCACCGATAGATCAAGAGACATCAAGATCAAGAGACATCAAGATCAAGAGACATCAAGGTCAAGAGACATCAAGGCCAAGAGACATTGAAGTTCAAGAGACATCAAGGTCAAGAGACATCAAGGTCAAGAGACATCAAGGCCAAGAGACATTGAAGGTCAAGAGACATCAAGGCCAAGAGACATTGAAGGTCAAGAGACATCAAGGTCAAGAGACATCAAGGTCAAGAGACATGAAGGTCAAGAGACATCGAAGATCAAGTGACATGAAGGTCAAGAGACATTGAGATCGAAGAGACATTGAAGGTCAAGAGAAGTGAAGGTCAAGAGAATTGAAGGTCAAGGGACATTGAAGGTCAAGAGACATTGAAGGTCAAGAGAATTGAAGGTCAAGAGAATTGAAGGTCAAGAGGCATTGAAGATCAAGAGTCATGGAGAATCAAGAGACAAGAAGATGGATTTGTTTCGAAGAGGCCAGGGGCAGCGTATAACACCGTATTCACGCGGCGGGACCTGAAGGTCCCTTGGTCTGCAAGAGGAATTTCGAAGAAGCGGAATCAGCAGACAACCCTGCACTGGCTAAGTCCGTCGGACCCGGGGCTAGCGCCCCTTAAGCCAGTGAGGGTTCGTGAATACAACAACGTTAACTGAAAGCACCGATAGATCAAGAGACATCAAGGTCAAGAGACATCAAGGCCAAGAGACATTGAAGGTCAAGAGACATCAAGGTCAAGAGACATGAAGGTCAAGAGACATCGAAGATCAAGTGACATGAAGGTCAAGAGACATTGAGGGTCAAGAGACATCAAGGCCAAGAGACATTGAAGGTCAAGAGACATCAAGGTCAAGAGACATGAAGGTCAAGAGACATCGAAGATCAAGTGACATGAAGGTCAAGAGACATTGAGGGTCAAGAGACATTGAAGGTCAAGAGACATTGAAGGTCAAGAGACATTGAAGGTCAAGAGACATTGAAGGTCAAGAGACATTGAAGGTCAAGTACGTTTATTGTAATTCGAAGAAGTCGGTGCCATCAGTTAACACCGTATCTACGCGTCGGGACCTGGAGGTCCCTTGGTCTGCATGTGGCATTTCGAGGGAGCGGATTCAGCAGACAACCCA
>NZ_JBPPGJ010000057.1:0-2009 GCF_051594765.1 Oryzibacillus soli
GGCGGTGGAATCCCGGGCCTATCGGTTGTCCTATCATTGGCTATTCCACTCCTGGGAGCAGATCCCCCGGGACCTGGCTGAGATCATTAAGGCTGCTGGCCCGCACTATTACCTCTACCAGAGCAGTAAGGCGACATATAAGGGGCTCCAGGAGGAAATAGCTCCGTTTACTCTAGACGACGGCCTGAACACACCTCGGTACCACTCCATCATGGCACTCAAGGTTGGCGAGAAGCGAATGACGCCGTTGATGGTGCGAATGGATCCTCCTTGTATATGACAATAAACTATATATTAAACCATAATTCGCCAATTTGGTTTTTATGATGTAAGATTATACTAGAAATTGATTTAGTCAGAACGGGGGGAGTTATATGGCAAGAAGGGCATTTTATAGTTTTCACTATGTTGCTGACAATTGGAGAGCTGCGAAAATCAGGAATATCGGAGTAATTGAAGGGAATGGCACAATTTCCGATAATGACTGGGAAGAGGTAAAGAAAAAAGGCGATCGTTCAATTTCAAATTGGATTGACAAACAAATGTTTGGGCGTTCTTGTACAATAGTATTAATTGGTGAAAATACTGCTGGTCGAAAATGGATTGATTACGAAATAATAAACTCTTGGAATTCTGGAATGGGGGTCCTGGGCATTCATATTCACCGAATCTCAGATAGGCTTGGATTTCCATCTGCAAAAGGAGCAAATCCCTTTAAAAATATTGAAGTCGGTGGGAAGGAAATGTCGAAAATCGTAAAGGTTTATGATCCCCCACATATGGAAAGTAGTGCAGTTTATAATTATATAGCAGCAAATCTGGAAAAATGGGTTGAGGACGCCATTGCCATAAGGAACCGTTACTACAAATAAATTAATTTGTACGAATATTTTTTTTCCGTATGTTAAAGATGTTAAGGAATGTTTTGGTTGGATTCCTTCAACAACGTATCTGGTGGTGTTAAAAAAGTGACGAACGAGAAAAAGCTTAAGCATCTAGAATTTATTTTAGGAATCATAAATCGCCAGGCTCAGAATAGTTTTATGTTAAAAAGTTGGACGGTTACAATAGTTGCGGCATTGTTTGCATTTGCAAATCGCTCAGATGAAATGGATAGTCATTTTCTTTGGATAGCAATTATTCCTGTATTTTTTTTCTGGTTACTTGACGGATATTTTCTTCGCCAAGAAAGATTATTCCGACATCTATACAATCACGTGAGAACTTTTGAAGAAAATCAAATCGATTTTTCGATGCGAACGGATCACTTAAATGTAAGTGAGTCCAAATGGATAAAAGTCTGTTTATCAAACACATTGCTGTATTTCTATGGTCCATTATTCATTGTCATTATTGTGGCAATGGTTTGGTTAGGTTAACGAAACTTGGCAAAGCCCTGTGGAAAAGCAGGGCTTATATTTTGCCCATATTTACCGCTATAAATCCGCCGCGGACGAGGGCTACAATGTCATCAGGTGATTATGATGACGTTTGTATCTCCCATGCTCCTGGAGAAAGTCGAGGAGCCCTTTGATGATCCCAGGTATATCTATGAGCCGAAGATTGACGGACACCGGCTTCTGCTTTCCAAAGTTAACGGAAGCACTCGGCTTTATACCCGCCACGAGAATGAATGCACTCGGCAATACCCGGAGTTGCTGGCCGTGCCGGCGAATGACGATGTGATCTTGGATGGCGAGGTCTGCCGGATCGGGACGTCTGGAGAGATTGACTTCGAGGCGGTGATGGAGCGGTTTCGGATGACCAAGGCTCCAAAGACTAAGGCCGAGGCAGTGGAGTCACCGGTGCATTACGTGGTGTTCGATATCCTGCAGCGCAACGGCCGGGACCTCCGCAGCTTACCGCTCATGGAGCGCAAGCAGATCCTCGCGGACGTCTTGGAGCAGAACAGCCACTTCAGCCAGTCTCTTTACGTGGAAGGCGCCGGCAAGGAGTTGTTCCGGGCGATACAGGAGAAGCGGATGGAGGGAATTGTCGCCAAACGTAAG
>NZ_JBPPGJ010000058.1:0-2002 GCF_051594765.1 Oryzibacillus soli
AGGGAAAATAGGATAAATATGAAGTGTAAGAGATGGGATTTGCATGAGTAATCGAAGAAGAGCCGACTTCAGTTAACACCGTATCTACGCGTCGGGCCTAACGGCCCTTGGTCTGCAAGAGGCATTTCGGGGAAGCGGAATCAGCAGACAACCCTGCACCACCTAACCGCGTCGCGGCCATTCGAGATCCGCTGCGCTGATGGATCTGTGCTTCCTTAAGGTGGTGAGGGTTCGTAGATACAACAACGTTAACTGAAAGCACCGATAGATCAAGAGACATCAAGGTCAAGGGACATCAAGGTCAAGAGACATCAAGGTCAAGAGACATCAAGGTCAAGAGACATCAAGGCCAAGAGACATTGAAGGTCAAGAGACATCAAGGTCAAGAGACATCAAGGTCAAGAGACATCAAGGTCAAGAGACATCGAAGATCAAGTGACATGAAGGTCAAGAGATATTGAGGGTCAAGAGACATTGAAGGTCAAGAGACATTGAAGGTCAAGAGACATTGAAGGTCAAGAGACATTGAAGGTCAAGTTCGTTTATTGTAATTCGAAGAAGTCGGTGCCATCAGTTAACACCGTATCTACGCGTCGGGACCTGGAGGTCCCTTGGTCTGCATGTGGCATTTCGAGGGAGCGGATTCAGCAGACAACCCAGCACCACCTAACCGCGTCGCGGCCGGTCGGGACCCAGCTACGCTGATGGATCGGGGCTTCCTTAAGGTGGTGTGGGTTCGTAGATACAACAACGTTAGGTGAAATCGGACAAGATATCTATAAAAACTATAAGGATGTGAACCATGAGTGAATATATATGGTCATATCAAGAAGGCAAATAATGAATTAGCTGTTATCTTCAATGAGGACAATATGAAAATCATAAAAAATGAATTAATTGTTCAGGCTATAATGGATTCATGGCTATATTTGAATAAATTCATCAAAAATGTATTGCCGGATTGGACTCAATACTTTAATAGTAGACTCGAAAACATTAGAGCAGAGGAATTACTAATTACAACTGATATGGTAAAGGATTCGTTCACTCAATATGAAAGAATAATCAAGGAACGAGAAGTAAAAAGTTACATTAACCGATACATAAAACTGATGGAATCATTATTAACATTCAATAAGCCTTTTGAGGAATCATGTGCTATCTGTCAGGGAGAGCTATTTTACTATACTGATCTAGTTAATTCTATAGTATTTAAAGAGTGTAGTACTTGCGGAACCCACTTTGATCCATTAACTGATAAAGCAATAGTACATAAAGGGAGCCAAGTAAGACCTTCAACAAGATTTGAACTACTTAATGAAGGAATAAATGAATTATAACTCAAGATTTTGTTGGCTACTCCAAGAAGTGTCCGACATCACCTAACACCGTATTCACGCGGCGGGCCTGAAGGCCCTTGGTCTGCAAGAGGCATTTCAAGGAAGTGGAATCAGCAGACAACCCTGCACTGGCTAAGTCCGTCGGACCCGGGGCTGGCGCCCCTTAAGCCAGTGAGGGTTCGTGAATACAAGAACGTTAACTGAAATCGGCTAATGACTATTATGATAGTATTTCGATGGAGAATGTTGAAAACCATTGAAATCCAAATCACACGCGAGATCATGTGAGCATTTTTGTAACCCCCTTCGATCCCGCGAATCATTTAATTACTACAAACTGAAAAAGATAGAACTCGCGCGAGATCATTCGAAAAGTCCTGTGACCCCCTTCGAGCCGCGCGAGCTGAGAGAAGAAATAGAACTGAAGAACATAACACGAGACTAATCGAGGATAATAGTTACCCTTTCGATCCGTCTATGATGGAAAATACAGTAAAGATGATAAATGACATAGAAGAATTAGGGAAAATAGGATAAATATGAAGTGTAAGAGATGGGATTTGCATGAGTAATCGAAGAAGAGCCGACTTCAGTTAACACCGTATCTACGCGTCGGGCCTAACGGCCCTTGGTCTGCAAGAGGCATTTCGGGGAAGCGGAAT
>NZ_JBPPGJ010000059.1:0-1939 GCF_051594765.1 Oryzibacillus soli
CAGGTCCCGACGCGTAGATACGGTGTTAACTGATGGCACCGACTTCTTCGAATTACCATAAACGTACTTGACCTTCAATGTCTCTTGACCTTCAATGTCTCTTGACCCTAAATGTCTCTTGACCCTCAATGTCTCTTGACCTTCATGTCACTTGATCTTCGATGTCTCTTGACCTTCATGTCTCTTGACCTTGATGTCTCTTGACCTTCAATGTCTCTTGGCCTTGATTTCTCTTGACCTTGATGTCTCTTGATCTTGATGTCTCTTGACCTTCAATGTCACTTGACCTTGATGTGACTTGACCTTGATGTCTCTTGATCTATCGGTGCTTTCAGTTAACGTTGTTGTATTCACGAACCCTCACTGGCTTAAGGGGCGCCAGCCCCGGGTCCGACGGACTTAGCCAGTGCAGGGTTGCCTGCTGATTACGCTTCCCCGAAATGCCTCTTGCAGACCAAGGGCCGTCAGGCCCGCCGCGTGAATACAGTGTTATAAGATGTCGGCGACTTCTCCTGAAATACTTACATATCTTTATACATACTTTCTATTCTGTTCAGTTCTATTCTATCTATTTCTTTTCTTATGTCTTCATATTCATATTCCTTGGTTATCTTAATCTCATGTCTTTCCATAAATCCGAGTATTCTTCTTGCTTCCATGATTATTGGCTTCCTATATTCCATTAGTTTAGCAATATTTACTTTAAGTTCTTCTTGATAAGGATCTGCAGTAGTAATGTAGGTTAAAGCGATATAACGCAAAAATGAATAGCCTTTACAATATTCGTTATAAATAGTTTCCATAATCTCAAAATTCTTCTCATCAAATTCAACCAACTTCTGAAGTAAGATTTGTAAACGCTCTGCTTCAAACTCTCCTGGATGTATAATCTTGCCAATAATCTTTTCTAATTCTTCCCGGGCAAATTTCGAGTTAAAGTTAGTTGAAATCAAATCTAGGTAGTGCTTTTCTAGAAGTTCCTCAAGTTCATCATGAGAATAAAGCCATTGTTCAAATTGAATTAAGTCGATATCTCTCTTCATGAAAAAATAAAGTTTTCGATGAGCATCTTTTAAATTTAACTCCATTGAATCACCCACAATAAATATATCTTTCGCCGATTTCTTATAACGTTGTTGTATTCACGAACCCTCACTGGCTTAAGGGGCGTCAGCCCCGGGTCCGACGGACTTAGCCAGTGCAGGGTTGTCTGCTGATTCCGCTCCCCTGAATTGCCTCTGCAGACCAAGGGCCGTAAGGCCCGCCGCGTGAATACGGTGTTAGCTGAAGTTCTCTTCTTCATCTGAATCCACTTTCAAAGTAGTCTTTCGTTTTTTTATATTTGTTCTAATTGTTTTATATATTAATATAAAAGTTATTATTCCATATATAATAAACTTGAAAGTAAAGTCCTCCTTCCCAGTATCATTCCAATAAATAAAGCCCATGAGGGTAAAGAATATAGTACCGATAAATAAAATATCTATAGTTAGTAGTAGAATCCAATAATGTTTCTTCACCTGTACTTTTTTCTTAATTTCTTGATAAACTAACCTATCAAAAATAATTGCAATACCGACAATAAGTACATAAAATCCAAGTAATTTAAATAAATCAAAAGTATTCAAATCACCCGTAATAATCATAATTCCTATAAAAAACAAAACAAATACTATAAATGGTATGTAAAAAAGGTATTTCATTCTACCTTCTCCTTTAAGAGAATTTCAGCTAACGTCGTTGTATTCCCGACGCCCCACCACCTTAAAGGTAGCATGGAGCCAAAGGCGAAGCGGCTCCCGACTGGCCGCGACGCGGTTAGGTGGTGCGGGTGTGTCGCCTGAATCCACTTCCTCGAAATGCCTCTTGGCGACCGAGGGGGCTTGTCCCCCGACGCGGGAATACGGTGTTATCTGTAGTTGTCCACTTCCTCGAATCG
>NZ_JBPPGJ010000060.1:0-1929 GCF_051594765.1 Oryzibacillus soli
GCTATAGATCAGGGGAGGTGACCACGATGTTGAAGTGGATCGACAAATTGCTGGCCAAACGCGCTGAGAAGATGGCAGATGCCGATTGCGTTGTCTTCTGCCATCGCCCGGAAGTGCCGGCAGAACTGAAAAAGTAAAACCGACATAACAAAAGCGGATCCCAGCTAAATAGGGGATCCGCTTATTTCGTTTTCCATTAGAGTTGGAATGCCCCCTCTAAAGCTCGGCCGATCATGGACTTCAATTCGATAAAAGTAGGAGAGCGGAATTTCCGTTCGCGATCGCAATCTAATTCGGATTTTACCAGAGCGCATGGATCACAATTCGAGAAATGACGTAAGAGCAATTTGATTAAGGTCAGCTCTTGATCTTCTAATTGCATGGATGAATTGATTATGAATACTGGGCTGGACGGTAATGGAAGCAGATACATGCCGCATACGACATCGTCTTTCAGTGCACAGTCTAATTCTGGCCCTGAGTATACCATGTCCCCTAAATGGGCTGCCAATTTGTTCGGACACCTGACTCCGATCTCCTCGAATAATCGTTCGATCTCTTGTTTGGCGCTATTCATTTCACTGTGTCACGCTCCTCTGGTTTAAAATGGGTGAATAATTTGGTAGGATAGGGGAGAGAATGATTTTCCTTCAGGGGGAAGCATATGCAGACGCGGTTCGACTATGGCCGCTGCCGCTTACCCGAGCTCCTGAGACAATCGAAAATGACCCAACAAGATCTAGCAGATCGAACGGGATACCCGAAGTCGAACATCTCGGACTGGATCGCAAGAAGGAAGAAAATGTCCTTCACGACAGCGATGTCCGTTTCGCGTGTGTTGAACTGTCACCCGGAGGATCTGTATGAATGGGTCATTACTATTAAGGAGCCATAGGAGTAACGGTCGGTTAGGGTAACCTTTAAATGGGTTATCCGTAGCCGCAAGTTCCCGCTGGAGGGTACTTTCCATTCTTGGAAAGCCGTCTTTCGACGGCCTTAACTCCCCCTCTATTATGCAAGACAAGTTGACGAAGTGAATTGTAACGACCCAAATATGTGAATAATTCATGAATAATGAAAATCGTGATTAATCATACAATAATTGGGTTAATTAACTATATAATACTACCGTTCTAGTGATACATACTGTCGAAGCTTGTCTTGCACTAAAATTATTTTTTCTTTTTCTCTTCTTCATTTGCCTTTCTGAAAACAAACTCCATAAACTGCCTGACATGATCTAACTTGTTTTCGTCCACGCTTCCTGCTTCACGTAGCATGTTCTCTGTATCTAAGAGAAATTTTCTCAATGCAAAGGCTTCTTCTGTTGAGAGCGTCTCAACCTGGTTCGCCTCAGTAAGGAACGCTTCGTTTGAACGACCAAGCAGGTAATCCGTTGATACGTTGTACAGATCGGAAATCCTTGTAAGGAGTTCCACTTTAGGAACCGCCCCATCTTCATATTTTGAAACCATCGCCCGGCTTACTCCGTACTCTGCCGCGGCTCTATCCATTAGCCACCCCCGACTCTCTCGCAGTTTCCGCATCCTTTCACCGAAAACTGGATTCATATACCGCTCATTTTCAGTCACTTCAGATCACTTCCTTCTGGCTCAAAATTTTACCGTAAGTTACGGTTGCGTAATCTGTGGTTAAGTGGTAATATAAGGACACGGCCCCCGGAAACACAGGAAGGAGGTGTCAGTATTGTCTGTTCGTAGAAAATTATCGGCGCCGCGCGTTGTCCTAACAGAATGTCGGCAGACCCTGGATCTTACTTGTGAGGAACTGGGAAGTCTTGTCGGCCTTTCTGAGACTAGCATTCGAAACCTTGAAAAAGGCCGGAATGTTACCAGTGTCGAGATCATGCTTAAGCTCGCTGATCTGTTTGGCAAGGGGCCATTACAACTGTTCCCTGATTCCGAACTG
>NZ_JBPPGJ010000061.1:0-1925 GCF_051594765.1 Oryzibacillus soli
GCTATAGATCAGGGGAGGTGACCACGATGTTGAAGTGGATCGACAAATTGCTGGCCAAACGCGCTGAGAAGATGGCAGATGCCGATTGCGTTGTCTTCTGCCATCGCCCGGAAGTGCCGGCAGAACTGAAAAAGTAAAACCAGGACATAACAAAAGCGGATCCCTATATAGCGGGATCCGCTTATTTCGTTTTCCATTAGAGTTGGAATGCCCCCTCTAAAGCTCGGCCGATCATGGTCTTCAATTCGATAAAAGTAGGAGAGCGGAATTTACGTTCGCGATCGCAATCTAATTCGGATTTTACCAGAGCGCATGGTTC
Source organism: Oryzibacillus soli (assembly GCF_051594765.1). Classification (NCBI taxonomy): domain Bacteria; kingdom Bacillati; phylum Bacillota; class Bacilli; order Caryophanales; family Paenibacillaceae; genus Oryzibacillus; species Oryzibacillus soli. The sequence continues at coordinate 320 of NZ_JBPPGJ010000061.1, forward strand.
ACAATGTGAGAAATGACGCAAGAGCAATTTGAATAAGGTCAGTTCTTGATCTTCTAATTGCATGGATGAATTGATTATGAACACTGGGGAAGACGGGAATGGAAGCAGATACATGCCACAAACGACGTCGTCTTTCAGTGCACAGTCTAATTCTGGCCCTGAGTATACTATGAACCCTAAATGGGCTGCCAATTTGTTCGGACACCTGACCCCGATCTGCTCGAATAATCGTTCGATCTCTTGTTTGGCGCTGTTCATTTCACTGTGTCACGCTCCTCTGGTTTAAAATGGGTGTAAAATTTGGTAGGATAGAACATGTAAATAAATCATTGAGTGGAGGCAGCGATGCAACCGGTCCAGTATGACCTTGGACGCTGCCGCGGTAAGGAACTTGCTGCATCCCTGGGCATAAGTCAACAAGAAATTGCAGAGGGTACAGGGTTCTCGAAGCAAGAAATATCGATGTGGTTTAATAATGAAAGGGATATGACACTGCCGAAAGCATTTACTGTAGCCAAATTCATGAAGACCTCCATCGAGCAGTTGTACGAATTTATCCCAAGAAAACCACAGGCGAAAAGAACGCGGCAGAGGAAGGGATGACCTTCGGGTCGTCTGGCCGATAGTTAACTTTGTCGTTAACAATCTAGTCAGTTAAAACCGTCTTTCGACGGCCATTACACCCCTCTATAGTGTTAGACAAGTTGATGAATTGCTATGTAACGGCCCAATTATGTGAAAAATTCATGAAAAATGAAATTCATGATTATTCATACATTTATTGGGTTATATGAAAATAATACCCCTATCAATCTGAAACATGTTGTCGAAGACTGTCTGACACATAAATTATTTTTTCTTCTTTTCCTCTTCGTTTGCTTTTCTGAAAACGAACTCCATGAACTGCTTAACATGCGACAACTTTGTCTCGTCCACACTACCGGCCTCGCGGAGCATGGCCTCTGTGTCCATAAGGAATTTTTTCAAAGCAAGTGCTTCTTCTGTTGAGAGAGTTTCCTCTTGCTTCGATTCAGGAAGGAACGCTTCGTTTGAGCGGCCCAGAAGATAATCCGTTGTCACGTTATACAGATCAGAAATCCTCGTTAGGAGTTCCACTTTAGGAACCGCCCCATCTTCGTATTTTGACACCATCGCCCGGCTTACTCCGTACTCTGCCGCGGCTTTGTCCATCAGCCACCCCCGACTCTCACGCAGTTTCCGCATCCTTTCACCGAAAACTGGATTCATATATCGTTCATTTTCAGTCACTTCCGATCACATCCTTCAGGTCATGAAATTTACCGTAAGTTACGGTTGCGTAATCTGAGGTTAAGTGGTAATATAAGGACACGGCCCCCGGAAACACAGGAAGGAGGTGTCAGTATTGTCTGTTCGTAGAAAATTATCGGCGCCGCGCGTTGTCCTAACAGAATGTCGGCAGACCCTGGATCTTACTTGTGAGGAGCTGGGAAGTCTTGTCGGCCTTTCTGAGACTAGCATTCGAAACCTTGAAAAAGGCCGGAATGTTACCAGTGTCGAGATCATGCTTAAGCTCGCTGATCTGTTTGGCAAGGGGCCATTACAACTGTTCCCTGATTCCGAACTG
>NZ_JBPPGJ010000063.1:0-1867 GCF_051594765.1 Oryzibacillus soli
TCTGCATGTGGCATTTCGAGGGAGCGGATTCAGCAGACAACCCAACACCACCTAACCGCGTCGCGGCCGGTCGGGACCCAGCTGCGCTGATGGATCGGGGCTTCCTTAAGGTGGTGTGGGTTCGTAGATACAACAACGTTAGGTGAAATCCCTGCAAGAACTTGGAGGAACAAAATGAAACAAATAAATAACTTACAAACAGTACCTTCTAGCCGCTATGATGACCATGATCCCGAGCAAGAAGGAAACAAAAATACCAAATTTGCTGATTTGATAATTGACGGTAGGTCTCTATATCAAATGCTTAAACAGCATGATATGGTTCTGTCACTTGGCTGGGGTAGTAAAGAATATCAAAGACTTTTGATTGATTATTTTTTACTTAAAGAAACACACCCATATTTATACTACAGATATCCCATTCTAGTCTGTCCTTGGTGCGGTGTTGAAGAATGTGGTTTTATTTCAGTTCATATCGAGCGAGAAGAAGATCTAGTTATATGGAGTGAGTTTAAGCTTGAACCAGGTAATAAACCTATTAGTATAGGACCTTTTTATTTTAAGTGGATAGACTATGAAAAAGTAATAAATGATACATTCGGAACTGCAGGGATTCAATAACATATATGCAGCGTATTCGAAGAAGGCAGGGACTTCACCTAACACCGTATTCACGCGGCGGGCCTAACGGCCCATGGTCTGCAGAGGCTTTTCGGAGAAGTGGAATCAGCAGACAACCCTGCACTGGCTAAGTCCGTCGGACCCGGGGCTGGCGCCCCTTAAGCCAGTGAGGGTTCGTGAATACAACAACGTTATCGGAAACTTCTGCAAACCATATACTAAAACCTAATAAATAAAGGATGACTGATATGTCTGACTCATTCACTTTTTTAGAACCATGGAAAAGAGAAGAATCTGAAATATATAAACATGAATTATTAAAAGAATTGAGTGGATCACATATTCTCAAAGATAAAGAAGTATTTATAGTTGCACGAAGAATCGATAGAGATGATGTTTTGTTTAAGTTACAAACTAACCCTGTGAAATATGCTCAAGTTCACCTAACTTGGAAGGGGAAAATTGAAGAAGATAATAAGTGGCCAAGAACTAATATATATGACTCTTTTGAAGAATGGGTAAATACTATAATGCTAATAGATAATCTTGAATATGAGAACCAATAGATAATGAAACTTAAAAAAATATACAATCTTGGATAGACACATTGAGTAGTTCGAAGAAGGCAGAAGCATCCGATAACACCGTATTCACGCGGCGGGCCTGACGGCCCTTGGTCTGCAAGAGGCTTTTCAAGGAAGCGGACTCAGCAGACAACCTTGCACTGGCTAAGTCCGTCGGACCCGGGGCTGGCGCCCCTTAAGCCAGTGAGGGTTCGTGAATACAACAACGTTATGCGTAATTACTGTAGACCCTTAACCAATTTGAATAACATTCGTACAGATAATAAGACCTACAAGTTTATTAGGGGATGGGTTAGTCGCGAGATAATTCGTGCGAATTAGTAACCCCCTTCGTCCACGCGAACGGAAGATTTTGTCGCGTGTTACGCGACTCGGAATGAAACAAGAATGATATAGGGCGAAAGACTTGTAAGGGCATTTATTAAGAGTTAAAAAAGAAATAAATACAGATTAGGATAATAGAAATTGAAACACAATTGGTTAAGGTCACAAAACTCACAAAACATGAAAGAGCGCTTTTTGAAGGACATGAATGTGATACACGGAAGACAGTAACTACGCATAACACCGTATCTACGCGGCGGGCCTGTCGGCCCTTGGTCTGCAAGAGGCATTTCGAGGAAGCGGATTCAGCAGACAACCCAGCACCACCTAACCGCGTC
>NZ_JBPPGJ010000064.1:0-1772 GCF_051594765.1 Oryzibacillus soli
ACCGTCGTCGGCTTCCAGACCGACAAGCCCTTCAAGCGGTCCCTGCAGCCCTTCGGCGGCATCCGCATGGCGGAGATGTCCGCGGAGTCTTACGGCTTCAAGGTCAGCGAAGAGATCTCCCGGATCTTCACCGAGCTGCGCAAAACTCATAACCAAGGCGTATTCGACGCTTATACCGACGAAATGAAGAACGCCCGTAAAGCGGGCATCGTTACCGGTCTGCCGGACGCTTACGGCCGCGGCCGCATCATCGGCGACTACCGCCGCGTGGCGCTGTACGGCATCGACCGCCTCATCGCCGACAAGAAGAAGGATCTGGCCAACACCGGTCTGCGCACCATGAGCGATGACATCATCCGCCTGCGCGAAGAGCTCAACGAGCAGATCCGTGCTCTGAACGAGCTGAAGAAGCTGGGCAAAGCCTACGGCTTCGACCTCTCCGAGCCGGCCACCACCGCCAAGGAAGCCTTCCAATGGCTGTACCTGGGCTACCTGGCCGCCATCAAGGAGCAGAACGGCGCCGCCATGTCCCTGGGACGCACCTCCACCTTCCTCGACATCTACGTGGAGCGCGACCTGGCTAACGGCACCATCACCGAGAGTGAAGCTCAAGCGCTGGTCGACCACTTCGTCATGAAGCTGCGTCTCGTCAAGTTCGCCCGGACGCCGGAATACAACGAGCTGTTCAGCGGCGACCCGACCTGGGTGACCGAGTCCATCGGCGGCGTCGACATGGACGGCCGTCCGCTGGTCACCAAGAACTCCTTCCGCTTCCTGCACACCCTGGATAACCTGGGCCCGTCGCCGGAGCCGAACCTGACCGTGCTGTGGTCCACCAAGCTGCCGGAAGCCTTCAAGGCTTACTGCGCCAAGATGTCCATCAAGACCAGCGCCATCCAGTACGAATCCGACGATCTGATGCGTCCGGAATTCGGCGACGACTACGCCATCGCCTGCTGCGTCTCCGCCATGCGCGTCGGCAAGCAGATGCAGTTCTTCGGCGCCCGCGCCAACCTGGCCAAGTGCCTCCTGTACGCCATCAACGGCGGCGTGGATGAGAAGCTGAAGATCCAGATCGCGCCGGAGTTCAAGCCCATCACCTCCGAGTACCTGGAGTTCGACGATGTGATGAAGCGCTACGACGCCATGATGGAATGGCTGGCCGAGCTGTACATCAACACCCTGAATGTCATCCACTACATGCATGACAAATACAGCTATGAGCGCATCGAGATGGCTCTGCACGACACCCACATCCTGCGCACCATGGCGACCGGCATCGCCGGCCTGTCCGTCGTCGCCGACTCCTTGTCCGCCATCAAGTACGGCAAGGTGAAGACGATCCGCGACGAGAAGGGTCTGGTTGTCGACTTCGCGGTGGAAGGCGACTTCCCGAAATACGGCAACAACGACGACCGCGTGGACCAATTGGCCGTCGACATCGTCGAGCGCTTCATGACCAAGCTGCGCAAGCATAAGACTTACCGGGATTCGGTGCACTCCATGTCCATCCTGACCATCACGTCCAACGTGGTATACGGCAAGAAGACCGGCAACACGCCGGACGGACGCCGCGCCGGCGAGCCGTTCGCACCGGGCGCCAACCCGATGCACGGCCGCGACCAGAAGGGCGCCCTGGCTTCCCTGACCTCGGTCTCCAAGCTGCCGTACCATGCTTCCGTCGACGGCATCTCCAACACCTTCTCCATCGTGCCGCAGGCACTGGGCAAGGACGATGCATCCCAGGTACGCAACCTGGTGGCCATCCTGGA
>NZ_JBPPGJ010000065.1:0-1752 GCF_051594765.1 Oryzibacillus soli
CAGGTCCCGACGCGTAGATACGGTGTTAACTGATGGCACCGACTTCTTCGAATTACCATAAACGTACTTGACCTTCAATGTCTCTTGACCTTCAATGTCTCTTGACCCTAAATGTCTCTTGACCCTCAATGTCTCTTGACCCTCAATGTCTCTTGACCCTCAATGTCTCTTGACCCTCAATGTCTCTTGACCCTCAATGTCTCTTGACCTTGATGTCTCTTGACCTTGATGTCTCTTGACCTTGATGTCTCTTGACCTTCAATGTCTCTTGGCCTTGATGTCTCTTGACCTTGATGTCTCTTGATCTTCAATGTCACTTGACCTTGATGTGACTTGACCTTGATGTCTCTTGATCTATCGGTGCTTTCAGTTAACGTTGTTGTATTCACGAATCCTCACTGGCTTAAGGGGCGCCAGCCCCGGGTCCGACGGACTTAGCCAGTGCAGGGTTGTCTGCTGAGTCAACTCCCCGAAAAGCCACTTGCAGACCAAGGGCCGTCAGGCCCGCCGCGTGAATACGGTGTTAGGTGAAGTAACGGCCTACTTGAAATTACCCGGAATATTATTTATTCTCCATCCTTTACTTTCAATATAAATATATTCAATAACCACTTCAGCAGGTGGATAATCACTATAATCAACAAGTGGTACTGTAAATTTATATATTATCCTTCCATTTCCCTTTTCTAGTATTATTCCTCTTGCATTTTCCCAATCATTCATTGAACCACTGGAACTTGGCGTAAATGCAAGTTGGTCATTCACCGTGAACATATTTATCTCAGTAATTAATTGATTTGCGATATTTTTAGTAAAACTTTCTTCCAAGTAACTGTGCATTTTCTCTATCGAATTTAGATTATCACAAAAATAGTAATGTTCATTCTTATCATTAGGTACTCTTCTGTCTTCAGTGGTACAAGTCCCACCTTCAAAAAATGTCATAAGATGTTCCGATGCAATTCGGTGTATAATTAAACCTTCTGCTTCAGACAAATTTGGTTCTACGGTGTTTTGGTACATATTTGGAAATATTATTATAAGCAGAAATAATAAGAGCTTGATCATTTCTTCATTCCTTTCTTTTAATGAAATTAAATTATGAATTTGCCGTTATTTCACCTAACGTTGTTGTATCTACGAACCCACACCACCTTAAGGAAGCCCAGATCCATATGCGCAGATGGGTCCCGACCGGCCGCGACGCGGTTAGGTGGTGCTGGGTTGTCTGCTGAATCCGCTTCCTCGAAATGCCTCTTGCAGACCAAGGGCCGTCAGGCCCGCCGCGTAGATACGGTGTTATGCGTAGTTACTGTCTTCCGTGTATCACATTCATGTCCTTCCAAAAAGCGCTCTTTCATGTTTTTTGAGTTTTGTGACATTAACAAATTGTGTTTCAATTTCTATTATCCTAATCTGTATTTATTTCTTTTTTTACTCTTATTAAATGCCCTTACAAGTCTTTCCCCCTATATCATTTTTGTTTCATTCCGAGTCGCGTAACACGCGACAAAATCTTCCGTTCGCGTGGACGAAGGGGGTTACTAATTCGCACGAATTCTCTCGCGACTAACCCATCCCCTAATAACTTGTAGGTCTTATTATCTTTACGAATGTTATTCAAATTGGTTCAGGGTCTACAGTAATTACGCATAACGTTGTTGTATTCACGAACCCTCACTGGCTTAAGGGGCGCCAGCCCCGGGTCCGACGGACTTAGCCAGTGCAGGGTTGTCTGCTGATTCCACTTCT
>NZ_JBPPGJ010000066.1:0-1683 GCF_051594765.1 Oryzibacillus soli
CTTGATCTTCTACGTCCCTTGACCTTCAATGTCCCTTGACCTTCAATGTCCCTTGACCTTCAATGTCCCTTGACCTTCAATGTCCCTTGACCTTCAATGTCCCTTGACCTTCAATGTCCCTTGACCTTCAATGTCCTTTGACCTTCAATGTCCCTTGACCTTCGGTGCTTTCACATAACGTTGTTGTATTCACGAACCCTCACTGGCTTAAGGGGCGTTAGCCCCGGGTCCGACGGACTTAGCCAGTGCAGGGTTGTCTGCTGATTCCACTTCTCCGAAAAGCCCCTGCAGACCAAGGGCCGTAAGGCCCGCCGCGTGAATACGGTGTTATGTGCTGTAACCGCCTTCTTGGATCAATCCACAAATATTTAATCACTTGGACAGGTCTTTTATTTTATAATCTGTTTTTTGTCCTAGGAAAGTGGTTCCAAAATCATCAGGTAATTTCTTGATATTGTTTATCCTAACAATCAATATCTCCTTTACATATTGTTCATCTGCTGCCATGTGACTATTAATATTTACTACAAGCTTACCATCCTCCTGTTTTATTTCTACGTAAGGATACGTATAGAGGCCAGATTTACCTAGGTTTGAGTACACGACAATGGTCTTGTCTTTAATAATGAAATATGTGTTTTGTTCATTAATTTGCTTGATTGTGTCTTGAATATCTTTATCTAATTCTTCCACCTTTACTACATCAAAATCAATATCTCCCGATTTGAATATGATAAACACAGATATAGAAGCAATTAGTACTGCTATAGATAGTATTAAGATCTTGTATTTCATGGTTCATCCTTTCTTCTTTTTATATTAATTCTTGCGGTTATTGCACATAACGTTGTTGTATTCACGAACCCTCACTGGCTTAAGGGGCGCCAGCCCCGGGTCCGACGGACTTAGCCAGTGCAGGGTTGTCTGCTGATTTCGCTTCTTCGAAAAACCTCTGCAGACCAAGGGCCTTAGGGCCCGCCGCGTGAATACGGTGTTAGATGATGGCCCCGACATCCCCGAATAATCTAATACTCACTTAAAATATTGTTCTGCCTGGTAACCATCTACTGGGAAGTTATCTTCTGTAACTGACTTATAATAAAAGTTTCCTACACTCATTCCAGTATCAATATTAATATCTTCAATAATAGTATCTTCATTCTCATATAAATCATCATGGAAGATAAAACCGATACAATTACTTTTCATATTCATTACGATATAATCACCATTCAATCCATGACCTATAATAAGTAACTCTGATGCGACACACTTATTATTTGGGTAATATGTATTCTCTTCTACTATGTCATTGAGATTGTAAAAGTAGTTATGTCTAAACTTTAATGACTCTGTAAATGAAAATTTATTATAGAACTCTCTTATATTTTCAGGTACATTATATTTCATAAAAAAAGCATGATGGCTTGATGAAATGTCTCCTTTAACTTTTAAGGTTTGTAGTTTTTCTAAAGCTTCCTCGAATAGCTGAATATCCACTTCGGAGCACTCCAATCAAAATATGTATCCGGGGCTTTCATCTAACGTTGTTGTATCTACGAACCCACACCACCTTAAGGAAGCCGATCCAAAAGCGCAGCTGGATCCCGACCGGCCGCGCGCGGTTAGGTGGTGCAGGGTTGTCTGCTGAATCTTCTTCCCCGAAATGCCTCTTGCAGACCG
>NZ_JBPPGJ010000067.1:0-1624 GCF_051594765.1 Oryzibacillus soli
AATGTCCCTTGACCTTCAATGTCCCTTGACCTTCAATGTCCCTTGACCTTCAATGTCCCTTGACCTTCAATGTCCCTTGACCTTCAATGTCCCTTGACCTTCAATGTCCCTTGACCTTCAATGTCCCTTGACCTTCGGTGCTTTCACATAACGTTCTTGTATTCACGAACCCGAGAGGCTTAAGGCCCGCCAGGGCCGGGTGGCTCCGCCACTTAGCCTCGCAGGGTTGTCTGCCTGACTCCACTTCCCCGAAAAGCCTCGGGCAGACCAAGGGCCGTCAGGCCCGCCGCGTGAATACGGTGTTATCGGATGTTCAGTTCTTCTCTGAAATACCTGCAAAAAGTCTGATCTCTGGAAACTGTTCTTTCCAAAATACATTCATTGTCATTAATACTTCTTTCTTTTCTAAGTCACTAATTCCATACTCATTGAAATCACTATCATGCCAAAGCTTGTAATTCAAAAAAATGTATTTCCAATATTCCTTAAGCTCACAATAAAAATCCATTGAATTATATACTAAAATTTCTTTCCAAATCTTGAATTGTTCAACTATATTCTTTCCTTCAAAAATACTCAACTCTGGTGTAACTCCCTCGTAATAAGCTCCATAAAAAACATCAACCATTCTGATATGACCAACTATATTATTATTAAGTTCCTCTAATTCTTCAGCGGGAATCCAAAGTTCATTATGCCTCGTACTTCCAACTATTTGTTCTTGGTATTTATCAATAAACGGACTATCTACATCAAATTCTGTAACGAATCCCACATATCCCGAAAACCTATCCTTTGTATTCCATTCATAAGCTATCTGATCCGCATATGCTTTATTAAGTACCGGGTAAAAAATAGGTTGTTCAGGAAGTCTAGGAGGGAAGCCTTTCAGATTTAAGTCGAGGATTAATTTCATCTCAGTCAAACCTACCGGACGATATAGTGTTTTCAATGTTTTTATTCCTTTCAACTGAATTTCCGATAACGTTGTTGTATTCACGAACCCTCACTGGCTTAAGGGGCGCCAGCCCCGGGTCCGACGGACTTAGCCAGTGCAGGGTTGTCTGCTGATTCCGCTTCCTCGAAAACCCTCTTGCAGACCAAGGGCCGTCAGGCCCGCCGCGTGAATACGGTGTTATATGAAGGATCAGCCTTCTAAGAATCACTAACAGAAACGATTTCATTTACGAGTTTTTTAAGTCCATTCTTTCCATATTCCTTACAAAGCTCTTTGGTTTTCATACTCATTTCCCAATCTTCATTATTAATATCAATTAGTAATATTCTTGATTCTTCAATCAAATTATTAATAATTCTTGATGGTTCATTCTTGAAGAATAATGTTAGTAAATCTATATTGGAGAATGTTCCCCCAGCATTGATCTCTTTTCGATATATACTTAAAAAGTAATTTATTGTCTGATACTTCATAGAATCACCTTCATTGGTCTATAAATCTATAAATCCCTTGCTGATCTTTCATATAACGTTGTTGTATCTACGAACCCACACCACCTTAAGGAAGCCCAGATCCATATGCGCAGCTGGGTCCCGACCGGCCGCGACGCGGTTAGGTGGTGCTGGGTTGTCTGCTGAATCCGCTTCCTCGAAATGCCTCTTGCAG
>NZ_JBPPGJ010000068.1:0-1507 GCF_051594765.1 Oryzibacillus soli
GCCCCGGAAAAATGACCTCCTGCAGGTGAGAACGGGCAGCTTCGATACAGGGGCCATGTTCATCGACCATCTGGAGCAAGGCGCCGGGGAATTTGCCATGAAGGCCCTGTCCATCCCGCAGGAAGCCAAGAGCGTCCGTTCCCAGGGCTGGGAGAGCGTCCGATTCCTGGAGTTCGCTACGCAGTTGGCGGCGCGCCACGGCTTCGAGGTGCGGACCTATGGGGTGACGAACCATCTGTACGACCGGGTGGACCAGCTGGAGGAAGCGGACTTCGCCTTCCTGGCCAGCCGCTGCACCCGCGAGGGGTACGGTCTGAAGGTGACAGACCGGAAGGTGATCTTGTTTGATGAGAGCGCCGAGGCTAGCCGAACAGAAACCACCACGATCCGTACCGGGGACATGATCGGGCAGTTCCGCTTTATTGACAAGTCGACGGACATCTACGGCAGCTGCCGGGTCTTCGGGCGGGGGCCGACCGGGGAGCGGATCCAGGCGGCCTTCACCGCTCCGGATACCACCGGCCCGATGGCCGTTCACAAGCTGGCGCTCTCTAACCAGGCGGAGGCCGATCGGTGGGCCCGGGGGCTGCTCCGGAGCGCAAACAAGTACCGGGTAACCGGCACTCTTACGGTCACCATGAATACCGGGCTCGCCGCCGGCAGCGTCGTTCGGATCGATGGCGTGGGGTTGTTCGATGGGCTGTACGTCATCGACCAGCTTACTCATGATCCGGTGCATGACCGAACGAAGCTCACTTTGCGGAAGCCATTGGAGGGATATGCATGATCCATAAAGGGCGCGTGAGCTCCTTGGATGCGGTCCGCAGGGTGGCCCGAATTACCTTTGCGGACCTGGACGATTCCGTCACTCCGGAGCTTCCTTATGCGGACCATGTCACGCTGGAGGTTGGGGATGAGGTAGCCGTCGCTTTGTTTTCGGATAGCCTGGCCGACGGGCTGATCATCGCTGTGAGAGGAGGGTAACCGGATGCCCATCGCATCGTATCAAGGCAAGGTGTTTCAGGGGATGTACACGTTCGACGGCCTGGGCTGGGGCGGTGCCCTCGATACGGAGGCCCAGGAGAAGCTGCAGGATAAGCCGTCCACCTACATCAAGGGGAAGACGCTCAGTACCATTTCCTTCGACATCCCCCTGCGAGCGGAGTTGGGACAAAACGTGCGGGCTGAGATCGAGGTTTGGGAGGCCATCCGCGATGAGGCCAGGCCGGACTATTTCATCCTCGGGGAGAAGCCTCTCGGCCGGAACAAGTGGCTGTTGAAGTCGACCACGGTAAGCGATCCTCTCCTGGATGCTCAGGGATGGCTCATCAAGGCCGTGCTGAAGCTCGAGCTGGAGGAGTATGTGCGGGCAGGCAGCGCAGAAGCCTCGGCCAGTAAAAAGGCGGCAGCTGGAGTGGCGATTGGACTGGAGCCGAGCCCGTCCATCTACAGTCCACCGGACAAGGCCGAACAAAAGCGGGCCAACCCAAACGTGTCGGCGGCCACG
>NZ_JBPPGJ010000069.1:0-1507 GCF_051594765.1 Oryzibacillus soli
GCCCCGGAAAAATGACCTCCTGCAGGTGAGAACGGGCAGCTTCGATACAGGGGCCATGTTCATCGACCATCTGGAGCAAGGCGCCGGGGAATTTGCCATGAAGGCCCTGTCCATCCCGCAGGAAGCCAAGAGCGTCCGTTCACAGGGCTGGGAGAGCGTCCGATTCCTGGAGTTCGCTACGCAGTTGGCGGCCCGCCACGGCTTCGAGGTGCAGACCTATGGGGTGATGAACCACCTGTACCACCGGGTGGACCAGCTGGAGGAGGCCGATTTCGCCTTCCTGGCTAGACGCTGCACCCGCGAGGGGTACGGCATGAAGGTGACGGATCGGAAAGTGATCCTCTTCGACGAGGCCGCCGAGGCCAGCCGGACGGAGACCACTACGATCCGAACCGGGGATATGATCGGGCAGTTCCGCTTCATCGACAAGTCGACGGACATCTATGGCAGCTGCCGGGTCTTCGGGCGGGGACCGGCCGGGGAGCGGATGCAGGCAACCTTCACCGCTCCGGATACCACCGGCCCGGTGGCTATTCACAAGCTGGCACTCTCCAACCAGGCGGAGGCCGACCGGTGGGCCCGGGGACTGCTCCGGAGCGCAAACAAGTACCGGGTTACCGGCACGCTTACAGTCACCATGAATACCGGTCTCGCCGCCGGCAGCGTTGTTCGGATCGAGGGAGTGGGGTTGTTTGATGGGCTGTACGTCATCGACCAGCTGACTCATGATCCGGTGCATGACCGGACGAAGCTCACTCTGCGGAAGCCATTGGAGGGATATGCATGATCCATAAAGGGCGCGTGAGCTCCTTGGATACGGTCCGCCGGGTGGCCCGTGTCACCTTTGCGGACCTGGACGATTCCGTTACCCCGGAGCTGCCATATGCAGACCATGTCACGCTGGACGTCGGGGATGAGGTTGCCGTCGCCCTGTTCTCGGATAGCCTGGCCGACGGGCTGATCATCGCTGTGAAAGGAGGGTAACCGGATGCCCATCGCATCGTATCAAGGCAAGGTATTTCAGGGGATGTACACGATTGACGGCCTGGGCTGGGGTGGCGCCCTCGATACAGAGGCTCAGGAGAAGCTCCAGGATAAGCCGTCTACCTACATCAAGGGGAAGACGCTCAGCACCATCTCCTTCGACATTCCCCTGCGTGCGGAGCTGGGGCATAACGTGAGGGCTGAGATCGAGGCGTGGGAGGCCATCCGGGATACGGCCAGGCCGGACTATTTCATCCTCGGGGAGAAGCCTCTCGGACGGAACAAGTGGCTGTTGAAGTCGACCACGGTAAGCGATCCTCTCCTGGATGCTCAGGGATGGCTCATCAAAGCCGTGCTGAAGCTGGAGCTCGAGGAGTATGTACGGGCAGGCAGCGCAGAAGCCTCGGCCAGTAAAAAGGCGGCAGCTGGAGTGGCGATTGGACTGGAGCCGAGCCCGTCCATCTACAGTCCACCGGACAAGGCCGAACAAAAGCGGGCCAACCCAAACGTGTCGGCGGCCACG
>NZ_JBPPGJ010000070.1:0-1476 GCF_051594765.1 Oryzibacillus soli
TGAACTGTGACCCACAAGAAGGACACTTTGAAAAAAGTGACCTTCATGTGGGTCATTTGTGTTTTAATCAAGGTAAGATGAGGGGCGATACGAACATGGGAAAGTTAAAGCGAATCGTATTTACTGAAGAACAGATAAGAATGCTAGAGGCAAACCCCAACGTGCAGAAGGTGTCCGAGTCGACAATCACGTACAATCCTGCGTTCAAATTGGAGGCGTTGGAGGCCTACAGGGCGGGCCAGACGCCCTCGGAGATCTTTATCCGAGCAGGCTTTGACCTTGACGTTATCGGTCATACAAAGCCTAAAAAGAGTGTAAAGCGTTGGCGTGAAACCTATCAATTGTATGGGGAAGAAGGATTGGAAACAGACCGACGCGGAAAGAACAGCACAGGTCGTAAGACAGCAGCTGAGTTGACAGTGGAAGAAGAGTTGAAGCGAGCTCAGGCCAAAATTAAAATGCTTGAAGCGCAGGTAGACTTGCTAAAAAAGCTCGAAGCGCTCGAGCGGCAGAAGAAGAAACACTGACGGCAGCCGAGCGCTTTGAGATCATCAACCTTACAATTCGGGCATATGGCCTAAAACGCATGACGCGCTATCTGTGTGAGCTTGTAGATGTCAGTCCGAGCGGCTACTACAGATGGCTTGCAGCCGAGGATAAACGCCAACTTCGGGAAGCAGCTGACGAAGAAGACGTCGCCCTTATCCGGCAACACTTTGAGGCGCTGCGCGGTAGAGCAGGCGCGCTGGTCATTAAAATGCGACTTGAGCAGTTAGATGGTATCATCATGAACCACAAGAAGATTCGCCGCCTCATGCGAAAGGCATGCTTAGTCGCGGTCATCCGTCAGGCGAACCCCTACCGCAAGATGGCCAAAGCAACTCAAGAACACCAGACGTGTCCCAATTTGCTAGAACGCCAGTTTGACCAAGGTAAGCCCGAAAAAGTATTCCTCACCGACATCACGTATTTGCGTTACGGAAACGGACAATGGGCGTACCTTTCCTGTGTGAAGGACGGGGCCACCAGGCAGATCCTTGCTGATTGTGTTGCAGCCACGCTTGAGCTTCCAATTGTCGAACGGACAATGCAACAACTCATAGAACGATTGGATGGGAACATTCATCCGGAAGCGATCCTGCACTCCGATCAAGGGATGCATTACACCCATCCCAAAACACGTCTTCTCATCGCCGAGGCAGGCTTTAGGCAATCTATGTCGCGCAAGGGTAATTGCTGGGACAATGCCTCCATGGAGTCATTCTTCGGTCACATGAAAGATGACGTTGACTTTAGCGATTGCCAGACGATCCACGAAGTGAGAGCGCGTGTTAAGGCGTACATTAGTTATTACAATTCCGAACGATATCAGTGGACATTAAAAAAGATGACCCCTGACGAATTCAGAGGTCATCTACTAGCCTGCTAAGTTCAAGGCCTTTGTTATTAATTGTCCACAAACCGGGTCACAGTTCA
>NZ_JBPPGJ010000071.1:0-1329 GCF_051594765.1 Oryzibacillus soli
AACTAGAAGGAAAGGTCGGTTTGAGAGGATGACACAAGTGGCACGGTTTAGTAAGGAACAGGTGAAGGCATTCGTCAAGGAGAATAACCTGAAGACCATGGATGACGTGCAATCTGCACTCAAGGAATTGTTTGCAGAGACGCTTCAGTCCATGCTGGAGGCCGAACTCGACACGGAGCTTGGATACGAAAAGCACGATTTGAAAAGCAAGGCAACCTCTAACAGCCGCAATGGGAAGACAAAGAAAACAGTGACGAGCGAATACGGTGAGATGGAGATCCAGGTCCCACGCGACCGTAACGGCGAGTTTGAACCGATGATCGTTAAGAAGCACCAATCGAATGTAACCGGCATTGAAGACCAGATTATCGCGATGTATGCCAAGGGCGTGAGCACACGTGACATCCAGGATCATCTCAGCCGGCTCTATGGCATTGACGTCTCCCCTACGATGATCTCAAACGTCACCAACAAGATCGTCCCGCTGATCAAGGAGTGGCAGAATCGCCCGCTACAAGGCGTTTACGCCGTTGTATTTCTGGATGCCATTCACTTCAAAGTGAAGCAGGACGGAGCCATTGTGAATAAGGCAGCCTACATGGTCATTGGTATTGATCTCGATGGCAATAAAGACGTATTGGGCATGTGGATTGGCGAGAACGAGTCCGCTAAGTTCTGGCTGAGCGTTCTCAATGACCTTAAGAACCGCGGCGTACAAGATATTCTCATCACCTGTGTGGACAACCTGACGGGTTTCTCTCAAGCGATTTCCGCTTGCTATCCGATGACCGAGATCCAAAAGTGCATCATCCACCAAATCCGGAATTCCACGAGGTACGTGTCCTACAAGGACTTGAAGAAGGTTACAGCGGACTTAAAGCCGATCTACAAAGCCGCTACAGAAGAGGCAGCCTTGGTCGAACTGGACCGCTTCGAAGAGGCCTGGGGAACCAAGTACCCGCTCATTATCCGCTCCTGGCGTAACAATTGGGACGAGCTTGCTACGTTCTTCAAGTATCCTCCGGAGATCCGGAAGCTGATCTATACCACCAATATCATCGAAAGCTACCACCGTCAGCTCCGCAAAGTTACGAAAGGGAAAAGTATCTTCCCCTCCGACGAAGCGTTGTTGAAGATGCTCTACTTCTCTACCATGGACGTGGTTCGCAAATGGACGGGCCGGGTTCAGAACTGGGGACAAATGCTACTACAGTTGTCCGTCTTTTTCCCGGATCGGGTCGGTCAACATTTACGGTAAGCAGGCCAAACTCCCCCTCCCGGGGGAGTTCCCTATAAATGAGTTTACACAAAATTATTGACAGACCCGTT
>NZ_JBPPGJ010000072.1:0-1188 GCF_051594765.1 Oryzibacillus soli
TCTAAGAAGTAGGCCCTTGGTCTGCAAGAGGGATTTCGAGGAAGCGGAATCAGCAGACAACCCTGCGAGGCTAAGTGGCGGAGCCACCCGGCGCTAGCGCGCCTTAAGCCTCTCGGGTTCGTGAATACATGCACGTTATATGCAATCGGGGCAGAGGCCAGTAATAACTTTTAAAGAACAAGAGCGATTTTAGAGCCAGAGAGATTGAAGGTCAAGAGCGATTGAAGGTCAAGAGCGATTTAAGGTCAAGAGCGATTTAAGATCAAGAGCGATTTAAGATCAAGAGCGATTAAGGTCAAGAGCGATATAAGATCAAGAGCGATTTAAGGTCAAGAGCGATTAAGGTCAAGAATCATTTAAGTTTAAGGGCGGTTTAAGGCCAGTGGAATCTAGCATATTCAGGAAGGCCCCGACAGCATATAACACCGTATTCACGCGGCGGGCCTAACGGCCCTTGGTCTGCAGAGGCTTTTCGGGGAAGTGAAGTCAGCAGACAACCTCTGCGAACCTAACCGCGTCGCGGCCGGTCGGGATCCAGCTGCGCCGGTGGATCCATGCTTCCCTTAAGGTTCTCGGGTTCGTGAATACAACAACGTTATATGAAATGACCGAATGATCTATAAACAATGAATTAAAAGTAAGAAAACAAAAAAACTGTACATATTCGAGGCGATTCGAATGTTTGGCTTATATGTAAATGATATTTTTAAAATAACAGGTAGAGGGTATGTGTTAACGGGAACAGTTCAAGATCCCAAAGGAATAATAAAAATAGGAGACTATTTAAAGGCTTTAAATAATGAAGTATTAGTTAAAGTCAAAGGCGTAGAGATGTTGAATTATGGAAGTAAATATAAGGAACGAATAAATGAATCAATAGGACTATTAGTAGATATAACTGAAGATGAAGCCAAGGAATTAATAGGGAAGACATTATATAAGTACGACAACTAATTTGTAAGATCTAACTGTGGGTCGGTCACTTCATATAACACCGTATTCACGCTGCGGCCCCTAGCGGGGCCTTGGTCTGCAGAGGCATTTCGAAGAAGTGGAATCAGCAGACAACCCTGCACTGGCTAAGTCCGTCGGACCCGGGGCTGGCGCCCCTTAAGCCAGTGAGGGTTCGTGAATACAACAACGTTATGCGTAATTACTGTAGACCCTGAACCAATTTGAATAACATTC
>NZ_JBPPGJ010000073.1:0-1114 GCF_051594765.1 Oryzibacillus soli
TCTGCATGTGGCATTTCGAGGGAGCGGATTCAGCAGACAACCCAACACCACCTAACCGCGTCGCGGCCGGTCGGGACCCAGCTGCGCTGATGGATCGGGGCTTCCTTAAGGTGGTGTGGGTTCGTAGATACAACAACGTTATCCGAAACTGCTGAAGAGCAGTAAATTAAAAACCAGTCAGAAAACACAAGGCACAGGATCTGATAGTACTAAGAAGGAGCGAAGCGTATTCGAATCCGAGGCTAGCCCGGCAGCAAGAAGAAAGAAGAACGAAGCGTATTCGAATCCGAAGTGAGCCCGGCAGCAAGAAGAAAGAACGAAGTGTATTCGAATCCGAAGCGTGCCCGACTGTAAGAAGAAGGAACGATGCGTATTCGAATCCGAAGCGTGCCCGGCAGAAAGAAGAAGGAACGATGCGTATTCGGATCCGAAGCGAGCCCGGCAGTAAGGAAGAAGGAACGAAGCGTATTCGGATCCGAAGCGAACCCGGCAGTAAGAAGAAAGGACAAAGCATATTCGTATTTCGAAGAAGACAGCAGCATCGGATAACACCGTATTCACGCGTCGGGCCTAGTGGCCCTTGGTGCTGGATGCGGTTCGGCAAGTGGCCTGAACCGGCTGCGCGCACAACCCTGCGAGGCTAAGTGGCGGAGCCACCCGGCGCTGGCGCACCTTAAGCCTCTCGGGTTCGTGAATACAACAACGTTATATGCAATCGGGGCAGAGACCAGTTTTAAACACTCAAAGAAAGAAGAGCGATTTAAGATCAAGAACGATTTAGGGTCAAGAGCGATTTAAGGTCAAGGGAGATTTAAGGTCAAGGGAGATTTAAGGTCAAGAGCGATTTAAGGTCAAGGGAGAGTTAAGGTCAAGAGCGATTTAAGGTCAAGAGTGATTTAGGTCAAGAGAGATTTAAGGTCAAGAGCGATTAAGGTCAAGAATCATTTAAGTTTAAGGGCGGTTTAAGGCCAGTGGAATCTAGCATATTCAGGAAGGCCCCGACAGCATATAACACCGTATTCACGCGGCGGGCCAGACGGCCCTTGGTCTGCAAGAGGCATTTCGAGGAGCGGACTCAGCAGACAACCTCTGCGAACCTAACCGCGTCGCGGCC
>NZ_JBPPGJ010000074.1:0-896 GCF_051594765.1 Oryzibacillus soli
CATATAACACCGTATTCACGCTGCGGGCAAGCAGGGAAGCGGATTCTAAGAAGTAGGCCCTTGGTCTGCAAGAGGGATTTCGAGGAAGCGGAATCAGCAGACAACCCTGCGAGGCTAAGTGGCGGAGCCACCCGGCGCTAACGCGCCTTAAGCCTCTCGGGTTCGTGAATACAACAACGTTAACTGAAAGCACCGATAGATCAAGAGACATCAAGGTCAAGTCACATCAAGGTCAAGTGACATTGAAGGTCAAGAGACATCAAGATCAAGTGACATGAAGGTCAAGATACATGAAGGTCAAGATACATGAAGGTCAAGATACATGAAGGTCAAGAGACATTGAAGATCAAGAGACATCAAGGTCAAGAGACATCAAGGTCAAGAGACATCAAGGTCAAGAGACATCAAGGTCAAGAGACATGAAGGTCAAGAGACATTGAGGATCAAGAGACATTGAAGGTCAAGTACGTTTATTGTAATTCGAAGAAGTCGGTGCCATCAGTTAACACCGTATCTACGCGTCGGGACCTGGAGGTCCCTTGGTCTGCATGAGGCATTTCGAGGGAGCGGATTCAGCAGACAACCCAACACCACCTAACCGCGTCGCGGCCGGTCGGGACCCAGCTGCGCTGATGGATCGGGGCTTCCTTAAGGTGGTGTGGGTTCGTAGATACAACAACGTTATCTGCAATTGTCCAGAACCTAAAGAAGAAAGCCCATCAGGAATCAAGATCTTGACCCCCAAGAGAACCAAAAACCCGACTGGAGATGGACTGCGAGCAATCATCTCGTTCGACGGAACCTTGATTCTTAAGATCGATGGGGGTTCAAGATCAAGGGATTCCTGAACGAAATCGTCTTAAGGTCTTGACCCATCAAAAATTTCAATACTTATC
>NZ_JBPPGJ010000075.1:0-891 GCF_051594765.1 Oryzibacillus soli
GGCGGTGGAATCCCGGGCCTATCGGTTGTCCTATCATTGGCTATTCCACTCCTGGGAGCAGATCCCCCGGGACCTGGCTGAGATCATTAAGGCTGCTGGCCCGCACTATTACCTCTACCAGAGCAGTAAGGCGACATATAAAGGTCTCCAGGAGGAGATCGCTCCGTTTACTCTAGAGGACGGCCTGAACACCCCTCGGTACCACTCCATTATGGTGCTCAAGGTTGGGGAGAAGCGAATGACGCCGTTGATGGTGCGAATGGATCCACCGCAATTTAGGTAGCTAGTTCCCATTTTGATTTTTGCCCATATTTACCGCTATAAATCCGCCGCGGACGAGGGCTACAATGTCATCAGGTGATTACGATGACATTCATTTCCCCAATGCTTCTCGAAAAAGTAGAGGAGCCTTTTGACGACCCCAGGTTTATCTATGAGCCGAAGATCGACGGCCACCGGCTTCTTCTGTCTCGTGAGAACGGCAGCGTCCGGCTTTATACCCGCCACGAGAACGAATGCACTCGGCAATACCCGGAACTGCTCGCCGTGCCGACGGATGACGATGTTATCTTGGACGGCGAGGTCTGCCGGATTGGGCCGTCTGGCGAGATTGACTTCGAAGCGGTGATGGAGAGGTTCCGGATGACCAAGGGGCCAAAGATCAAGGCCGCGGCGGTGGAGTCACCTGTGCATTACGTGGTGTTCGATATCCTGCAGAGAAACGGACAGGATCTCCGCAGCTTACCGCTTATGGAGCGCAAGCAGATCCTCGCGGACGTCTTGGAGCAGAACAGCCACTTCAGCCAGTCTCTTTACGTGGAAGGCGCCGGCAAGGAGTTGTTCCGGGCGATACAGGAGAAGCGGATGGAGGGAATTGTCGCCAAACGTAAG
>NZ_JBPPGJ010000076.1:0-867 GCF_051594765.1 Oryzibacillus soli
GGCCGCGACGCGGTTAGGTTCGCAGAGGTTGTCTGCTGAGTCCGCTCCTCGAAATGCCTCTTGCAGACCAAGGGCCGTCTGGCCCGCCGCGTGAATACGGTGTTATATGCTGTCGGGGCCTTCCTGAATATGCTAGATTCCCCTGACCTTAAACCGCTCTTGATCTTAATCGCTCTTGACCTTAAATCTCTCTTGACCTTAAATCTCTCTTGACCTTAAATCTCTCTTGACCTTAAATCTCTCTTGACCTTAAATCTCTCTTGACCTAAATCACTCTTGACCTTAAATCGCTCTTGACCTTAAATCTCCCTTACCTTAAATCGCTCTTGACCTTAAATCGCTCTTGACCTTAAATCTCCCTTGACCTTAAATCGCTCTTGACCCTAAATCGTTCTTGATCTTAGATCGCTCTTCTTTCTTTGAGTGTTTAAAACTGATCTCTGCACCGATTGCATATAACGTTGTTGTATTCACGAACCCTCACTGGCTTAAGGCAGCACCAGCTGCCGGGTCCGACGGACTTAGCCAGTGCAGGGTTGTCTGCTGACTCCACTTCCTCGAAATGCCTCTTGCAGACCAAGGGCCGTCAGGCCCGCCGCGTGAATACGGTGTTAGGCGAAGTATGGCACTCCTTGAATTGCAACCAAAATTTTTGACACTTCTTATTCCCAAACGAGAAAATCATCAATAATCTCACCATTAAAGTTGTATATTAGTTTATAGTATCCAAGGTATTTATCCTTATAAAACACATCTAAAACAGCCTCGATATACTCCGAGTTTTCATTATATTCATTACTGCTTTCCATCCAATGACTTATAGTTATTGAAAGTCTGCTATGTTTTAAATCAATTAATTCTCTTTGA
>NZ_JBPPGJ010000077.1:0-807 GCF_051594765.1 Oryzibacillus soli
GTCGTAGATTACGGCCACCGGGAACATATCTGTCCGGAGCGACATGGCCGCATCGATCTTGAAAGAAAGCAGGTTGATCAGGAGGTCCTTGGCCTCTCGTGTGTTCAGCCGGTCCGGGACGTCGATCACCGTGCATATCCCACGCTGGCCAAGCAGCTCCACCATATCCAGCCCCTCTTCCGCGTTCATACACGCCTCCAGGTATGGATCTCCCAGGATGGTGTCCAACCGGTTGAAGATCGGTGAGACGATCTGGCGCTGCCGGGCCTCGCTCTCGTTATGGTATTGCTGCAGGGTCTCTCGATTCAATCCCGCCGGCATGCCATCGATCACTTGCTTTCGGTACTTCGGGTCTGTGAAGATCCGGATCACCTCGGCCAGCTTCCCAGTCTGCATCCCCATCACGGCCGCCCGCAGGAATCGCTGGGTCTGCGCGCCGGCTGTATCCGTATTATCCTCGAAGAACGCCAGCATGATCTGTGAAAGCCTCGCTTTGGCCTGCGGGGCGTGCAGCACCTCCCGGAAGTCCAATGACACAACCTGTTCCCCCAGTACGATCCTGCGGCGATTCTCCGCCGTCAGCGCGTGGGAAACCTGCTCCCACATCTCCGACTTTTTCGGATCCACCATGACGGCGGAGAATCCCGCCCGGACAAACCCAATCGCCCGGTTGCAGCCGAATCCCTTCGTCTTCCCACTTCCCATCCCGCCGATCGCCACCGTCGGCAGACAAAGCTGGTCCCAGTCCTTTACCGGGAACGCCACCGGTACCGTCTGCTTCTTGAAGGCCACCTCGCCGATCCGGAT
>NZ_JBPPGJ010000078.1:0-789 GCF_051594765.1 Oryzibacillus soli
CGGTCTGCAAGAGGCATTTCGGGGAAGAAGATTCAGCAGACAACCCTGCACCACCTAACCGCGCGCGGCCGGTCGGGATCCAGCTGCGCTTTTGGATCGGCTTCCTTAAGGTGGTGTGGGTTCGTAGATACAACAACGTTATGCGAAACCAACTAAAAAATAAATGAGATCAATAATGAAAACGGTTCAAAGGAACTTGGTTTCCAAGGAGGAGATGTTTTTGTCTATAGCGGCAATAATAATAGAACCCCCAAATAGAGATTTTTATGTACCAATTGCATCAGAAGAGTTCTTTCATAAATGTTGGGTACCAATAATACAAGACTTAAAACTTAAATTAGTTCCTCTATTTAACCCTGGAATCGATCTTATAAAAAAAGAACTACCTACACTATTAAGTGAACTCAAACAGATTAAAGATTATGGTCTGAAAACACTAACTTACAATGAACAAAGTCATATTATTACAAGAATTGAGTTATTAGAGAATAAATTGAGTGAAGTATTTAGTGAAGAAGGAATAGTAGTTTTTATCGGGTAAGTTATAAATTCTAAGCAATGTAAGTATATCGAAGAAGAAGTTGGCATCGCATAACACCGTATTCACGCGGCGGGCCTGGCGGCCCTTGGTCTGCAGAGGCTTTTCGGAGAAGTGGAATCAGCAGACAACCCTGCACTGGCTAAGTCCGTCGGACCCGGGGCTGGCGCCCCTTAAGCCAGTGAGGGTTCGTGAATACAACAACGTTATGCGTAATTACTGTAGACCCTGAACCAATTTGAATAACATTC
>NZ_JBPPGJ010000079.1:0-750 GCF_051594765.1 Oryzibacillus soli
TTGGCCCCGACCAGGGTGATGTGGCCACCAGGGAATTTCTTGTGGAGGATGGTATTCTCGGAGCCACGGCTCTTGACGTCCTTGACCTTTCCATTCAGCGCCGGGGTATCCCGGATCATCGGCTGCAAGCGGTCCTTGGAGAAGGCCTCCGCCATCCCTTCCGTCGGTTGGAGGAGCATGATCGGGGCCGGATCATAGTCGATATGGAAGCCGATGCCGTTCAGCAGCAGCTCTGTCTTCCCCACCTGCGCGGAGCTCATGACCACGACCTCCGGCACGGTCGGGTCGTTGATCGCGTCCATAATGTCACGCTGGTAGGGCGCCCGGTCGGTCCTCCACTGGCCAGGTTCTGCGGACGCCTCCGGGGATAGTTTCCGGTACAGGTCGGCCCACGTGGACACCGTGAGCTTCGGGGGAGGCGCCAGGACCTTCGCGATCATCCGGAACAAGGTCCGGGTCTTAGTCGTCGTCATCCGGATCTCCTCCCACATAATCCTCATTCCGGCGATTGAACGCCCCGGGATCGTAGTCCGCCAGCTCACGCAATGTCTCGTAGACCTCCGAGGAGATCGTATCCTGGGCGGAAGCCAGGTCGTTCTTGCCGAGCAACCTCGGTGCGATCTTCGCCGGTAGGGAGAGCAGCTTCGCCCGGATCGCGGCCAGCATGTCTGTCATGACATCCTTTACGTCCTCTGCCCGGTGGAGCTCTCCACGCATAACGGCCACCTGCAACTCCGCCTTCTCGCGCTT
>NZ_JBPPGJ010000080.1:0-746 GCF_051594765.1 Oryzibacillus soli
TTGGTGATAATGGCGAAGGGGAACCACGCGTACCCATCTCGAACACGACCGTTAAGCCCTTCAGCGCCGATGGTACTTGGACCGCAGGGTCCTGGGAGAGTAGGACGTTGCCAAGCGGGTCTCACTTGTGTGAGATTCACCCTTGTTCCTTGAAAACTGGATAGCGAAACAATTCCGAAAACATCTTTTAAGTGTTTACACTTATAGCTAGGATAAGCTAATAAGAGCGCACGGAGGATGCCTAGGCGCCAGGAGCCGAAGAAGGACGTAGCGAACGACGAAACGCCTCGGGGAGCCGTAAGCAGGCTTTGATCCGGGGATGTCCGAATGGGGAAACCCACATGGAGTAATGTCCATGTATCCGTCACTGAATACATAGGTGATGCGAAGGCATACCCAGGGAACTGAAACATCTAAGTACCTGGAGGAAAAGAAAACAAAAGTGATTCCGTAAGTAGCGGCGAGCGAACGCGGAACAGCCCAAACCAAGGGGCTTGCTCCTTGGGGTTGTAGGACGTCGATATGGCAAAAGGTTGTTAGGTGAAGAGACCTGGAAAGGTCCGCTATAAGAGGTAAAAGCCCTGTAGCCAAAAACAACCGTATGCCTAGACGGATCCTGAGTAGGGCGGGGCACGGGAAACCCCGTCTGAAACCGGCAGGACCATCTGCCAAGGCTAAATACTCCCTGGCGACCGATAGCGAAGCAGTACCGTGAGGGAAAGGTGAAAAGCACCCCGGAAGGGGAG
>NZ_JBPPGJ010000081.1:0-670 GCF_051594765.1 Oryzibacillus soli
GGTGAATCTCACACAAGTGAGACCCGCTTGGCAACGTCCTACTCTCCCAGGACCCTGCGGTCCAAGTACCATCGGCGCTGAAGGGCTTAACGGTCGTGTTCGAGATGGGTACGCGTGGTTCCCCTTCGCCATTATCACCAAACGAGCTTGCTTATTCACTTTTCTTCACTGTTTCTCAACAGCGAATGCTATCTTACCACAACCGTCGACACCTTTGCAACCGTTAATTGCTTCCAGTTTCGGGGCCCCCGAAAAGTAATCGGCATAAGCTACAACGCTTATCTTCACTTTTTGGGGTGAGTTATGGTGGAGCCAAGCGGGATCGAACCGCTGACCTCCTGCTTGCAAGGCAGGCGCTCTCCCAGCTGAGCTATGGCCCCTTGTGGGGATAAAGTGGGCCTTAGTGGACTCGAACCACCGACCTCACCCTTATCAGGGGTGCGCTCTAACCAGCTGAGCTAAAGGCCCTTAGAGCTTTGCGCTAGCAAAGCTTACTTCGTAAGCATATACCATTGAAGGATTTAACCCCTTCAAAACTGAACACGAGTAAGTAACATCAGCCGATTGTCTTGCATTGTACCGTGACGCTACGGTCACGAGGTACTCCATAGAAAGGAGGTGATCCAGCCGCACCTTCCGATACGGCTACCTTGTTACGACTTCACCCCAA
>NZ_JBPPGJ010000082.1:0-613 GCF_051594765.1 Oryzibacillus soli
GTAGAGATCTATAGCGGCAGCTTGGGAAGCGGAAGTCAGGTAGCACAGGGGACAAATGGAGTAGCCTTTACGGCACCGACATCAGGGACATATTACGTAGTCATATTCGGCAGCAATGGAGAGGCAGTTACGTGGTCGGCCTGGGACGGAACAGCAATGGACAAGGCATATCCCATGGAGTCGAGGGGGAGTTGGTGGAGAAAGGACATTAGACTTCCAGCGAACGAAGAAGGATACTATCAAGTCCAGCTAACGGCAGAACGAAACTACATTTTCAGTGCAGCAGGAAGCACTGGTGTTACCGTGTATGACGGCAGCAAAAAAGCGATTGGATCGAGTGCGACCTCCAAGATTAGCTTTACAGCGGATCAAAGCGGAACGTATTACATCCGAATCCAAGGGGGCAATACGACAAGGGACTACACCGCCTACCTGTCGGAGGAAATTCGAATACCGGGACCAAGCAAAAGTACAATGAGCGGGTCATCATCTTGGTATTCCCTTGAACTAACGGCAAACCGAACGGTACAGATTAAAGCAGATGTGGGATCGTCACAGAGAAGGGTAGAGATCTATAGCGGCAGCTTGGGAAGCGGAAGTCAGGTAGCACAGG
>NZ_JBPPGJ010000083.1:0-610 GCF_051594765.1 Oryzibacillus soli
GCGTCGGAGTTAAGGCGTCTCACCGCCTTAACTGCGAAAGGCCGGGCCAAGACCCGGCTGCTTGCGCAACTTAAGGCGGCTGCAAGCCTTATCCCGGGTCTAGACCCGGCAGCGTCGGAGTTAAGGCGTTTCACCGCCTTATATGCGAATAGCCGGGCCAAGACCCAGCTGCTTGTGCAGCTTAAGGCGGCTGCAAGCCTTATCCCGGGCCTAGACCCGGCAGCGTAGGAGTTAAGGCGTCTCACCGCCTTACATGCGAAAGGCCGGGCCAAGACCCGGATGCTTGCGCAGCTTAAGCGGCTGCAAGCCTTAACCCGGATCTAGACCCGGCAGCGTCGGAGCTAAGGCGTCTCACCGCCTTACATGCGAAAGGCCGGGCCAAGACCCGGCTGCTTGCGCAGCTTAAGGCGGCTGCAAGCCTTAATCCGGGTCTGGACCCGGCAGCGTCGGAGTTAAGGCGTCTCACCGCCTTACATGCGAAAGGCCGGGCCAAGACCCGGCTGCTTGCGCAGCTTAAGGCGGCTGCAAGCCTTAACCCGGGTCTAGCTCCGGCAGCGTCGGAGTTAAGGCGTCTCACCGCCTTAACTGCGAAAGGCCGGGCCAAGACCCG
>NZ_JBPPGJ010000084.1:0-603 GCF_051594765.1 Oryzibacillus soli
AAGGCCTCCGCCATCCCTTCCGTCGGTTGGAGGAGCATGATCGGGGCCGGATCATAGTCGATATGGAAGCCGATGCCGTTCAGCAGCAGCTCTGTCTTCCCCACCTGCGCGGAGCTCATGACCACGACCTCCGGCACGGTAGGGTCGTTGATCGCGTCCATGATCTCTCGTTGGTAAGGCGCCCGGTCGGTCCGCCACTGGCCAGGTTCTGCGGACGCCTCCGGGGACAGTTTCCGGTACAGGTCGGCCCACGTGGACACCGTGAGCTTCGGGGGAGGCGCCAGGACCTTCGCGATCATCCGGAACAAGGTCCGGGTCTTAGTCGTCGTCATCCGGATCTCCTCCCACATAGTCCTCATTCCGGCGATTGAACGCCCCGGGATCGTAGTCCGCCAGCTCACGTAATGTCTCGTAGACCTCCGAGGAGATCGTATCCTGGGCGGAAGCCAGGTCGTTCTTGCCAAGCAACCTCGGTGCGATCTTCGCCGGTAGGGAGAGCAGCTTCGCCCGGATCGCGGCCAGCATGTCTGTCATGACATCCTTTACGTCCTCTGCCCGGTGGAGCTCTCCACGCATAACGGCCACCTGCAACTCCGCCTTCTC
>NZ_JBPPGJ010000085.1:0-563 GCF_051594765.1 Oryzibacillus soli
CAGGTTGTTTTCTTTGACGAATGCTTTCACCTGTTCCTTGCTAAACCGTGCCACTTGTGTCATCCTCTCAAACCGACCTTTCTTTCTTCTAGTTTACTAGATTTGGTTTTGAGAGTTTACACAAAATATTTTACAGACTCAGTTTTGTGACCTTAACCAATTGTGTTTCAATTTCTATTATCCTAATCTGTATTTAATTCTTTTTTTACTCTTATTAAATGCCCTTACAAGTCTTTCCCCCTATATCATTCTTGTTTCATTCCGAGTCGCGTAACACGCGACAAAATCTTCCGTTCGCGTGGACGAAGGGGGTTACTAATTCGCACGAATTCTCTCGCGACCAACCCATCCTCTAATAACTTGTAGGTCTTATTATCTTTACGAATGTTATTCAAATTGGTTAAGGGTCTACAGTAATTACGCATAACGTTGTTGTATTCCCGACGCCCCACCACCTTAAAGGTAGCATGGAGCCAAAGGCAAAGCCGGTTCCCGACTGGCCGCGACGCGGTTAGGTGGTGCGGGTGTGTCGCCTGAATCCACTTCCTCGAAATGCCTCTTGG
>NZ_JBPPGJ010000086.1:0-540 GCF_051594765.1 Oryzibacillus soli
AATATCGGAGACAAGTGGTATATGGAAAACTGAAAAGAGAAATTGGGAAGATCTTACGGGAGCTATGTGAACGAAAAGGAGTCGAAATCATCGAGGCAGAAGCCTGCCCGGATCATATCCATATGCTCGTAAGTATCCCACTAAAGCTAAGCGTATCGGAATTTATGGGATATCTCAAAGGGAAGAGCTCGCTCATGATATTTGATAAATTCGCAAATATGAAGTACCGATACGGAAATCGGCAATTTTGGTGTAGAGGGTACTACGTCGATACGGTAGGACGGAATAAGAAAATCATCCAAGAATATATACGCAACCAACTCGAAGAGGACAAAAACTACGAGCAGCTAACGATGAAAGAGTTGATCGACCCGTTTACGGGTGAGTCGGTGAAAAAGGGCAGGTAACGAGGCCCCTTTTCAGGGGCTCGCCCGTGAACCCACGCGGTTGGCAGCCATTTCAGAGCGCCTTTAGGCGCCGGCTAGTAACATGCCCTTATAGGGCTAATGGAAGCCACCGGCTAAGCCGGTGGTTATGACT
>NZ_JBPPGJ010000087.1:0-538 GCF_051594765.1 Oryzibacillus soli
GGTTTTCAATACTTCTTTTATAAGGGCTTTAAGGGTTCATCCGATTTCCTCGAAGGGGTTCACCAGGGTGGCGGGATGGCTGGGGTTTAGCCTATGGGATTAAGGGAAGGTCCCTTCCACCAATCGGCTTTCCAGTCCTTCTCGCCTTTCCAATGTCTTTATCGGATGAATCCCTTTATTGCCCTTAGATAAGTATTGAAAATCTTGATGGATAAAGACCTTAAGACGATTTCGTTCAGTAATCCCTTGATCTTGAACCCCCATTGATCTTAAGAATCAAGGTTCCGTCGAACGAGATGATTGCTCGCAGTCCATCTCCAGTCGGGTTCTTGGTTCTCTTGGGGATTCAAGATCTTGATTCTTGATGGGCTTTCTTCTTTAGGTTCTGGACAATTGCAGATAACGTTGTTGTATTCCCGACGCCCCACCACCTTAAAGGTAGCATGGAGCCAAAGGCAAAGCCGGTTCCCGACTGGCCGCGACGCGGTTAGGTGGTGCGGGTGTGTCGCCTGAATCCACTTCCTCGAAATGCCTCTTG
>NZ_JBPPGJ010000088.1:0-530 GCF_051594765.1 Oryzibacillus soli
TGGGTTTCGTCGATTGGTACAAGGGAAAGTCCCTTCAACCAATCGGCTTTTCCAGTCCTTTCCGCCTTCCAATGTCTTTATCGGATGAATCCCTTCCAAGCCCTTCACAAGTATTGAACATCTAGATGGGTAAAGACTTAAGACGATTTCGTTCAGGAATCCCTTTGATCTTGAACCCCATTGCTCTCAACGAATCAAGGTTCCGCCGAACAAGCTGCTTGCTCGCAGTCCAACTCCAGGCGGGTTCTTGATTCTGTTGGGGGTTCAAGATCTTGATTCCTGATGGGCTTCCTTCTTTAGCATTAGGGCAATTACATATAACGTTGTTGTATCTACGAACCCTCACCACCTTAAGGAAGCACAGATCCATCAGCGCAGCGGATCTCGACCGGCCGCGACGCGGTTAGGTGGTGCAGGGTTGTCTGCTGATTCCGCTTCCCCGAAATGCCTCTTGCAGACCAAGGGCCGTTAGGCCCGACGCGTAGATACGGTGTTAACTGAAGTCGGCTCTTCTTCGATTACTCATGCAA
>NZ_JBPPGJ010000089.1:0-523 GCF_051594765.1 Oryzibacillus soli
AGAGCGCACGGAGGATGCCTAGGCGCCAGGAGCCGAAGAAGGACGTAGCGAACGACGAAACGCCTCGGGGAGCCGTAAGCAGGCTTTGATCCGGGGATGTCCGAATGGGGAAACCCACATGGAGTAATGTCCATGTATCCATTACTGAATACATAGGTGATGTGAAGGCATACCCAGGGAACTGAAACATCTAAGTACCTGGAGGAAAAGAAAACAAAAGTGATTCCGTAAGTAGCGGCGAGCGAACGCGGAACAGCCCAAACCAAGGGGCTTGCTCCTTGGGGTTGTAGGACGTCAATGTGAGTGCAGCAGTTTAGGTGAAGAGGTCTGGAAAGGCCCGCTATAAGAGGTAAAAGCCCTGTAGCCAAAAAACTGCGAGACTCTAGACGGATCCTGAGTAGGGCGGGGCACGGGAAACCCCGTCTGAAACCGGCAGGACCATCTGCCAAGGCTAAATACTCCCTGGCGACCGATAGCGAAGCAGTACCGTGAGGGAAAGGTGAAAAGCACCCCGGAAGGGGAG
>NZ_JBPPGJ010000090.1:0-518 GCF_051594765.1 Oryzibacillus soli
GATCTTAAGAATCAAGGTTCCGTCGAACGAGATGATTGCTCGCAGTCCATCTCCAGTCGGGTTCTTGATTCTCTTGGGGGTCAAGATCTTGATTCCTGATGGGCTTTCTTCTTTAGGTTCTGGACAATTGCAGATAACGTCGTTGTATTCCCGACGCCCCACCACCTTAAAGGAGAATGGAGCCCAAGGCGAAGCCGGCTCTCAACTGGCCGCGACGCGGTTAGGTGGTGCGGGTGTGTCGCCTGATTCCACTTCCTCGAAATGCCTCTTGGCGACCGAGGGGGCTTGTCCCCCGACGCGGGAATACGGTGTTATATGTTGTTGCCCTCTTCCTCGAATCTGCCCAAGAAATCGTCTTTCCCTGTCTTTACCCATCACTTCTAGGTTTTCAATACGTTTTTCATAAGGGCTTTAAGGGGTTCATCCGATTTCCTCGAAGGGGTTCACAAGGGTGGCGGGAAGGCTGGGTTTCGTCGATTGGTACAAGGGAAAGTCCCTTCAACCAATCGGCTTTACCA
>NZ_JBPPGJ010000091.1:0-513 GCF_051594765.1 Oryzibacillus soli
GCTCGAGACTGTCGGCGCTTGGTTCGGCGGCGTCACGGCGCTGATCGTCACCGTGAAGGCGTCCGATTGAGTGCCTCCGTTGCCGTCGTTGGCCGTCACGGTCACTGTGGTGGTGCCTGCGTTTACCGGCGTGATCGTCAATGTTGCACCGGTAACGCTAACGGTCGCCACGCCCGGCGTAGACGACAGCGCGCTCAAGGTCAGCGCATCCCCGTCCGCGTCCGTGAACACATTGCTCAGGTCCACGGTGAACGGCGCGTCAGCCGCGGTAGCCGTCCGGTCCGTTATGGCGTTGGCAACCACCGGCGCTTGGTTCACGGCACTGATCGTCACCGTGAAGGCGTCCGATTGAGTGCCTCCGTTGCCGTCGTCAGCCGTCACGGTCACTGTGGTGGTGCCTGCGTTTACCGGCGTGATCGTCAGCGTTGCACCGGTAACGCTAACGGTCGCCACGCCTGGCGTAGACGACAGCGCGCTCAAGGTCAGTGCATCCCCGTCTGCGTCCGTGAACAC
>NZ_JBPPGJ010000092.1:0-498 GCF_051594765.1 Oryzibacillus soli
TAACCCGAGTCTGGCTCCGGCAGCTTCGGAGTTAATGCTTCTCACCGCCTTAACTGCGAAAGGCCGGGCCAAGACCCGGCTGCTTGCGCAACTTAGGGCGGCGGCAGGCCGTATCCCGGGTCTAGACCCGGAAACGTCGGAGTTAAGGTGTTTCAACGCCTTAAATGTGAAATGCCGGGCCAAGACCCGGCTGCTTGCGCAGCTTAATGCGGCTGCAAGCCTTAACCCGGGTCTAGCTCCGGCAGCGTCGGAGTTAAGGCGTCTCACCGCCTTAACTGCGAAAGGCCGGGCCAAGACCCGGCTGCTTGCGCAACTTAAGGCGGCTGCAAGCCTTATCCCGCTTCGAGACCCTGCAGGGTCGGAGTTAAGGCGTTTTATCGTCTTAAATGCGAAAGGCCGGGCCAAGACCCGGCTGCTTGCGCAGCTTAAGCGGCTGCAAGCCTTAACCCGGATCTAGACCCGGCAGCGTCGGAGCTAAGGCGTCTCACCGCCTTACAT
>NZ_JBPPGJ010000093.1:0-468 GCF_051594765.1 Oryzibacillus soli
GGCCAGGAGCGGCCTTCAATCCGGCAGCAGGTGCAGGCCGGAGAATTAAAGGCCACCAGTGGCCTTCGATCCGCGTCCGCAGGGCTCCGACGGCGGAGCGGGAGAATGAAGGCCAGGAGCGGCCTTCAATCCGGCAGCAGATGCAGGCCGGAGAATTAAAGGCCACCAGTGGCCTTCGATCCGCATCCGCAAGGCTCCGACGGCGGAGCGGGGGGGGATGAAGGCCAGGAGCGGCCTTCAATCCGGCAGCAGGTGCAGGCCGGAGAATTAAAGGCCACCAGTGGCCTTCGATCCGCGTCCGCAAGGCTCCGACGGCGGAGCGGGGGGGATGAAGGCCAGGAGCGGCCTTCAATCCGGCAGCAGGTGCAGGCCGGAGAAATAAAGGCCACCAGTGGCCTTCGATCCGCGTCCGCATTTCCGCCCCGCCCGCACTCCCGCCCGCACTCCCCGCCCCGCCGCCCCGGAGCA
>NZ_JBPPGJ010000094.1:0-431 GCF_051594765.1 Oryzibacillus soli
AACCCGACTGGAGATGGACTGCGAGCAATCATCTCGTTCGACGGAACCTTGATTCTTAAGATCGATGGGGGTTCAAGATCAAGGGATTCCTGAACGAAATCGTCTTAAGGTCTTGACCCATCAAAAATTTCAATACTTATCTAAGGGCAATAAAGGGATTCATCCGATAAAGACATTGGAAAGGCGAGAAGGACTGGAAAGCCGATTGGTGGAAGAGACCTTCCCTTGATCCCATCGGCTAAACCCCAGCCATCCCGCCACCCTGGTGAACCCCTTCGAGGAAATCGGATGAACCCTTAAAGCCCTTATAAAAGAAGTATTGAAAACCTTGAAGGATGGGTAAGAGACATGGAAAGACGATTTCTTGGGCCGATTCGAGGAAGTGGACAACTACAGATAACACCGTATTCCCGCGTCGGGGGACAAGCCCC
>NZ_JBPPGJ010000095.1:0-410 GCF_051594765.1 Oryzibacillus soli
TTACTCCATGTGGGTTTCCCCATTCGGACATCCCCGGATCAAAGCCTGCTTACGGCTCCCCGAGGCGTTTCGTCGTTCGCTACGTCCTTCTTCGGCTCCTGGCGCCTAGGCATCCTCCGTGCGCTCTTATTAGCTTATCCAGCTAAAGAACATTACTTTAGATGTTTTCGGAATTGTTTCGCTATCCAGTTTTCAAGGAACAAGGTTTGAAGGTGCGTTAGCAACCCTCAAAACTGAACACGAGTAAGTAACATCAGCCGATTGTCTTGCATTGTACCGTGACGCTACGGTCACGAGGTACTCCATAGAAAGGAGGTGATCCAGCCGCACCTTCCGATACGGCTACCTTGTTACGACTTCACCCCAATCATCTACCCCACCTTCGGCGGCTGGCCCCTTGCGGTTACCTC
>NZ_JBPPGJ010000096.1:0-409 GCF_051594765.1 Oryzibacillus soli
CTTTCATCCGGCTAAGGTATACGTTCCGAATTTCTTGGTAATAATTCATAATGACAGGACCTCCGCGTTACCTGAGATAAACCACAGTTAACTTGTAGTTATCATGCAGGCATGGCAAATAAAACTGCAGGTTGAATGCAATTCACTCTTGCGTAACCGTAGGTTACGTTATATAATAGCGACATGGGCACAAAAGTGTGACAAATGAAACCTACAGTTACGCTTCTTGCTTCAATCTTCGAGACCACTTCATTTCGGCTAACTCTGCCAGTTCGGAATCAGGGAACAGTTGTAATGGCCCCTTGCCAAACAGATCAGCGAGCTTAAGCATGATCTCGACACTGGTAACATTCCGGCCTTTTTCAAGGTTTCGAATGCTAGTCTCAGAAAGGCCGACAAGACTTCCCAG
>NZ_JBPPGJ010000097.1:0-398 GCF_051594765.1 Oryzibacillus soli
GCGAGGGCCGCAGGCAGGACGCAGCAGGAGTTAAGGAGTTAAGGCGGTGAGACGCCTTAACTCCGACGCTGCCGGGTCTAGACCCGGGTTAAGGCTTGCAGCCGCCTTAAGCTGCGCAAGCAGCCGGGTCTTGGCCCGGCCTTTCGCATTTAAGGCGGTTAGACGCCTTAACTCCAACGCTGCCGGAGCTAGACCCGGGATAAGGCTTGCAGCCGCCTTAAGCTGCGCAAGCAGCCGGGTCTTGGCCCGGCCTTTCACAGTTAAGGCGGTGAGACGCCTTAACTCCGACGCTGCCGGGTCTAGACCCGGGTTAAGGCTTGCAGCCGCCTTAAGCTGCGCAAGCAGCCGGGTCTTGGCCCGGCTATTCGCATGTAAGGCGGTGAGACGCCTTAACTCCG
>NZ_JBPPGJ010000098.1:0-385 GCF_051594765.1 Oryzibacillus soli
ATACGCAACCCCTGAGAGACAATGACATTTAAAGATAAGTTACGCGCGAGATCATTCGAATAATTCTGTGACCCCCTTCGAGCCGCGATATTGATAATTAAAAATCGAAGAGACATTGAGATCGAAGAGACATCGAAGGTCAAGAGAATTGAAGGTCAAGAGAATTGAAGGTCAAGAGAATTGAAGGTCAAGAGAATTGAAGGTCAAGAGACATTGAAGGCCAAGAGACATAAAGGTCAAGAGACATTGGAGGTCAAGAGACATTGAAGATCAAGAGACAAGAAGATGGATTGTTTTTCGAAGAGGCCAGGGGCAGCGTATAACACCGTATTCACGCGGCGGGCCTAACGGCCCTTGGTCTGCAGAGGCTTTTCGGGGAAGTGAA
>NZ_JBPPGJ010000099.1:0-383 GCF_051594765.1 Oryzibacillus soli
GCCGTTAGGCCCGCCGCGTGAATACGGTGTTATATGCTGTCGGGGCCTTCCTGAATATGCTAGATTCCACTGGCCTTAAACCGCCCTTAAACTTAAATGATTCTTGACCTTAATCGCTCTTGACCTTAAATCGCTCTTGACCTTAAATCGCTCTTGACCTTCGCTCTTGACCTTCAATCTCTCTGGCTCTTAAATCGCTCTTGTTCTTTAAAAGTTATTACTGGCCTCTGCCCCGATTGCATATAACGTCGTTGTATTCCCGACGCCCCACCACCTTAAAGGTAGCATGGAGCCAAAGGCGAAGCGGCTCCCGACTGGCCGCGACGCGGTTAGGTGGTGCGGGTGTGTCGCCTGAATCCACTTCCTCGAAATGCCTCTTGGCG
>NZ_JBPPGJ010000100.1:0-381 GCF_051594765.1 Oryzibacillus soli
ATATAACGTGCATGTATTCACGAACCCGAGAGGCTTAAGGCGCGCTAGCGCCGGGTGGCTCCGCCACTTAGCCTCGCAGGGTTGTCTGCTGATTCCGCTTCCTCGAAATCCCTCTTGCAGACCAAGGGCCTACTTCTTAGAATCCGCTTCCCTGCTTGCCCGCAGCGTGAATACGGTGTTATATGTTGTTGCCCTCTTCCTCGAATCTGCCCAAGAAATCGTCTTTCCTTGTCTTTACCCAACATTTCTAGGTTTTCAATACGTTTTTCATAAGGGCTTTAAGGGGTTCATCCGATTTCCTCGAAGGGGTTCACAAGGGTGGCGGGAAGGCTGGGTTTCGTCGATTGGTACAAGGGAAAGTCCCTTCAACCAATCGGCTTT
>NZ_JBPPGJ010000101.1:0-369 GCF_051594765.1 Oryzibacillus soli
AGGCGCCAGCTTACCGCCGGTCACCGCGCCGTCGCGAAGCTGCTCCGTGCCTACGCTGTCCCTTGATAGCTTGCCGTAGACGACGGCGCCATCCGCCAGATGCCCCGTGCCAACCGACTCCGGGGCCAGCTTGCCGCCGGTCACCGCCCGATCCCGGATTTCTCCGGTCCCTACACTGTCCCGCGACAGCTTGCCGTAGGTCACCGCGCCGTCCACCAGATGTCCCGTACCAACCGACTCCGGGGCCAGCTTGCCGCCGGATACGGCTCCGTCCCGAAGTTCTCCGGTCCCTACACTGTCTCGCGACAGCTTGCCGTAGGTGATCGTGGCATCCGCCACGTGCTCCGTGCCGACCGATCCAGGGGCCAG
>NZ_JBPPGJ010000102.1:0-362 GCF_051594765.1 Oryzibacillus soli
GGTCCTGCCGGTTTCAGACGGGGTTTCCCGTGCCCCGCCCTACTCAGGATCCGTCTAGGCATACGGTTGTTTTTGGCTACAGGGCTTTTACCTCTTATAGCGGACCTTTCCAGGTCTCTTCACCTAACAACCTTTTGCCACATTGACGTCCTACAACCCCTCCGGGATAAATCCCGGAAGTTTGGGCTGTTCCGCGTTCGCTCGCCGCTACTTACGGAATCACTTTTGTTTTCTTTTCCTCCAGGTACTTAGATGTTTCAGTTCCCTGGGTATGCCTTCACATCACCTATGTATTCAGTGACGGATACATGGACATTACTCCATGTGGGTTTCCCCATTCGGACATCCCCGGATCAAAGCCT
>NZ_JBPPGJ010000103.1:0-357 GCF_051594765.1 Oryzibacillus soli
CGGAACAGCAATGGACAAGGCATATCCCATGGAGTCGAGGGGGAGTTGGTGGAGAAAGGACATTAGACTTCCAGCGAACGAAGAAGGATATTATCAAATCCAGCTAACGGCAGAACGAAACTACATTTTCAGTGCAGCAGGAAGCACTGGTGTTACCGTGTATGACGGCAACAAAAAAGCGATTGGATCGAGTGCTACCTCCAAGATTAGCTTTACAGCGGATCAAAGCGGAACGTATTACATCCAAATCCAAGGGGGCAATACGACAAGGGACTACACCGCCTACCTATCGGAGGAAATTCGAATACCGGGACCAAGCAAAAGTACAATAAGCGGGTCATCATCTTGGTATTCCCT
>NZ_JBPPGJ010000104.1:0-356 GCF_051594765.1 Oryzibacillus soli
ACCTTGATTCTTAAAAACGATGGGGTTCAAGATCAAGGGATTCCTGAACGAAATCGTCTTAAGGTCTTTACCCATCAAGATATTCAATACTTATATAAGGGCAATGAAGGGATTCATCCGATAAAGACATTGGAAAGGCGAGAAGGACTGGAAAGCCGATTGGTGGAAAAGACCCTTCCCTTGATCCCATCGGCTACCCCCCAGTCTTCCTGCCTCCCTGGTGAACCCCTTCGAGGAAATCGGATGAACCCTTAAAGCCCTTATAAAAGAAGTATTGAAAACCTTGAAGGATGGGTAAAGACATGGAAAGACGATTTCTTGGGCCGATTCGAGGAAGTGGACAACTACAGATAACA
>NZ_JBPPGJ010000105.1:0-356 GCF_051594765.1 Oryzibacillus soli
GCTGAATCCGCTCCCTCGAAATGCCACATGCAGACCAAGGGACCTCCAGGTCCCGACGCGTAGATACGGTGTTAACTGATGGCACCGACTTCTTCGAATTACAATAAACGTACTTGACCTTCAATGTCTCTTGACCTTCATGTCACTTGATCTTCGATGTCTCTTGACCTTGATGTCTCTTGACCTTGATGTCTCTTGACCTTGATGTCTCTTGAACTTCAATGTCTCTTGGCCTTGATGTCTCTTGACCTTCAATGTCTCTTGGCCTTGATGTCTCTTGACCTTGATGTCTCTTGACCTTGATGTCTCTTGAACTTCAATGTCTCTTGGCCTTGATGTCTCTTGACCTTGATGTC
>NZ_JBPPGJ010000106.1:0-353 GCF_051594765.1 Oryzibacillus soli
TGGGCGCTGACGGGATCGAACCGCCGACCCTCTGCTTGTAAGGCAGATGCTCTCCCGGCTGAGCTAAGCGCCCGGGAATGGAAATGACCCGTAGGGGATTCGAACCCCTGTTACCTCCGTGAAAGGGAGGTGTCTTAACCCCTTGACCAACGGGCCATAAGCAAGCTTCCAACCGGAATCGAACCGGTGACCTCATCCTTACCATGGATGCACTCTACCTACTGAGCTATGGAAGCATGGCTCCCCGAGCAGGACTCGAACCTGCGACAACTCGATTAACAGTCGAGTGCTCTACCGACTGAGCTATCAGGGAACATTATTCAGGACTTGCGCCCTGAAAACCGGATGCGAAA
>NZ_JBPPGJ010000107.1:0-352 GCF_051594765.1 Oryzibacillus soli
CATGTGGGTTTCCCCATTCGGACATCCCCGGATCAAAGCCTGCTTACGGCTCCCCGAGGCGTTTCGTCGTTCGCTACGTCCTTCTTCGGCTCCTGGCGCCTAGGCATCCTCCGTGCGCTCTTATTAGCTTATCCTAGCTAATGAACTACATTAGATGTTTTCGGAATTGTTTCGCTATCCAGTTTTCAAGGAACAAGGTTTGAAGGTGCGTTAGCAACCCTCAAAACTGAACACGAGTAAGTAACATCAGCCGATTGTCTTGCATTGTACCGTGACGCTGCGGTCACGAGGTACTCCATAGAAAGGAGGTGATCCAGCCGCACCTTCCGATACGGCTACCTTGTTACGACTT
>NZ_JBPPGJ010000108.1:0-344 GCF_051594765.1 Oryzibacillus soli
CGAAGTCGGTGAGGTAACCGCAAGGGGCCAGCCGCCGAAGGTGGGGTAGATGATTGGGGTGAAGTCGTAACAAGGTAGCCGTATCGGAAGGTGCGGCTGGATCACCTCCTTTCTATGGAGTACCTCGTGACCGCAGCGTCACGGTACAATGAGCAAGACAATCGGCTGATGTTACTTACTCGTGTTCAGTTTTGAAGGGGTTAAATCCTTCAATGGCAATAAGGGCCTTTAGCTCAGCTGGTTAGAGCGCACCCCTGATAAGGGTGAGGTCGGTGGTTCGAGTCCACTAAGGCCCACTTTATCCCCACATGGGGCCATAGCTCAGCTGGGAGAGCGCCTGCCTT
>NZ_JBPPGJ010000109.1:0-341 GCF_051594765.1 Oryzibacillus soli
GCGAAGTATGGCACTCCTTGAATTGCAACCAAAATTTTTGACACTTCTTATTCCCAAACGAGAAAATCATCAATAATCTCACCATTAAAGTTGTATATTAGTTTATAGTATCCAAGGTATTTATCCTTATAAAACACATCAAAAACAGCCTCGATATACTCCGAGTTTTCATTATATTCATTACTGCTTTCCATCCAATGCCTTATAGTTATTGAAAGTCTGCTATGTTTTAAATCAATTAATTCTCTTTGAGAGTCTATAAAATACTCACTAAACTCTTTTGGTTCTTCAACTATATAATTATTGAAACTAATCCAAAAATAGTTGATAACAACGGTTTT
>NZ_JBPPGJ010000110.1:0-337 GCF_051594765.1 Oryzibacillus soli
ACCAAAGTGAAGCATATGCTGACGAAGCGTATTCCGAGTACTTTGGCGGGGACCCAAAAGATTGTTTTCGGAAAATTTCGCATCCGGTTTTCAAGGTGCAAACCTTGACTGTTTGGTGCTACTGGCGGAGGGGAACCACGCGTTCCCCTCTCGCACACGACCGTCAAGCCCTCCAGCGCCGAGGGTACTTGGACCACAGGGTCCTGGGAGAGTAGGACTTCGCCAAGCACAAACGAACCCTTTGGTCTTTTGACCATAGGGCTTTTTTGTTTTGTGCGCGAGGTCCTACGCTGTAGAGTGTCCGAACCTTCTAATCGTGGCAGCTCGAAGCCCGGCA
>NZ_JBPPGJ010000111.1:0-332 GCF_051594765.1 Oryzibacillus soli
GAGACATTGAAGGTCAAGAGACATTGAAGGTCAAGAGACATTGAAGGTCAAGAGACATTGAAGGTCAAGAGACATTGAAGGTCAAGTACGTTTATTGTAATTCGAAGAAGTCGGTGCCAGCAGTTAACACCGTATCTACGCGTCGGGACCTGGAGGTCCCTTGGTCTGCATGTGGCATTTCGCGGGAGCGGATTCAGCAGACAACCCAGCACCCCCTAACCGCGTCGCGGCCGGTCGGGACCCAGCTGCGCTGATGTATCGGGGCTTCCTTAAGGTGGTGTGGGTTCGTAGATACAACAACGTTATGTGACATCCCTGCAAGAACTTGGCGG
>NZ_JBPPGJ010000112.1:0-329 GCF_051594765.1 Oryzibacillus soli
ACAAGGGACTACACCGCCTACCTATCGGAGGAAATTCGAATACCGGGACCAAGCAAAAGTACAATAAGCGGGTCATCATCTTGGTATTCCCTTGAACTAACGGCAAACCGAACGGTACAGATTAAAGCAGATGTGGGATCATCGCAGAGAAGTGTAGAGATCTATAGCGGCAGCTTGGGAAACGGAAGCCAGGTAGCACAGGGGACAAATGGAGTAGCCTTTACGGCACCGACATCAGGGACATATTACGTAGTCATATTCGGCAGCAATGGAGAGGCAGTTACGTGGTCGGCTTGGGACGGATCCAGCTTCGAGAAAGCCTACACCCT
>NZ_JBPPGJ010000113.1:0-326 GCF_051594765.1 Oryzibacillus soli
GGGATATGCACGGTGATCGACGTCCCGGACCGGCTGAACACACGAGAGGCCAAGGACCTCCTGATCAACCTGCTTTCTTTCAAGATCGATGCGGCCATGTCGCTCCGGACAGATATGTTCCCGGTGGCCGTAATCTACGACGAGCCCCACCAGTATATCCGGTCTGCCCGGCTCTGGAAGAATGCGGCGGTGGAATCCCGGGCCTATCGGTTGTCCTATCATTGGCTATTCCACTCCTGGGAGCAGATCCCCCGGGACCTGGCTGAGATCATTAAGGCTGCTGGCCCGCACTATTACCTCTACCAGAGCAGTAAGGCGACATATAA
>NZ_JBPPGJ010000114.1:0-325 GCF_051594765.1 Oryzibacillus soli
CTCTGCAGACCAAGGGCCGTCAGGCCCAACGCGTGAATACGGTGTTATCCGATGCTGCTGTCTTCTTCGAAATACGAATATGCTTCGTCCTTTCTTCTTACTGCCGGGCTCGCTTCGGATTCGAATACGCATCGTTCCTTCTTCTTATTGCCGGGCTCGCTTCGGATCCGAATACGCTTCGTTCCTTCTTCTTACTGCCGGGCTCGCTTCGGATTCGAATACGCATCGTTCCTTATTCTTATTGCTGGGCACGCTTCGGATTCGAATATGCTTCTTCCTTCTTCTTTCCGCCGGGCTAACTTCGGATTCGAATATGCTTCGTTCC
>NZ_JBPPGJ010000115.1:0-325 GCF_051594765.1 Oryzibacillus soli
CATCCGATTTCCTCGAAGGGGTTCACAAGGGTGGCGGGAAGGCTGGGTTTCGTCGATTGGTACAAGGGAAAGTCCCTTCAACCAATCGGCTTTACCAGTCCTTTCCGCCTTTCCAATGTCTTTATCGGATGAATCCCTTCCAAGCCCTTCACAAGTATTGAACATCTAGATGGGTAAAGACTTAAGACGATTTCGTTCAGGAATCGCTTTGATCTTGAACCCCCACCGCTCTTAAGTATCAAGGTTCCGCCGAACGATCTGCTTGCTCGCAGTCCAACTCCAGGCGGGTTCTTGATTCTGTTGGGGGTTCAAGATCTTGATTCCT
>NZ_JBPPGJ010000116.1:0-322 GCF_051594765.1 Oryzibacillus soli
GCTACCAGCGCCGGGAAGGTCACGTCGGCGGCCAAGGGCGCCAAGGCTGCTACCAGCGCCGTGAGTGTCAAGGCGGCGGCCAAGTGGGCCAAGGCTGCTACCAGCGCCGTGAAGGTCAATGCGGCGGCCAAGGGGGCCAAGGCGGCTACCAGCGCCGTGAAGGGCGGGGTGGCGGCCAGGGATGCCGAGGAGGCTACCAGCGCCGTAAAGGTCAAGGCGCCGGCCAGGGAGGTCAAGGCGGCTACCAGCGCCGTGAAGGTCAAGGCGGCGGCCAAGGGGGCCAAGGCGGCTACCAGCGCCGTGAAGGTCAAGGCGGCGGCCA
>NZ_JBPPGJ010000117.1:0-319 GCF_051594765.1 Oryzibacillus soli
TGGACAACTACAGATAACACCGTATTCCCGCGTCGGGGGACAAGCCCCCTCGGTCGCCAAGAGGCATTTCGAGGAAGTGGATTCAGGCGACACACCCGCACCACCTAACCGCGTCGCGGCCAGTCGGGAGCCGGCTTCGCCTTTGGCTCCATGCTACCTTTAAGGTGGTGGGGCGTCGGGAATACAACAACGTTATACGCAACCCCTGAGAGACAATGACATTTAAAGATAAGTTACGCGCGAGATCATTCGAATAATTCTGTGACCCCCTTCGAGCCGCGATATTG
This sequence comes from Oryzibacillus soli, assembly GCF_051594765.1. Classification (NCBI taxonomy): domain Bacteria; kingdom Bacillati; phylum Bacillota; class Bacilli; order Caryophanales; family Paenibacillaceae; genus Oryzibacillus; species Oryzibacillus soli. The sequence goes on from NZ_JBPPGJ010000117.1 coordinate 288, forward strand.
ATAATTAAAAATCGAAGAGACATTGAGATCGA
>NZ_JBPPGJ010000118.1:0-314 GCF_051594765.1 Oryzibacillus soli
GGCCATAGCTCAGCTGGGAGAGCGCCTGCCTTGCAAGCAGGAGGTCAGCGGTTCGATCCCGCTTGGCTCCACCATAACTCACCCCAAAAAGTGAAGATAAGCGTTGTAGCTTATGCCGATTACTTTTCGGGGGCCCCGAAGCTGGAAGCAATTAACGGTTGCAAAGGTGTCGGCGGTTATGGTAAGATAGCATTCGCTGTTGAGAAACAGTGAAGAAAAGTGAATAAGCAAGCTCGTTTGGTGATAATGGCGAAGGGGAACCACGCGTACCCATCTCGAACACGACCGTTAAGCCCTTCAGCGCCGATGGTACT
>NZ_JBPPGJ010000119.1:0-307 GCF_051594765.1 Oryzibacillus soli
AACTAGAAGGAAAGGTCGGTTTGAGAGGATGACACAAGTGGCACGGTTTAGTAAGGAACAGGTGAAGGCATTCGTCAAGGAGAATAACCTGAAGACCATGGATGACGTGCAATCTGCACTCAAGGAATTGTTTGCAGAGACACTTCAGTCCATGCTGGAGGCCGAGCTCGACACGGAGCTTGGATACGAAAAGCACGATTTGAAAAGCAAGGCAACCTCTAACAGCCGCAATGGGAAGACAAAGAAAACGGTGACGAGCGAATACGGTGAGATGGAGATCCAGGTCCCACGCGACCGTAACGGCGAG
>NZ_JBPPGJ010000120.1:0-305 GCF_051594765.1 Oryzibacillus soli
CTGAATCCGCTCCCTCGAAATGCCACATGCAGACCAAGGGACCTCCAGGTCCCGACGCGTAGATACGGTGTTAACTGATGGCACCGACTTCTTCGAATTACAATAAACGTACTTGACCTTCAATGTCTCTTGACCTTCAACGTCTCTTGATCCTCAATGTCTCTAGACCTTCATGTCACTTGATCTTCGATGTCTCTTGACCTTGATGTCTCTTGACCTTGATGTCTCTTGACCTTGATGTCTCTTGACCTTCAATGTCTCTTGGCCTTGATGTCTCTTGACCTTGATGTCTCTTGACCTTGATG
>NZ_JBPPGJ010000121.1:0-302 GCF_051594765.1 Oryzibacillus soli
CGAGTCGCGTAACACGCGACAAAATCTTCCGTTCGCGTGGACGAAGGGGGTTACTAATTCGCACGAATTCTCTCGCGACTAACCCATCCCCTAATAACTTGTAGGTCTTATTATCTTTACGAATGTTATTCAAATTGGTTAAGGGTCTACAGTAATTACGCATAACGTTGTTGTATTCACGAACCCTCACTGGCTTAAGGGGCGCCAGCCCCGGGTCCGACGGACTTAGCCAGTGCAGGGTTGCCTGCTGATTACGCTTCCCCGAAATGCCTCTTGCAGACCAAGGGCCGTCAGGCCCGCCG
>NZ_JBPPGJ010000122.1:0-301 GCF_051594765.1 Oryzibacillus soli
GTCTGCTGAATCCGCTCCCTCGAAATGCCACATGCAGACCAAGGGACCTCCAGGTCCCGACGCGTAGATACGGTGTTAACTGATGGCACCGACTTCTTCGAATTACCATAAACGTACTTGACCTTCAATGTCTCTTGACCCTCAATGTCTCTTGACCCTCAATGTCTCTTGACCTTCATGTCTCTTGACCTTGATGTCTCTTGACCTTCAATGTCTCTTGGCCTTGATTTCTCTTGACCTTGATGTCTCTTGATCTTGATGTCTCTTGACCTTCAATGTCACTTGACCTTGATGTGACTTG
>NZ_JBPPGJ010000123.1:0-301 GCF_051594765.1 Oryzibacillus soli
GGGTTCCCCCAAAAGTAATCGGAATTCGCTACAGCGCTTCTCTTCACTTTTGGGGGAAAGGATTAGCTCCCCGAGCAGGACTCGAACCTGCGACAACTCGATTAACAGTCGAGTGCTCTACCGACTGAGCTATCAGGGAACATTTTTCAGGACTTGCGCCCTGAAAACCGGATGCGAAATTTTCCGAAAACAATCTTTTGGGTCCCCGCCAAAGTACTCGGAATACGCTTCGTCAGCATATGCTTCACTTTGGTGGGAGTAGGATAAGCCCTCGACCGATTAGTACTGGTCAGCTCCACGT
>NZ_JBPPGJ010000124.1:0-300 GCF_051594765.1 Oryzibacillus soli
TCGTAACAAGGTAGCCGTATCGGAAGGTGCGGCTGGATCACCTCCTTTCTATGGAGTCCATGTCAGCTGTAGGCTGGCGGACACAATATGCAAGACAATCGGCTGATGTTACTTACTCGTGTTCAGTTTTGAAGGGGTTAAATCCTTCAACTTCATATGCAGCTCGTTTGGTGATAATGGCGAAGGGGAACCACGCGTACCCATCTCGAACACGACCGTTAAGCCCTTCAGCGCCGATGGTACTTGGACCGCAGGGTCCTGGGAGAGTAGGACGTTGCCAAGCGGGTCTCACTTGTGTGA
>NZ_JBPPGJ010000125.1:0-298 GCF_051594765.1 Oryzibacillus soli
GCCAAGAGGCATTTCGAGGAAGTGGATTCAGGCGACACACCCGCACCACCTAACCGCGTCGCGGCCAGTCGGGAACCGGCTTTGCCTTTGGCTCCATGCTACCTTTAAGGTGGTGGGGCGTCGGGAATACAACAACGTTAACTGAAAGCACCTATAGATCAAGAGACATCAAGGTCAAGAGACATCAAGGTCAAGAGACATCAAGGCCAAGAGACATTGAAGGTCAAGAGACATCAAGGTCAAGAGACATCAAGGTCAAGAGACATCAAGGTCAAGAGACATCGAAGATCAAGTGACA
>NZ_JBPPGJ010000126.1:0-294 GCF_051594765.1 Oryzibacillus soli
TAACGTTGTTGTATCTACGAACCCACACCACCTTAAGGAAGCCCCGATCCATCAGCGCAGCTGGGTCCCGACCGGCCGCGACGCGGTTAGGTGGTGTTGGGTTGTCTGCTGAATCCGCTCCCTCGAAATGCCACATGCAGACCAAGGGACCTCCAGGTCCCGACGCGTAGATACGGTGTTAACTGATGGCACCGACTTCTTCGAATTACCATAAACGTACTTGACCTTCAATGTCTCTTGACCTTCAATGTCTCTTGACCCTAAATGTCTCTTGACCCTCAATGTCTCTTGACC
>NZ_JBPPGJ010000127.1:0-293 GCF_051594765.1 Oryzibacillus soli
AAAAAACAATAATTCTAAATACTTTTTTTTCAATGTTTCGAGAGTTTCGGCTAACGTTGTTGTATTCACGAACCCTCACTGGCTTAAGGCGCGCCAGCGCCGGGTCCGACGGACTTAGCGAGTGCAGGGTTGTCTGCTGACTCCACTTCCTCAAAATGCCTCTTGCAGACCAAGGGCCGTCAGGCCCGCCGCGTGAATACGGTGTTAGGCGAAGTATGGCACTCCTTGAATTGCAACCAAAATTTTTGACACTTCTTATTCCCAAACGAGAAAATCATCAATAATCTCACCAT
>NZ_JBPPGJ010000128.1:0-291 GCF_051594765.1 Oryzibacillus soli
TTGTTGGTGACGTTTGAGATCATCGTAGGGGAGACGTCAATGCCATAGAGCCGGCTGAGATGATCCTGGATGTCACGTGTGCTCACGCCCTTGGCATACATCGCGATAATCTGGTCTTCAATGCCGGTTACATTCGATTGATGCTTCTTAACGATCATCGGTTCAAACTCGCCGTTACGGTCGCGTGGGACCTGGATCTCCATCTCACCGTATTCGCTCGTCACCGTTTTCTTTGTCTTCCCATTGCGGCTGTTAGAGGTTGCCTTGCTTTTCAAATCGTGCTTTTCGTAT
>NZ_JBPPGJ010000129.1:0-288 GCF_051594765.1 Oryzibacillus soli
GCTGCCTCCCGTAGGAGTCTGGGCCGTGTCTCAGTCCCAGTGTGGCCGATCACCCTCTCAGGTCGGCTACGCATCGTCGCCTTGGTGAGCCGTTACCCCACCAACTAGCTAATGCGCCGCAGGCCCATCCATAAGTGTCAGATTGCTCCGACTTTCCATGCATCCCCATGCGGGAACGCAACGTATCCGGTATTAGCATCCGTTTCCGGAAGTTATCCCAGTCTTACAGGCAGGTTGCCTACGTGTTACTCACCCGTCCGCCGCTAACCTGTCCCCGAAGGAACAGAT
>NZ_JBPPGJ010000130.1:0-286 GCF_051594765.1 Oryzibacillus soli
CTCGCAGTCCATCTCCAGTCGGGTTCTTGGTTCTATTGGGGGGTTCAAGATCTTGATTCCTGATGGGCTTTCTTCTTTAGGTTCTGGACAATTGCAGATAACGTTGTTGTATTCACGAACCCTCACTGGCTTAAGGGGCGCTAGCCCCGGGTCCGACGGACTTAGCGAGTGCAGGGTTGTCTGCTGATTCCACATCCCCGAAATGCCCCCTGCAGACCAAGGGCCGCAAGGCCCGCAGCGTGAATACGGTGTTATCCGATGCTGCTTCTTCTTCGATTAACTTACA
>NZ_JBPPGJ010000131.1:0-286 GCF_051594765.1 Oryzibacillus soli
ATAACATTCGTAAAGATAATAAGACCTACAAGTTATTAGGGGATGGGTTAGTCGCGAGAGAATTCGTGCGAATTAGTAACCCCCTTCGTCCACGCGAACGGAAGATTTTGTCGCGTGTTACGCGACTCGGAATGAAACAAGAATGAGAAAGACTTGTAAGGGCATTTAATAAGAGTAAAAAAAGAAATAAATACAGATTAGGATAATAGAAATTGAAACACAATTTGTTAATGTCACAAAACTCAAAAAACATGAAAGAGCGCTTTTTGGAAGGACATGAATGTGA
>NZ_JBPPGJ010000132.1:0-285 GCF_051594765.1 Oryzibacillus soli
CCATATCGACGTCCTACAACCCCAAGGAGCAAGCCCCTTGGTTTGGGCTGTTCCGCGTTCGCTCGCCGCTACTTACGGAATCACTTTTGTTTTCTTTTCCTCCAGGTACTTAGATGTTTCAGTTCCCTGGGTATGCCTTCACATTACCTATGTATTCAGTAATGGATACATGGACATTACTCCATGTGGGTTTCCCCATTCGGACATCCCCGGATCAAAGCCTGCTTACGGCTCCCCGAGGCGTTTCGTCGTTCGCTACGTCCTTCTTCGGCTCCTGGCGCCTAG
>NZ_JBPPGJ010000133.1:0-284 GCF_051594765.1 Oryzibacillus soli
GTAACCGTAGGTTACGTTATATAATAGCGACATGGGCACAAAAGTGTGACAAATGAAACCTACAGTTACGCTTCTTGCTTCAATCTTCGAGACCACTTCATTTCGGCTAACTCTGCCAGTTCGGAATCAGGGAACAGTTGAATGGGCCCCTTGCCAAACAGATCAGCGAGCTTAAGCATGATCTCGACACTGGTAACATTCCGGCCTTTTTCAAGGTTTCGAATGCTAGTCTCAGAAAGGCCGACAAGACTTCCCAGCTCCTCACAAGTAAGATCCAGGGTCTG
>NZ_JBPPGJ010000134.1:0-283 GCF_051594765.1 Oryzibacillus soli
AAGCCCATCAGGAATCAAGATCTTGACCCCCAAGAGAACCAAGAACCCGACTGGAGATGGACTGCGAGCAATCATCTCGTTCGACGGAACCTTGATTCTTAAGATCGATGGGGGTTCAAGATCAAGGGATTCCTGAACGAAGTCGTCTTAAGGTCTTTACCCATCAAGAATTTCAATACTTATCTAAGGGCAATAAAGGGATTCATCCGACAAAGACATTAGAAAGGCGAGAAGGACTGGAAAGCCGATTGGTGGAAGAGACCTTCCCTTGATCCCATCGGCT
>NZ_JBPPGJ010000135.1:0-283 GCF_051594765.1 Oryzibacillus soli
GCCTGAATCCACTTCCTCGAAATGCCTCTTGGCGACCGAGGGGGCTTGTCCCCCGACGCGGGAATACGGTGTTATCTGTAGTTGTCCACTTCCTCGAATCGGCCCAAGAAATCGTCTTTCCATGTCTTTACCCATCCTTCATGGTTTTCAATACTTCTTTTATAAGGGCTTTAAGGGTTCATCCGATTTCCTCGAAGGGGTTCACCAGGGTGGCGGGATGGCTGGGGTTTAGCCTATGGGATTAAGGGAAGGTCCCTTCCACCAATCGGCTTTCCAGTCCTTC
>NZ_JBPPGJ010000136.1:0-282 GCF_051594765.1 Oryzibacillus soli
TTCGCTACGTCCTTCTTCGGCTCCTGGCGCCTAGGCATCCTCCGTGCGCTCTTATTAGCTTATCCAGCTAAAGAACATTACTTTAGATGTTTTCGGAATTGTTTCGCTATCCAGTTTTCAAGGAACAAGGTGAATCTCACCAAAGTGAGACCCGCTTGGCAACGTCCTACTCTCCCAGGACCCTGCGGTCCAAGTACCATCGGCGCTGAAGGGCTTAACGGTCGTGTTCGAGATGGGTACGCGTGGTTCCCCTTCGCCATTATCACCAAACGAGCTTGCTTA
>NZ_JBPPGJ010000137.1:0-281 GCF_051594765.1 Oryzibacillus soli
TACCGGTACTTCATATTTGCGAATTTATCAAATATCATGAGCGAGCTCTTCCCTTTGAGATATCCCATAAATTCCGATACGCTTAGCTTTGGTGGGATACTTACGAGCATATGGATATGATCCGGGCAGGCTTCTGCCTCAATGATTTCGACTCCTTTTCGTTCACATAGCTCCCGTAAGATCTTCCCAATTTCTCTTTTCAGTTTTCCATATACCACTTGTCTCCGATATTTGGGCGCAAAGATCACGTGGTATTTACAGTTCCATTTCGTGTGTGCTAG
>NZ_JBPPGJ010000138.1:0-281 GCF_051594765.1 Oryzibacillus soli
TTGTGGAGGATGGTATTCTCGGAGCCACGGCTCTTGACGTCCTTGACCTTTCCATTCAGCGCCGGGGTATCCCGGATCATCGGCTGCAAGCGGTCCTTGGAGAAGGCCTCCGCCATCCCTTCCGTCGGTTGGAGGAGCATAATCGGGGCCGGATCATAGTCGATATGGAAGCCGATGCCGTTCAGCAGCAGCTCTGTCTTCCCCACCTGCGCGGAGCTCATGACCACGACCTCCGGCACGGTCGGGTCGTTGATCGCGTCCATAATGTCACGCTGGTAGGG
>NZ_JBPPGJ010000139.1:0-281 GCF_051594765.1 Oryzibacillus soli
TCTCGTGGTGTGACGGGCGGTGTGTACAAGACCCGGGAACGTATTCACCGCGGCATGCTGATCCGCGATTACTAGCAATTCCGACTTCATGCAGGCGAGTTGCAGCCTGCAATCCGAACTGAGACCGGCTTATAAGGATTCGCTCCGCATCGCTGCTTCGCTGCCCGTTGTACCGGCCATTGTAGTACGTGTGTAGCCCAGGTCATAAGGGGCATGATGATTTGACGTCATCCCCACCTTCCTCCGGTTTGTCACCGGCAGTCATCTTAGAGGGCCCACCA
>NZ_JBPPGJ010000140.1:0-281 GCF_051594765.1 Oryzibacillus soli
TGGTGGGCCCTCTAAGATGACTGCCGGTGACAAACCGGAGGAAGGTGGGGATGACGTCAAATCATCATGCCCCTTATGACCTGGGCTACACACGTACTACAATGGCCGGTACAACGGGCAGCGAAGCAGCGATGCGGAGCCAATCCTTATAAGCCGGTCTCAGTTCGGATTGCAGGCTGCAACTCGCCTGCATGAAGTCGGAATTGCTAGTAATCGCGGATCAGCATGCCGCGGTGAATACGTTCCCGGGTCTTGTACACACCGCCCGTCACACCACGAGA
>NZ_JBPPGJ010000141.1:0-278 GCF_051594765.1 Oryzibacillus soli
TTGGTGATAATGGCGAAGGGGAACCACGCGTACCCATCTCGAACACGACCGTTAAGCCCTTCAGCGCCGATGGTACTTGGACCGCAGGGTCCTGGGAGAGTAGGACGTTGCCAAGCGGGTCTCACTTGTGTGAGATTCACCTTGTTCCTTGAAAACTGGATAGCGAAACAATTCCGAAAACATCTAAAGTAATGTTCTTTAGCTGGATAAGCTAATAAGAGCGCACGGAGGATGCCTAGGCGCCAGGAGCCGAAGAAGGACGTAGCGAACGACGAAAC
>NZ_JBPPGJ010000142.1:0-275 GCF_051594765.1 Oryzibacillus soli
ATGGTACTTGGACCGCAGGGTCCTGGGAGAGTAGGACGTTGCCAAGCGGGTCTCACTTGTGTGAGATTCACCCTTGTTCCTTGAAAACTGGATAGCGAAACAATTCCGAAAACATCTTTTAAGTGTTTACACTTATAGCTGGATAAGCTAATAAGAGCGCACGGAGGATGCCTAGGCGCCAGGAGCCGAAGAAGGACGTAGCGAACGACGAAACGCCTCGGGGAGCCGTAAGCAGGCTTTGATCCGGGGATGTCCGAATGGGGAAACCCACATGG
>NZ_JBPPGJ010000143.1:0-270 GCF_051594765.1 Oryzibacillus soli
GGCCCGGCCTTTCGCAGTTAAGGCGGTGAGACGCCTTAACTCCGACGCTGCCGGAGCTAGACCCGGGTTAAGGCTTGCAGCCGCCTTAAGCTGCGCAAGCAGCCGGGTCTTGGCCCGGCCTTTCGCATTTAAGGCGGTGAAACGCCTTAACTCCGACGCTGCCGGGTCTAGACCCGGGATAAGGCTTGCAGCCGCCTTAAGTTGCGCAAGCAGCCGGGTCTTGGCCCGGCCTTTCGCAGTTAAGGCGGTGAGACGCCTTAACTCCGACGC
>NZ_JBPPGJ010000144.1:0-268 GCF_051594765.1 Oryzibacillus soli
TAAAAGAAGTATTGAAAACCTTGAAGGATGGGTAAGAGACATGGAAAGACGATTTCTTGGGCCGATTCGAGGAAGTGGACAACTACAGATAACACCGTATTCCCGCGTCGGGGGACAAGCCCCCTCGATCGCCAAGAGGCATTTCGAGGAAGTGGATTCAGGCGACACACCCGCACCACCTAACCGCGTCGCGGCCAGTCGGGAACCGGCTTTGCCTTTGGCTCCATGCTACCTTTAAGGTGGTGGGGCGTCGGGAATACAACAACGT
>NZ_JBPPGJ010000145.1:0-267 GCF_051594765.1 Oryzibacillus soli
TCTGCATGTGGCATTTCGAGGGAGCGGATTCAGCAGACAACCCAGCACCACCTAACCGCGTCGCGGCCGGTCGGGACCCAGCTGCGCTGATGGATCGGGGCTTCCTTAAGGTGGTGTGGGTTCGTAGATACAACAACGTTATAAGAAATCGGCGAAAGATATATTTATTGTGGGTGATTCAATGGAGTTAAATTTAAAAGATGCTCATCGAAAACTTTATTTTTTCATGAAGAGAGATATCGACTTAATTCAATTTGAACAATGGCT
>NZ_JBPPGJ010000146.1:0-267 GCF_051594765.1 Oryzibacillus soli
GTAGGAGAGACGTCAATCCCGTACAACCGGTTCAGATGATCCTGGATGTCACGCGTGCTCACGCCCTTGGCGTACATCGCGATAATCTGGTCTTCAATGCCGGTTACATTCGATTGATGCTTCTTGACGATCATCGGTTCAAACTCGCCGTTACGGTCGCGTGGGACCTGGATCTCCATCTCACCGTATTCGCTCGTCACCGTTTTCTTTGTCTTCCCATTGCGGCTGTTAGAGGTTGCCTTGCTTTTCAAATCGTGCTTTTCGTAT
>NZ_JBPPGJ010000147.1:0-265 GCF_051594765.1 Oryzibacillus soli
CGGTCGTGTTCGAGATGGGAACGCGTGGTTCCCCTCCGCCATTATCACCAAACAGTCAAGGTTTGCACCTTGAAAACCGGATGCGAAATTTTCCGAAAACAATCTTTTGGGTCCCCGCCAAAGTACTCGGAATACGCTTCATCAGCATATGCTTCACTTTGGTGGGAGTAGGATAAGCCCTCGACCGATTAGTACTGGTCAGCTCCACGTGTTGCCACGCTTCCACCCCCAGCCTATCAACCTCGTCGTCTTCAAGGGGTCTTAC
>NZ_JBPPGJ010000148.1:0-261 GCF_051594765.1 Oryzibacillus soli
TTTCGAGGGAGCGGATTCAGCAGACAACCCAACACCACCTAACCGCGTCGCGGCCGGTCGGGACCCAGCTGCGCTGATGGATCGGGGCTTCCTTAAGGTGGTGTGGGTTCGTAGATACAACAACGTTAACTGAAAGCACCGATAGATCAAGAGACATCAAGATCAAGAGACATCAAGATCAAGAGACATCAAGGTCAAGAGACATCAAGGCCAAGAGACATTGAAGTTCAAGAGACATCAAGGTCAAGAGACATCAAGGTC
>NZ_JBPPGJ010000149.1:0-259 GCF_051594765.1 Oryzibacillus soli
GTATTCCCGACGCCCCACCACCTTAAAGGTAGCATGGAGCCAAAGGCAAAGCCGGTTCCCGACTGGCCGCGACGCGGTTAGGTGGTGCGGGTGTGTCGCCTGAATCCACTTCCTCGAAATGCCTCTTGGCGACCGAGGGGCTTGTCCCCCGACGCGGGAATACGGTGTTATCTGTAGTTGTCCACTTCCTCGAATCGGCCCAAGAAATCGTCTTTCCATGTCTCTTACCCATCCTTCAAGGTTTTCAATACTTCTTTTA
>NZ_JBPPGJ010000150.1:0-252 GCF_051594765.1 Oryzibacillus soli
GCGCCCCTTAAGCCAGTGAGGGTTCGTGAATACAACAACGTTATCTGCAATTGTCCAGAACCTAAAGAAGAAAGCCCATCAGGAATCAAGATCTTGAACCCCCCAATAGAACCAAGAACCCGACTGGAGATGGACTGCGAGCAATCATCTCGTTCGACGGAACCTTGATTCTTAAAAACGATGGGGTTCAAGATCAAGGGATTCCTGAACGAAATCGTCTTAAGGTCTTTACCCATCAAGATATTCAATACT
>NZ_JBPPGJ010000151.1:0-248 GCF_051594765.1 Oryzibacillus soli
GGGGCCATAGCTCAGCTGGGAGAGCGCCTGCCTTGCAAGCAGGAGGTCAGCGGTTCGATCCCGCTTGGCTCCACCATAACTCACCCCAAAAAGTGAAGATAAGCGTTCTAGCTTATGCCGATTACTTTTCGGGGGCCCCGAAACTGGAAGCAATTAACGGTTGCAAAGGTGTCGACGGTTGTGGTAAGATAGCATTCGCTGTTGAGAAACAGTGAAGAAAAGTGAATAAGCAAGCTCGTTTGGTGATA
>NZ_JBPPGJ010000152.1:0-239 GCF_051594765.1 Oryzibacillus soli
CTTAGTACGAGAGGACCGGGATGGACGTACCGCTGGTGTACCAGTTGTTCCGCCAGGAGCATAGCTGGGTAGCCAAGTACGGACGGGATAAGCGCTGAAAGCATCTAAGCGTGAAGCCCCCCTCAAGATGAGATTTCCCAATTAGTAAGACCCCTTGAAGACGACGAGGTTGATAGGCTGGGGGTGGAAGCGTGGCAACACGTGGAGCTGACCAGTACTAATCGGTCGAGGGCTTATCC
>NZ_JBPPGJ010000153.1:0-238 GCF_051594765.1 Oryzibacillus soli
ATGTCTCTTGACCTTGATGTCTCTTGACCTTCAATGTCTCTTGGCCTTGATGTCTCTTGACCTTGATGTCTCTTGACCTTGATGTCTCTTGATCTACCGGTGCTTTCAGTTAACGTTGTTGTATCTACGAACCCACACCACCTTAAGGAAGCCCCGATCCATCAGCGCAGCTGGGTCCCGACCGGCCGCGACGCGGTTAGGTGGTGTTGGGTTGTCTGCTGAATCCGCTCCCTCGAAA
>NZ_JBPPGJ010000154.1:0-236 GCF_051594765.1 Oryzibacillus soli
AGCCGATGGGATCAAGGGAAGGTCTCTTCCACCAATCGGCTTTCCAGTCCTTCTCGCCTTTCTAATGTCTTTGTCGGATGAATCCCTTTATTGCCCTTAGATAAGTATTGAAATTCTTGATGGGTAAAGACCTTAAGACGATTTCGTTCAGGAATCCCTTGATCTTGAACCCCCATCGATCTTAAGAATCAAGGTTCCGTCGAACGAGATGATTGCTCGCAGTCCATCTCCAGTCG
>NZ_JBPPGJ010000155.1:0-235 GCF_051594765.1 Oryzibacillus soli
AGACCCCTTGAAGACGACGAGGTTGATAGGCTGGGGGTGGAAGCGTGGCAACACGTGGAGCTGACCAGTACTAATCGGTCGAGGGCTTATCCATTGGTTTTCGGAAGTTTCGCATCCGGTTTTCAGGGCGCAAGTCCTGAACTGCATAATAGTTGTTTTATTCCCTGATAGCTCAGTCGGTAGAGCACTCGACTGTTAATCGAGTTGTCGCAGGTTCGAGTCCTGCTCGGGGAGC
>NZ_JBPPGJ010000156.1:0-228 GCF_051594765.1 Oryzibacillus soli
GGGGCTTGTCCCCCGACGCGGGAATACGGTGTTATCTGTAGTTGTCCACTTCCTCGAATCGGCCCAAGAAATCGTCTTTCCATGTCTCTTACCCATCCTTCAAGGTTTTCAATACTTCTTTTACAGGGCTTTAAGGGTTCATCCGATTTCCACGAAGGGGTTCACCAGGGTGGCGGGATGGCTGGGGGGTAGCCGATGGGATCAAGGGAAGGTCTCTTCCACCAATCG
>NZ_JBPPGJ010000157.1:0-228 GCF_051594765.1 Oryzibacillus soli
TCGTAACAAGGTAGCCGTATCGGAAGGTGCGGCTGGATCACCTCCTTTCTATGGAGTCCATGTCAGCTGTAGGCTGGCGGACACAATATGCAAGACAATCGGCTGATGTTACTTACTCGTGTTCAGTTTTGAAGGGGTTAATCCTTCAATGGCAATAAGGGCCTTTAGCTCAGCTGGTTAGAGCGCACCCCTGATAAGGGTGAGGTCGGTGGTTCGAGTCCACTAAGG
>NZ_JBPPGJ010000158.1:0-227 GCF_051594765.1 Oryzibacillus soli
AGTCGTAACAAGGTAGCCGTATCGGAAGGTGCGGCTGGATCACCTCCTTTCTATGGAGTACCTCGTGACCGTAGCGTCACGGTACAATGCAAGACAATCGGCTGATGTTACTTACTCGTGTTCAGTTTTGAAGGGGTTAATCCTTCAATGGCAATAAGGGCCTTTAGCTCAGCTGGTTAGAGCGCACCCCTGATAAGGGTGAGGTCGGTGGTTCGAGTCCACTAAGG
>NZ_JBPPGJ010000159.1:0-223 GCF_051594765.1 Oryzibacillus soli
GACGCGGTTAGGTGGTGCTGGGTTGTCTGCTGAATCCGCTTCCTCGAAATGCCTCTTGCAGACCAAGGGCCGACAGGCCCGCCGCGTAGATACGGTGTTATGCGTAGTTACTGTCTTCCGTGTATCACATTCATGTCCTTCCAAAAAGCGCTCTTTCATGTTTTTTGAGTTTTGTGACCTTAACCAATTGTGTTTCAATTTCTATTATCCTAATCTGTATTTA
>NZ_JBPPGJ010000160.1:0-221 GCF_051594765.1 Oryzibacillus soli
CTTGGTCTGCAAGAGGCATTTCGAGGAAGAGGATTCAGCAGACAACCCTGCACTGGCTAAGTCCGTCGGACCCGGGGCTGGCGCCCCTTAAGCCAGTGAGGGTTCGTGAATACAACAACGTTATCTGCAATTGTCCAGAACCTAAAGAAGAAAGCCCATCAGGAATCAAGATCTTGAACCCCCCAATAGAACCAAGAACCCGACTGGAGATGGACTGCGAG
>NZ_JBPPGJ010000161.1:0-221 GCF_051594765.1 Oryzibacillus soli
CTGGGATAACTTCCGGAAACGGATGCTAATACCGGATACGTTGCGTTCCCGCATGGGGATGCATGGAAAGTCGGGGTAACCTGACACTTATGGATGGGCCTGCGGCGCATTAGCTAGTTGGTGGGGTAACGGCTCACCAAGGCGACGATGCGTAGCCGACCTGAGAGGGTGATCGGCCACACTGGGACTGAGACACGGCCCAGACTCCTACGGGAGGCAGC
>NZ_JBPPGJ010000162.1:0-216 GCF_051594765.1 Oryzibacillus soli
TCGGCCCAAGAAATCGTCTTTCCATGTCTCTTACCCATCCTTCAAGGTTTTTATAAGGGCTTTAAGGGTTCATCCGATTTCCTCGAAGGGGTTCACCAGGGTGGCGGGATGGCTGGGGGGTAGCCGATGGGATCAAGGGAAGGTCTCTTCCACCAATCGGCTTTCCAGTCCTTCTCGCCTTTCTAATGTCTTTGTCGGATGAATCCCTTTATTGCC
>NZ_JBPPGJ010000163.1:0-213 GCF_051594765.1 Oryzibacillus soli
GCTCGACTTGCATGTATTAGGCACGCCGCCAGCGTTCGTCCTGAGCCAGGATCAAACTCTCCAAAAAGGTTTGTTCGATATAGCTCATTCATTACACTTGGCTGTGTTTGTTGTTACTACTCGTTGTTCAGTTTTCAAGGAGCTAACTTGAAGTTACTTACTTACTCTCACCGTCGCTCTCGCGGCCGGAAGACTAATATAGCACGCTTCGAC
>NZ_JBPPGJ010000164.1:0-212 GCF_051594765.1 Oryzibacillus soli
GCGGATCTGTTCCTTCGGGGACAGGTTAGCGGCGGACGGGTGAGTAACACGTAGGCAACCTGCCTGTAAGCCTGGGATAACTTCCGGAAACGGATGCTAATACCGGATACGTTGCGTTCCCGCATGGGGATGCATGGAAAGTCGGGGTAACCTGACACTTATGGATGGGCCTGCGGCGCATTAGCTAGTTGGTGGGGTAACGGCTCACCAAG
>NZ_JBPPGJ010000165.1:0-211 GCF_051594765.1 Oryzibacillus soli
GCGGATCTGTTCCTTCGGGGACAGGTTAGCGGCGGACGGGTGAGTAACACGTAGGCAACCTGCCTGTAAGCCTGGGATAACTTCCGGAAACGGATGCTAATACCGGATACGTTGCGTTCCCGCATGGGGATGCATGGAAAGACGGCGCAAGCTGTCGCTTATGGATGGGCCTGCGGCGCATTAGCTAGTTGGTGGGGTAACGGCTCACCAA
>NZ_JBPPGJ010000166.1:0-211 GCF_051594765.1 Oryzibacillus soli
CATTGGAAAGGCGAGAAGGACTGGAAAGCCGATTGGTGGAAGAGACCATCCCTTGATCCCATCGGCTACCCCCCAGCCATCCCGCCACCCTGGTGAACCCCTTCGAGGAAATCGGATGAACCCTTAAAGCCCTTATAAAAGAAGTATTGAAAACCTTGAAGGATGGGTAAAGACATGGAAAGACGATTTCTTGGGCCGATTCGAGGAAGTG
>NZ_JBPPGJ010000167.1:0-210 GCF_051594765.1 Oryzibacillus soli
CCCTGGTGAACCCCTTCGAGGAAATCGGATGAACCCTTAAAGCCCTTATAAAAGAAGTATTGAAAACCTTGAAGGATGGGTAAAGACATGGAAAGACGATTTCTTGGGCCGATTCGAGGAAGTGGACAACTACAGATAACACCGTATTCCCGCGTCGGGGGACAAGCCCCCTCGGTCGCCAAGAGGCATTTCGAGGAAGTGGATTCAGGC
>NZ_JBPPGJ010000168.1:0-210 GCF_051594765.1 Oryzibacillus soli
AACCTTTTTGGAGAGTTTGATCCTGGCTCAGGACGAACGCTGGCGGCGTGCCTAATACATGCAAGTCGAGCGGATCTGTTCCTTCGGGGACAGGTTAGCGGCGGACGGGTGAGTAACACGTAGGCAACCTGCCTGTAAGCCTGGGATAACTTCCGGAAACGGATGCTAATACCGGATACGTTGCGTTCCCGCATGGGGATGCATGGAAAG
>NZ_JBPPGJ010000169.1:0-209 GCF_051594765.1 Oryzibacillus soli
TCCTTGAAAACTGAACAACGAGTAGTAACAACAAACACAGCCAAGTGTAATGAATGAGCTATATCGAACAAACCTTTTTGGAGAGTTTGATCCTGGCTCAGGACGAACGCTGGCGGCGTGCCTAATACATGCAAGTCGAGCGGATCTGTTCCTTCGGGGACAGGTTAGCGGCGGACGGGTGAGTAACACGTAGGCAACCTGCCTGTAAG
>NZ_JBPPGJ010000170.1:0-208 GCF_051594765.1 Oryzibacillus soli
CTTGGTGAGCCGTTACCCCACCAACTAGCTAATGCGCCGCAGGCCCATCCATAAGTGTCAGGTTACCCCGACTTTCCATGCATCCCCATGCGGGAACGCAACGTATCCGGTATTAGCATCCGTTTCCGGAAGTTATCCCAGTCTTACAGGCAGGTTGCCTACGTGTTACTCACCCGTCCGCCGCTAACCTGTCCCCGAAGGAACAGAT
>NZ_JBPPGJ010000171.1:0-205 GCF_051594765.1 Oryzibacillus soli
GTCTCTTGACCCTCAATGTCTCTTGACCTTCATGTCACTTGATCTTCGATGTCTCTTGACCTTCATGTCTCTTGACCTTGATGTCTCTTGACCTTCAATGTCTCTTGGCCTTGATGTCTCTTGACCTTGATGTCTCTTGACCTTGATGTCTCTTGATCTACCGGTGCTTTCAGTTAACGTTGTTGTATCTACGAACCCACACCAC
>NZ_JBPPGJ010000172.1:0-205 GCF_051594765.1 Oryzibacillus soli
TGTCACTTGACCTTCATGTCTCTTGACCTTGATGTCTCTTGACCTTCAATGTCTCTTGACCTTGATGTCTCTTGACCTTGATGTCTCTTGACCTTCAATGTCTCTTGGCCTTGATGTCTCTTGACCTTGATGTCTCTTGACCTTGATGTCTCTTGATCTACCGGTGCTTTCAGTTAACGTTGTTGTATCTACGAACCCACACCAC
>NZ_JBPPGJ010000173.1:0-203 GCF_051594765.1 Oryzibacillus soli
GCGCACCCCTGATAAGGGTGAGGTCGGTGGTTCGAGTCCACTAAGGCCCACTTTATCCCCACATGGGGCCATAGCTCAGCTGGGAGAGCGCCTGCCTTGCAAGCAGGAGGTCAGCGGTTCGATCCCGCTTGGCTCCACCATAACTCACCCCAAAAAGTGAAGATAAGCGTTGTAGCTTATGCCGATTACTTTTCGGGGGCCCC
>NZ_JBPPGJ010000174.1:0-202 GCF_051594765.1 Oryzibacillus soli
AACAGCGAATGCTATCTTACCATAACCTTCAGCACGTTGCAACTGTCAGTTTATGGTCTAAATGGTGGAGCCAAGCGGGATCGAACCGCTGACCTCCTGCTTGCAAGGCAGGCGCTCTCCCAGCTGAGCTATGGCCCCATGTGGGGATAAAGTGGGCCTTAGTGGACTCGAACCACCGACCTCACCCTTATCAGGGGTGCGC